>CAYQRM010000266.1:0-12097 GCA_964419785.1 uncultured Solibacteraceae bacterium | reverse complement strand
AGGTGCTCGTACGCGCGAACGAACGCGTTCTGCGTGGCGTCGCGGGCGTCTTCGTAATCGCCGGTCAATCGCAGCGCGACGGAAAACAGCACGCGCTCGTATCGCGTGACGAGGGGCTCAAACGCGTCCCGGTCACCCCTTAGACAGCGGGCCACCAGGACGGCGTCGTCAATGGGCTCCAGCATGAATTACACGGCCAACCCCGGGAAAGTTGGTGTGCCGGGGACGTTGTATCACAGGCGTTACATTGGAGATTGTTCGGCCCTCGCAATCCGCGTTCGGCCCGCAATCTGCTTCCAATTGGTATAGTCCGCCGATATGTCCCGCGCGACCGCATCGGTGCCTGCGACGAGCGAGGGCGTCATTCGGGCGGCGGCGGATTTCGACGAGTTCTGCCGGCTGCAGGGCGTACCGCCTGACGCGCGGTGGCGGTTCCAGGTCGCGCTTGACGAAATACTCTCGAACATCGTTCGCCACGGGTTTCGGCATCAGCCGGGCACGATTGGCCTGACGTTCGCGCGCGACGATCGGGTCGTGACGGTCGAGGTCGTCGACAGCGCGCCGCCATTCGATCCACGCCAGGCGCCGGCGCCAGACACCTCGTCGGCGCTCGAGTCGCGGCCCGCAGGCGGGTTGGGCATCAAGCTCGCCGAATCGCTTGTCGATGAGTTGGCGTACGAGCGACGAGACGAGCACAATCACTTGAAGTTGGCATGGCGCCTCCGGCCGGACGACACCGGCCCGGCCGCACCGAGGACGCGTGATGGACATTCATGAAGTGCGCGAGCGCGGGACCGTCGTCGTCGCGCCGGTCGGACGCATCGACAGCACGACATCCGACCGGCTCGAGCAACACCAGGTCAAGCTCCTCGCGTCGGGCGAGCGGAAGGTGGTCGTCGATTTCGCGGGCGTCGAGTACATCAGCAGCGCCGGGTTGCGCGTGATGCTCGCGCTCGCCAAGAAGATGAAGGACGCACGCGGATCGGTGGCGCTCTGCGCGATGGGTGACCCGGTGCGCATGGTGTTCAGCCTCGCCGGATTCCTGCCGCTCTTCGCCGTCGACACCACCCGCGAAGAGGCCGTGACACGCGTTGCAGCCGGAGCATGAGCGTTCGCCTGCGCGTCGAGCCGCCGGGAGGCAATCCCTTCACGCATGACCTTACCGCCGGCGAGGTCGTTATCGGCCGGTCGAACACGGCGGGCCTCGTCATCAATGATTCGAGCGTGTCGCGGCAGCACGCGCGCTTCGTGTTGCGCGACCAATCGTGGTGGATCGAGGACCTCGGCGCGACCAACCGCACGCAGCTCAACGGCGAGTTGATTTCGGGATCGGCGCGCCTTCGTCCCGGCGATCGCCTCAAGCTCGGCGGTACGGTCGTCGAGGTGATCAGCGATGCGACCGCCGAGGTTCCACAGGCCTCGGAGCCCGTGTCGTCAGTCGAGCATGCCGGCGAGCGCCAGGCGGCGAGACTCGAGCTGCTGAACGAGATCCATCGCGCGCTCGCGACCGCGCTCTCGCTGCCGGAACTGCTGCAGTTGATTCTCGATCGATCGTTCGACGTGGTGCGACCCGAGGAGGGCGTTATCCTCTTGCGGGCACCGGACGGTCAATACGCGCCGGCGGCGAGTCGCAGGCTGCCGATCATCACGAAACCGATGACGGTCGCGCGCCGAATCATCGACGAAGTCGCGGGCAAGGCGAAGCCGCTGCTCACCATCGACGCCACGCTCGACGAGCGGCTCGCTGGATCGCAATCGATCGTGGCAACGGGAATCCGCAGCATCCTCGCCGCGCCGCTGGTCGATGCGTCTGGCACGCTCGGGTTGATCGTGTTGTGCTCGCGTGCGACCGTGCGACGGTTCACCGACCACGATCTCGACCTGCTCGTCTCGCTCGCATCTGCGGCGGCGCTTCGCGTGCGCAACGTCGAGCTTGCCGAGGAAGCCGCGGCGCGCAAGGTCCTCGAACATGAGCTCTCGATCGCCCACGACCTGCAGATGTCGATGCTGCCGCGCGATCTTCCGGCGCGGCCGGAAATCGCGGTTGCCGCGCGGCTTCAGCCCGCACGATCGATCGGCGGCGATCTCTACGACTTCGTCCTCGAAGGCGGTCGCCTCTGGTTCATCGTCGCGGACGTCGCCGGCAAGAGTATCGCTGCCGCGCTGTACATGGCGGTCGCCAAGACGTTGTTTCGCGCGACGGCGACCGGCGATGCGACCGTCGCAGACGTCGCGACGCGCATGAACCGCGAGCTTGCGCGCGAGAATGAGCGCATGACGTTCGTCACGGCGATTGTCGGCGCGCTGGATCTGGCGACAGGCCTCTTGACGCTCGTCGACGCCGGCCACAATCCGATCGTGCTCATTTCTCCCTCGGGCGCGCTCTCGTCGCCCGCCCTCGACAAGCACATGGCGTTCGGCATCGTCGACGACCTGACCTACAGAGAGGCGTCAATCCAGCTCGAGCGTGAGACGACGATGGTGCTGTATACGGATGGGGCGACGGATGCGCGCAACGCTGCGGGCGAGCAATTCGGGATCGAGCGGCTCGATCGCGCGTTCAAGGACGCGGCGCGCAAGATGCCCGATGAAATTGTCAGTCACATCGCGAAGGCCGTCGAGCGTTTCGAGGCTGGTGCGCCGCCCGAGGACGACCTGACTTTGCTTGTGCTGAGGTACCGCGGCCGTGGCTGAGACCAAACCTGGCGGATCGGCGATGAAGTGGGTGGCGCAGGCGTCAGCCGTGCTCGCGCTGGGCTTTGCGATCCTGCAGCTTGTGCGCACCGTCGGCGATGCGCGCGATCGACGCCGGCAGGTCGAAGAGCTCGTCAAGACGGAAGCCACGGCGCGTCGGAGCGGCGACTACGAACGCGCGTGGACGGACCTCGACGAAGCGCTGAAAGTGGCCGAGTCGGGCGGACTCCTGGCGAAATTGACCGGCCAACTGAGCAAGGAAGCGCAAGACCTTCGCGTCGCGCAGGAGAACCTGGCGATGGCGTGGCTCGACAACATTCGCGTCGCCGCGAACCAGACCTTCTCGTCGGTCGTCGATCGGCTGACGCCGGTCATGACGCGAGGCGCCGCGATGGCCGGCGGCGCGCGCAAGGCCGATCTGCTGGCGCACATTGGATACGGCGCGTCGCTCGAAGCCCGCGACGGTCGCTCGGCGGGCGATCCAGCGCAGTCGTACCGCGACGCGATCGCGATCGATCCGGCCAATCCCTACGCGCACGCGTATCTCGGGCATTACCTGCTCGGTCACGGCGCGCCGCTCGACGAAGGCAAGGCGGAGTTTGAGAAAGCGCTCGCCTCGGGACGCGCGAAAGATTACGTGCGCGTTCTGCAACTGGCCGCGATGAAGAACCGCGGATCGGATGGCGACGCCGACTACATCGCGGTGATTAATGACATGCGCAAGAACGGCGAGATCGTCGATGAATCGATGCGCGGCGATCTGTACAACATTTACTGGTCCGCGTGCGGCTCGCACGAAGACGCCGACGCCCTCAAACGATTCGCCGCGCTCACGCCGCCGGCGGAGCAGGCTGCTACGGTGAAGGTCTTCGTCACCGATCAGCCGCGGATCGATTCTGCTCACCGACTCACCGGTGAGGCATGTCTTGCGACGCTGCTCGAGGCCGCGGGCAATCGCGCGGGCGCGCTCGCGGCGTGGGAGTCGATCCGCAAGGACGCGCAGGGCGATGCGTTTGCGGACCTGCGGAAGCGGGCGGACGCTGCCGCGCGGAAACTCAAGTAGGGTTCCTCGGGGTTCCACGGCTCGTGATGTAGCCATTGACAATATAACCACACTGGATACACTGGGGTTCGTGCGTCCTTCCGCCGATCCCTCGCCCGACCAGCTGTTGCCGCTGCCGCCAGCGACGTTCCACATCCTCATGGCGCTCGCCGATGAAGACCGTCACGGCTACGCGATGATTCAGGAGGTGGCCGCGCGCACCGGCGGCCGTCTCAAGCTGAGCGCCGGCACGCTGTACCGATCGATTCAGCGCATGCTCGAGCAGGGCCTGATCGTCGAACCGCGGGAGCGTCCGGCCGCGAAGGATGACGACGAGCGCCGCCGGTACTACCGGCTCACGCCGTTCGGCCGGCGCGTGGCCGAAGCGGAAATGCGTCGTCTGAGCGATCTCGTGAGGATCGCGCGCCACGTCGGTCTGACCGCAGGGAAGGCGTGATGCTGTTCTACCGCGGGCTGCTGCACCTGTACCCGCGATCCTTCCGCAACGAGTACGGCGAGGAGATGGTCGCGATGTTCCGCGACCGCTGGCGTCGCGCCGGCGCCGCTGGCCGCGCGCTGATCTGGTTTCTCGTCGTTCCGGAAATCCTCGCGAACGCGGCAGCCGTGCACGTGGAGCTCGCGCACCAGGATCTGCGTTACACGTTCCGGTGGCTGCGCGCGTCGCCCGCCTTCGCGCTCACCGCGATCGTCATTCTCGCGTTCGGCATCGGCGCGAACACCGCGGTGTTCTCCGTCGCCGACTTCATGTTGATTCGGCCGCTGCCGTTTGCCGATCCCGGCAGGCTCGTGAACGTGCTCGAGACGACGCCCGGCTACTCGGGCATGGAGCTCTCGCCCGGCAACTATCGCGACTGGAAGCGCATGAATACGGTCGCGAGCGCCATGGGCACGTACACGACGTACTCGCTCAACTTGTCCGGCGGCGGGACGCCCGAGCGCCTCGAGGTCGGGCTCGTTTCCGGCGATCTCTTCAGCGCGCTGGGCGTGCGCCCGTTCATCGGTCACGATTTCTCGCCGAGCGATGATGCCACGGGGGCGCCGGGGACCGCGATGCTGAGCTACGCGTACTGGCGCGCGCGCTTCAGTGGCGACCAGACCGTGGTCGGGCGCACGCTCACGCTGAACGACGAGCCGTATACCGTGCTCGGCGTCATGCCGGCCGACTTCCGCTTTCCCGACAGCTCGATCGCAATCTGGGTGCCGCAACGCCTTCCCGAGGCGGCGTACGCCGATCGCACGGACAACTATCTGAACGGCGTCGCGCGGCTCCGGCCGGGCGTGACGCTCGCGCAGGCGCAAGCCGATTTTGTGCGCGTCGCGGCGCTGCTCGAGAAGCAATTTCCGCGCGAGAACGATCGCACCTCCGCCGTCGTCAGCTGGATGCGCGATGATGTGTCGTCGCAGCCGCGATTCCTGATTCTGGCGCTTGGCGGTGCGGCGGCGTGCGTGCTGCTGATTGTGTGCGCGAATCTCGCCAACTTGCTAATCGCGCGCGCGATCGGCCGGCGCCGCGAGCTCGCTGTTCGCGCGGCGCTCGGTGCGGGGCGCGAGCGCCTCGTCCGACAGCTCGCGACCGAGAGTCTCGTGCTGGCCGCGGCGGGCGGCGCAGTTGGCGTCGCGGTCGCGATGGTTGGCGTCCCGCTGCTCACAGAGCTCGTGCCGACGGATCTGCCGATCGCCCATCCACCGACGATCGATCTGCGCGTGCTTGGCTTTGCGTGCGTGCTCACGATCGTAACCGGCCTCGTCTTCGGCCTCGTGCCGGTGCTGCGCATCGGCCGGCGCGTAGACGTTGACGGCCTGCGTGAGGGGGCGCGCGCCGGCGGCGGCCCAAAGGAGCGCACGCGCGGACTGCTCGTGATCGCCGAGGTCGCGTTGTCCGTCGTGCTGCTCGTATCGGCCGGATTGCTGTTGCGCGCATTGTGGAACGTGCAGCATGTCGATCCCGGGTTTCGCCCCGCGGGAGTGCTGACGCTCCGCACCGATCTTGCGCTGCCGCGCTACGCCGCGACAGCCACGCGCGTCGCCTTCTACGACCGCGTGCTCGCCGACGTGCGCGCGCTCCCGGGCGTGTCGAGCGCGTCGTACATCGGCGGTCTTCCGCTCGTTCGCGGCGGCGGGATCTGGCCGGTCGCGCTCAAGGGACCATCGACCGTGCGCGGCGGCGAGGATACGGCGAGCCTGCGCTACGTCACGCCGGACTATTTCAAGACGATGGCGATTGGAATCGTGCGCGGGCGCGATTTCAGCGAGTCCGACACCGCCGATCGTCGGTCCGTGGCGCTCGTGAGCGAGTCGCTCGCGGCGCGGCTGTGGCCGGGCGTCGATCCGATCGGACGGACGTTTACGATCGCGCTCGCCGAACGCACGGTCATCGGCGTCGTTCGCGACGTGCGCGTGCGCAGCCTCGAGCGGCCGAGCGAGCCGCAGGTATACGTGTCGTACCGGCAGGTCGCCGACGGCGACTTCATCGGCTACTTTCCGAACGACCTCACGGTTCGTACCAGTGGCGATCCGGTTGCGCTCGCGGCGCCCGTGCGCGAGATCATCCGCCGCGCGGCGCCGGATCAACCGATCTCCGATGTGCGCCCGATGGAAGACATCGTCGCGCTCAAGACCGCATCGCGCGGCGTGCAGCTCCGCGTGATCGGGTTGTTCGCCGCGCTCGCGCTGTTGCTCGCGGCCATCGGCATCCACGGGTTGCTCTCGTTTACGGTGTCGCAGCGGACCCAGGAGATCGGCGTGCGCCTCGCACTCGGCGCCGACCGCCGGAGAATTCTCGCGATGATCACGCGTGAGGCCGGCGGCCTGATCCTCGCCGGCATTGCGGCCGGCGCCGTGCTCGCGTACGCGGCTGGCCACGCGATGCAGGCGCTGCTTGCCGGCGTGTCGCCGGCCGATGGTCTGACGTTCGCCGTGGCGATCGCCGTGGCCGCCGCGTTCGAGCTTGCGGGCAGTCTGGCGCCGGCCGTCCGCGCCTCCCGCGTCGATCCCGTCTCCGCGATTCGCACGTAGCGCGCTATGCTCCTGGCGTGAAGGTCCCTCAGATCGCCGGCGCAGCCACGGTCGCGCTGTGCCTTTCGGGTGGCATCGCCGCTCAGCGCGCGCCGTCGTCTCCGTTCATTGGCCGCTGGGACATGACGCTCGCGACAGCGAGCGGGCCTCGACCGTCGTGGCTCGAAGTGCAGCTGTCCGGCACGCGCACGCTCGTCGGCCGTTTCGTCGGAGTGGCTGGGAGCGCGCGGCCGATCTCGAAAATTGACGTGGCGGGCGACGCGTTCAGCTTTTCGATCCCGCCACAATGGGAGCGCGGCGACAAAGATTTGCACGTCGACGGAAGGTTCGACGGCGATCGACTGGCCGGCTCGTTGACCGATCCGTCCGGGACACGCATGACCTGGATCGGGGCGCGTGCGCCGTCGCTCACCCGCGTCAATCCTGTCGAGTGGGGCGATCCGATCGAACTCTTCAACGGCAGCGACACATCCGGCTGGCACGTGCAGTCGGGCACGAACCAGTGGATCGTCGTCGATCACACGCTCACGAGTCCGAAGTCCGGCGCGAATCTCGTCAGCGACCGGACGTTCACCGACTTCGCGCTGCACCTCGAGTTTCGATATTCGACGGGCAGCAACAGCGGCGTGTATCTGCGCGGCCGGTACGAGGTGCAGATCGAGGACACCGCCGGACTTCCGCCGGCGGTCGATCATCTGGGCGCCATTTACGGCTTTCTCGAGCCGACTGAAGACGTCGCCCGCAAAGCGGGCGAGTGGCAGTCGTTCGACGTCACGCTCGCGGGTCGCCACGTGACGGTGATTCTCAACGGCGAAACCGTCATCGCGAATCGCGCGATTCCGGGCATCACCGGCGGCGCGCTCGACAGCGACGAGTCGGCGCCCGGACCGCTGATGCTGCAAGGCGATCACGGCCCGATCGAATTTCGGAAGATCATTGTCCGGCCAGCGAAGTAGCGAAAAGGATACCGGGAATACTTTCCAGCGGGCGCCCGGGGAAAAGTATTCCCGGTATCCTTTTCGCCTTACACGCCCTTGATCATTCCGCCGTCGACGCGAATGACGGTGCCGGTGATGTAGCTGGCGGCCTCGCTCACGAGAAACGCGGCGACCGACGAGAACTCGTCGGGCCGTCCGTAGCGTCCCATTGGAATCGTCGCAAGCGACGCCTTCACGATCTCCTCGACCGGCTTGTTCTGTCGCGTCGCCGCGATCTTGTCGAGCTCGTCGACGCGTTTCGTGTGAATGCGTCCGGGCACGAGCACGTTCACCGTCACGCCGTCGGTGGCGACTTCGCTCGCGAGCGTCTTCGACCACGTGACGAGCGACGCGCGCAGCGCGTTCGAAATGCCGAGATTCGGAATCGGCTGCAGCACGCCCGACGACGTGCTGGTGAGAATGCGGCCCCACTTGCGCTCGCGCATGCCCGGCAGCAGCAGGCGCGTCACACGGAAGACGCTCAGCACCATCGCCTCAAAATGCTTGTGCCACGCATCGTCATCAACCGGCGCCAGCGGACCGGCGGGCGGTCCGCCGGTGATGTTGAGGAGGATGTCGATGCCGCCGAACGCCGCCAGCGCGCGCTCGCACAACGCGGTGATGTCGCCCGGCTTCGACAGATCGGCGGCCTGCGACTCGACGCGTACATTTCCAAGCGCGCTGACCTCTCCACGGACGCGATCGAGCCCCGCGGCATCCACATCGCTCAAGAAAATCGAAGCGCCCTCTGCGGCCAGCGAGCTTGCGATGGCGGAGCCGAGTCCGCCTCCGGCGGCGAGAATCAGCGCACGTTTACCGGCAAGACCAAGATCCACGTCGACGATCTCCTTCTGTCAATGCTTAGCAATGACCCAATTGCGCAATAACCCAATGACCCCATGGCCCGATGTTTCCGAGCCGCGATGATACACGCTCGAAGCCCGGTATCATCGTGGCACACCAATGGCACGCCGATCGTCTGTTGCGGAGCGGCTCGCCCGCATGAGGTCGAGCGGCGTGAGTCCGTTTCGGCCGCACCCATGGCACGGGCTGGACGCCGGCCCGGCACCGCCGGAGATTCTCAACCGGCGCGCGCCGAAGCGGCATGCCACGGCGTACGGCCGGACGCACGCGTTGAAGGTGGTGCGCGCGGCGATGGCCGACTACGACGAACACTACACGCTCCAGTGAAATCGCGAACAGCGAGGGCTTATGCGCGAATCCACGTCCCGTCGTCGGTTCTTCGCAAGTGTCACGGCCCTGGGTCTCTCCGCGCCGTTCGCGCGTGCGCTCTGGGCGCAAGCGCAGCAAGCGCCGGCGTCGCGCGTGACGCCCGAGATGGTTCGCGACGCGGTGCGGCTCGCCGGTCTGACCTACACCGACGCCGAGCAGGCGCTCATGGTGGGATCGCTCAATCGGATCCTCACGCGCGCCGAGGATCTGCATCGCACGCCGCCCGACAACGCCGCCGCGACGCCGATCTTGTTCAACCCGCGCGTGCCGGGGATCCCGATCGAGGTACCTCAGCGCGTCCATCGGCCGTCGACGACGCCGCGGCAGAATCGACCTGCGGCGCTCGATGATCTCGCGTTCTGGTCGGTCGCGCAGCTTGGCGACCTCGTGCGCCGGCGAGTCGTCTCGTCGCAGGAGCTCACGGAGCTCTATCTGGGGCGCCTTGAGCGCTACAACCCGACGCTCAACTGCGTCGTGAACCTCACGCGCGACCGCGCGCTCGAGACCGCGCGCGAACGCGATCGCGAGCTCGCGGGAGGAAAGTATCGCGGGCCGCTCCACGGCATTCCGTTCGGCGTCAAGGACATCATCGCCGCGCGCGGGTATCCGACGACCTGGGGCGCCGCACCGTTCGAGAAGCGCGTGATCGATGAGGACGCCGAGGTCGTGCGCCGGCTGACCGACGCCGGCGCGGTGCTCGTCGCGAAGCTCACGACGGGCGAGCTCGCGTTCGGCGATCAGTGGTTTGGCGGCCGAACGAACAATCCGTGGAATCCCGCTGAAGGCTCGAGCGGATCGTCGGCGGGATCGGGCGCGGCGACGGCTGCCGGTCTGGTCGGCTTCGCGATCGGCAGCGACACCGGCGGATCGATCCTGTCGCCAGCAGTGCGCTGCGGCGTGGTCGGTCTCAGGCCCACGTTCGGTCGCGTGAGCCGGCGCGGCGTGATGAACGCGGGATGGACGCTCGACAAGATTGGTCCGCTCTGCCGCACGGTCGAGGACTGCGCGATCGTGCTCCACGCGATTGCCGGACCCGACGGCTACGATCTCGCCGTGCCTGACGCGTGGCCGTTCGCCTGGGACGCGTCTGAATCGCCGAAGGGCCGGAAGATCGGTCTGCCGACGGGCTTGCTCGAGCAGGAGCGCGACGCCGCGGTCCGCGCGAACAACACGCGCGCGGTCGACGCGCTGAAAGCGGCCGGCTACGAGATTCGATCGCTCGACGTCCCTCGCAGCGACTTGAGCTACTTCATCGAGTACACCGAGCGCGCGGCGGGATTCGAAACGCTCGTCCAGGCAGGCCAGGAGCCCGCGCTCAAGTACGCGTTCCTGCACGGCGACCTCCGCGCGTATCACCTCGTCACGGCCGTCGATTATCTGCAGGCCAATCGCGAGCGGCTTCGGATCATGGACGCGTACGCGCGCGCCGTGCGCGACGTCGACGTCGTGATCGGCGGCCAGGTCACGCTCGATCTCACCAGCCTCAATCCGATCACGAGTCTGACGGGCCATCCGAGCATCGCGGTCCCGACGGGTTTCCGCCCGAACGGCACGCCGACCGGATTCACGCTTGCCGGTCGTCTCTACGACGAAGCCGGACTGCTCGTCGCGGCGAGGGTGATCGAACAGGCGACGGGACTCGGCGGCAAGCGGCCGACGATGGGGAGGATCGCGTAAGCCAGTGACGTTGCCGTTCACACACGACGCGTTTCTGGACGTGTTCGGTCGGTACAACACGTCGCTCTGGCCTGCGGTTGTGGGGTTATGGGTCGCGACCGCGGTCGTCGTTGTCAATTGGTTGCGCACGGGCCGCTTGAGCGGCCGCACGATGTTTGCGCTCTTGGCGGTGCACTGGGGCTGGTCGGCCGTCGCCTACCATTGGCTGTTCTTTCGAAGCATCAATCCGGCAGCGACCGGCTTCGCGCTGATGTTCGGCTTGCAGGCCGGCGTGTTCGCTTGGCTTGCTTTCTCCGATCGCGGCGCCGCATTGAACAGTGGGAGTATCCGAGGAATCGTCGGTGCAGGCCTTGTCGTGTACGGTTTGATCTATCCTTTTGCCGGTCTCGTCTTCGGCTTGCGATACCCGCGCCTGCCATTGTTCGCGGTGCCATGCCCGACGGCGCTCATTACCGCCGGGCTCCTCCTCACCTCGGTGAATGTTCCGCGTTTCGTGAACTTGCTGCCGCTCGTCTGGATGGCCGTGGGAAGTTCAGCCGCCTTCGCGCTGGGCATTCGTGCAGACTGGGTCCTGGCCGCAGCGGGCGTGCTCTTGGCGCTCGACACCGCCGCACCGGCGGTGCTTGGTCGGAGGACGGCAGTCTGATCACGCATCGCGGTCGATGCGCACTACCGTCCCGGCGCCGACTCGGCGAACGCCGCGTGAACGATTGGCGCGTCGCGCCCGGCCTGTGCCCACAACTGTCGCAGCGCCTCGTAGGCCCGTGCGCTGCCCTCGTGCTTGCCCAACGCGCCGTTCGCGCGCGCGACGCCCAGGTAGCTCATCCCGTACAGCGGGGACAGCGGATCGACGCCGATGTGATCGATCACTTTCTGGAATTCGACGACGGCGAGATCCGGTGCGTGCGCGGCCATGTAAGTGAGGCCGCGCAGATACGGCGCGATCATCGATCCATACTGACCGAACTCATACGGCAATTCTGCTGACGTCGCCGCCGTGATGTCCGCGGCCGCTGCTGGCGTCTGCGCGAGTTGTGCGCTGCGCACCATCGGGCCGTACATGCCGAGCGCATACGTCGACAGCGGATAGGTTCGGTCCAGAGTCTCGAGCGATTGCCGGGCGGCCTCCGCTCGTCCCGCGCGCGCGTCGACGACCCCCACCGATCCGAGGATGATCTCGTTGTGTCCGAGCGTCGCGGCAGTGGCCGCGTCGGCCAGCGCGGCATCCGAACGTCCCGCCAGAGAATTGAGGACCGCGCTGAACGCCAGCGTGTTGCCGGCACCCTCTCGGTTGCCAGCGTCGCGATCCAACCGCGCGCTCTCCTGAAAGAGGCGCGTCATCTGCTCGAACCGGCCATGCTGACCCGCGTCCTCCGCCTCGACGTAGAGCATGCCTGACGAGGGCGGACGCTGCGCGGCCCACGCCAGCTCGCGGTCG
>CAYQRM010000265.1:0-4989 GCA_964419785.1 uncultured Solibacteraceae bacterium | reverse complement strand
CCGGCACATGGAGCACGGCGAGGGGCCGGTCGAAGCCGCGCTCAACGGGTCGAAGGAGATCGGCTTCACGATCATCACGATGACGACGTCGCTCGCGGCCGTCTTCATTCCCGTGCTGTTCATGACCGGCGTGCTCGGACGCCTGTTCCGTGAGTTCGCGGTGACGATTACGGCCGCGATCCTGATTTCGGGCGTCGTCTCGGTGACGCTCACGCCGATGCTGTGCAGCCGGTTCCTGCGCGTCGCGAAGCTTCACGCGAAGTCGGGCGTGGCCGGCCTGCTGGAGCGCGCGTTCACGCGGTTGCAACGCGCTTACGAGCTCAGCCTCGGGCTCGTCCTGCGCCACCGGACGGTGATGCTGGCCGTCTTCGCGATCGTGCTGGTGTCGACGGTGCAGATGTATCGCATCATTCCGACGGGCTTCATCCCGGATCAGGACAACGATTCGATTTCGGTGAACCTGCGCGCCGCGCAGGGCACGTCGTTCTACGACATGTCGCGGTGGACGCGTCAGATCGCCGACATCGTCATCAAGAACCCGTACGTCGATTCCTTCATGGCGAACGTCAACGGCGGATCGGCGAACAACAGCCGGTTCTCCGTCCAGCTCCTCCCGCGGGCCCAGCGCGACCAGACCGCCGCGCAGATCGCGCAGACGATCCGCAACGACACGAGCCGCTTCGCCGGGTTCCGCTCCTTCGTCACGCTGCCGCCCGCGCTGCAGATCGGCGGCCGCATGGGCAACCAGAACTTCAGCATGATGCTGCAGAGCCTGGACCACGACGAGCTCTACGAGTGGGCACCGAAGGTCGAGCAAGCCATTGCCGATCAGGTCTCCGAGGTGCAGGACGTCTCGACCGACATGGAGATGAAGAGCCCGCGCGTCGATCTGACGATCGATCGTGACAAGGCTGCCGCCGTGGGGCTCAACGCCACGACGATTGAGAACACGCTCTCGACCGGATTCGGATCGACCTGGGTGTCGACGATCTACGGCCCGGCGAGCCAGTACCGCGTGTTGCTCGAGCTCGATCCGAAGTATCAGTCGAAGGCCGACTCGCTCAAGAACATCGGGTTCAAGTCGAGCACCGGCGCGGTCGTGCCGCTCGATTCGGTCGTCAAGTTCAAAGAGTCGGTCGGCCCACAGTCGATCAATCACTCCGGCCAGCTGCCATCGGTGTCGATTTCGTTCGGACTGAAGCCGGGCATTTCGCTCGGCCAGGCCGCGGCGCGCGTCAAGGAAGTCGCCGACGCGATGCTCCCCGCGACCGTGACGACGAGCTTCGAAGGGCAAACCAAGGTCTTCCAGCAGTCGATGACCAATCTCGGGCTGCTCCTCTTCATCGCGATCGGCGTCGTCTACATCGTGCTCGGCGCGCTCTACGAGAGCTACATCCACCCGATCACGATTCTTTCGGGCCTGCCGTCGGCCGGTTTCGGCGCGCTCATCACGCTGTGGGTGTTCGGCAACGAGCTCAATATCTACTCGTTCGTCGGGCTGATTCTGCTCATCGGTCTCGTGAAGAAGAACGCGATCATGCAGATCGATTTCGCGCTCGAGGCCGAGCGCAAGCACGGCAAATCGCCGGCTGACGCGATCCTCGAAGGCTGCCTCATCCGCTTCCGGCCGATCATGATGACGACCATGGCCGCGCTGCTCGGATCGGTGCCCATTGCGCTCGGCTACGGGTCGGGCGGCGAGGCGCGGCGTCCCCTCGGGCTCGCCGTCGTCGGCGGCCTGATGGTGTCGCAGCTCATCACGCTTTATCTCACGCCGGTCGTCTATACGTACCTCGCGACGATGTTCAAGACGCGGCAGATTCCCCAGACGGTGGCGACCACCTCATGAACGTTTCTGAAGGCTTCATCAAACGCCCGATTGCGACCAGCCTCCTGATGGCGGCGATCGCGCTGTTTGGCGTCGTCGCGTACCGGTCGCTGCCGGTGAGCGACCTGCCGAACGTCGATTTCCCGACGCTGCTCGTGAGCGCGCAGCTGCCGGGCGCGGGTCCTGAAACGATGGGCGCGTCGGTCGCGACGCCGCTCGAGAACCAGTTCTCGCAGATCGCCGGCCTGCAGTCGATGACGTCGGTCAACTCGCTCGGATCGACGCAAATCACGCTCGAGTTCGACCTCAACCGCCCGCTCGACGGCGCGGCGATCGACGTCCAGTCCGCGATCACGCAGGCGTCGCGCCTGCTGCCGCAAGGCATGCCGACGCCGCCGACGTTCACGAAGGTCAATCCGGCGGACCAGCCCATTCTCTACCTCACGATCACGTCGACGACGATGCCGGCGTGGACGCTCGACGAGTGGGCGGAGACGCGCATCGCGCAGCGCATCTCGATGGTGAGCGGCGTCGCGCAGGTGCAGGTGCTCGGCAGCGAGAAGTTCGCCGTCCACATCCAGGCGGATCCGCACGCGCTCGCCGCACGGCAGATCGGGATCAACGAGATCGAGACGCAGCTCAAGAACTGGAATGTGAACGTGCCGACGGGCACGATCGTCGGGCCGCACAAAGCGTTCACGCTGCAGGCGACCGGGCAGCTGACCAACGCCGAGCAGTACAAGACGATGATCGTCGCGTACCGCAATGGCGCGCCCGTGCGCCTCGATCAGCTGGCGCACGTCGTCGATGGCGTCGAGGATCCGCGGACCGGCGCGTGGCTCTACACGGCCGACAGCACGCAGCGCGCGATCACGCTCGGCATCCAGCGGCAGCCCGGCACGAACACGATCGCTGTCGCCGACGCGGTCAAGGCCCTCTTGCCGCAGTTCCGCGCCGAGCTGCCGGCCAGCGTGCACATGGAGGTCCTCTACGACCGGTCGGACACGATCCGCGAGTCGTACCGGGACGTCCAGTTCACGATGGTGCTGACGCTCGCACTCGTCGTGTTCGTCATCTTCGTGTTCCTGCGCAACGCATGGGCGACGATCATTCCCAGCCTCGCGCTGCCGTTCTCGATCATCGGCACGTTCGCGGTGATGTATTTGCTCGGGTACAGCCTCGACAACCTGTCGATGATGGCGCTCATTCTCTCGGTCGGCTTCGTCGTCGACGACGCGATCGTCATGCTGGAGAACATCTACCGGCACGTCGAGATGGGCGAGGAACCGCTTGCCGCGTCGCTCGTCGGATCGAAGGAAATCGGCTTCACCATCGTCTCGATGACGCTCTCGCTCGCGGCCGTGTTCATCCCGGTGCTCTTCATCTCCGGCGTGCTCGGCCGGTTGTTCCGCGAGTTCTCGGTCACGATCTGCGTCGCGATTCTCATCTCTGGTGTCGTGTCGGTCACGCTGACGCCGATGCTGTGCAGCCGCTTCCTGCGCAAGCCCAGCGAGCACGAGGGCAGATTCGCGCAGGCCGCCGAATCGTGGTTCCAGTGGCTGCTCGGAAAATACGATCGCACGCTGCAGGTCGTGCTCGAGCGGCGCCGCGCGACGATGGCCGCCTTCGTCGGCGTGCTCGCCGGGACCGCCGTCCTGTTCGTGGTCGTCCCGAAAGGCTTCATCCCCGATCAGGACACGGACCAGATCCTCGTCACGACGGAAGCCGCGCAGGGCGCGTCCTACGACAAGCTCGTGGAGTACCAGGACGTCGTGGCCGACATCATCCGCAAGAATCCGAACGTCGACGCGCTCGTGTCGACGATCGGCGGCACGGTGGCCCAGACGCTCGGCGGGCCGAATCTCGGTCAAATCGTCGTGCACCTCAAGCCGCGCAGCGAGCGCCGCCAGCTGGCCGGCCAGATCATCGAATCGCTCCGGCCGCAGCTCGAAGGCGTCGTCGGCATGAAGGTGTACCTGCAGAATCCGCCGACGATCCGCATCGGCGGCCAGGTCAGCAAGAGCCTGTATCAGTACTCGATGCAATCGCCGGATCGCCAGGAGCTCTACGCCGCGGCGAAGGCGCTCGAGAAGAAGCTTGCCGCCGAGCCGATGCTCGAGGACGTGACGAGCGATTTGGAGATCGAGAGCCCGCAAATCAACGTCGAGATCGATCGCGACAAGGCCGCCGCGCTCGGCGTCACGGCCAACGCGATCGAGAGCGCGTTCTACGACGCGTACGGCACGAAGTGGGTGTCGACGATCTACGGCACGGTCAACGAGTACAAGGTGCTGCTCGAGCTTGCACCGGAATTCCAGCGCGACCCGGCGGCGCTCTCGCTGCTGTATTTCAAGGCGACGAACAATTCGTCGGCGGCGAACCCCTCGCTGGCCGGGCCGCCCGCGCCCGGTGCGACCGGCGGCGGTCCTGTCGTGCCGCTCGACACGCTGGCGAAGGCGAAGCAGGTCGTCGGCCCGCAGGCCGTCAGTCACTACGGACAGTTGACGTCGGTGACGATCTCATTCGGCCTGTCACCGCACACGTCGCTCGGCCCCGCGCTCACGCGCGTCGGCGAGGTCGCGTCGAGCACGCTGCCCGCCGGCGTGAGCGGCCACTTCCAGGGCGCGGCGCAGGCGTTCCAGGGATCGCTCGGCAATCTCTCGATCCTGCTCGTCATCGCGATCCTCGTCGTGTACATCGTCCTCGGCATTCTCTACGAGAGCTACATCCACCCGCTGACGATCCTCTCGGGTCTGCCGTCGGCGGGCTTCGGCGCGCTCGTCACGCTGCTCCTCTTCCGCATCGACCTCAACATCTACGCGTTCGTCGGCATGATCATGCTCATCGGCATCGTCGAGAAGAACGCGATCATGCAGATCGACTTCGCGCTCGAAGCCGAGCGCGGCGGCATGACGCCCGAACAGGCGATCTATCAGGGCTGTCTCATCCGCTTCCGCCCGATCATGATGACGACGATGGCGGCGCTGCTCGGCGCCGTGCCGATCGCTCTCGGGTACGGCGCGGGCGGCGAAGCGCGGCAGTCGCTGGGGCTGGTCGTCGTCGGCGGTCTCGTGTTCTCGCAGCTCGTCACGCTGTACCTCACGCCGGTCGTCTACACATATATGGCGAGGCTGCAGACGCGGCTCGGACGCGCGTCGCAG
>CAYQRM010000264.1:0-8775 GCA_964419785.1 uncultured Solibacteraceae bacterium | reverse complement strand
CCGATCCTACATCGCCGATCGCCGATCGCTCCCCGCCCTTCGAACATCGATCGTCACATCGCTCGATGCGATCGCCGATCCTACATCGCCGATCGCCGATCGCTCCCCGCCCTTCGAACATCGATCGTCACATCGCTCGATGCGATCGCCGATCCTACATCGCCGATCGCCGATGTCAGAAGCCTTGGCGCAGTCCGATTTGCCAGTACCAGTGGTCGCTGAGGCGATCGATGGGATGAGAGAGCGCGGCCTCGAGGACGAAGAAGCCGAAGATGTTGACGCGCGCGGCGCCGCCGTAGCTGCGCAGCAGATCCTGCGTCCCGCCGAGAAACGCCGGGCGGGAACCCTGACTCCACGTGACGCCGGTGTCGAAGAATCCGGCGACCTCGATCGGAAAGCGGCCGTACGTCAGATCGCCGCCGTGGAACAACCCGTAGAGCGGCGCGCGCACTTCGACGTTGCCGACAATCATGCGGCTGCCCATCAGGCTCTGGAACACCGTGCACTGGTTCACCGTCGGCGTCAGTGTGCAGTCGGCCGATGTGAACGATCCGAATCCGTAGCCGTGGACGAGCTCAGGGTAGCCCGCGTAGAGCGGGACGAGCCGCGGATCCTCGGCTTCGGCGCCGTAGCGGCCGTAGTGCAGCGCGCGAAACGCGAGCGTGAACGGACGCTTTGGCATGAAGTAGCGCCGCCAGTCGAGGAGCAGCGTGTTGTAGTTGAGCGAGCCGGCGCTGCGATCCAGCTCGATGCGATACCGCTCGCCGTAGATCGGGCTGGTCGCGCCGAAGAACGACGTGTCGTGCACGATCGCCGCGCCGGCCTGCGTCAGATACATCGGCGCGGCGAGCGTCGACTCCGATTGCGTCTGGCTCTGCAGCGCGCCGCTGATGCCGTCGTAGATGGCGGTATGCAGCTCCTGGGTGAATGTCAGCTGGCGCGATCCGCCGCTGAACTCGAGGCGTGTGGCCTGGTTCAGGGGATACGCCGCAATGCCGAACACGCCGCGGCTCGTCTGTCGCTGGATGACTTCCGTCAGCGTGACCGTCTGACCGCCCGGCGGTGATGTGAGTTGGAGGTAGTCCGCGCGGTACGGGATCTGCGAAATCGACGCGGCCCAATTCCAGCGATGCTTGCGGTTCGCGTAGAAGAGCTCGCCGCCAATGTCCTGGAACGTCCCGCTCACTGACGCCGCGATCCCGAGCGCGCGATCGCCGAGCATGTCGCCGAACAGGAACGACACGCTTCCGCCGATGTACGCGCCGTTCGAGCTCGCGCCGACGCCGACCGACGGCTGGCCGATCGCGTCAAGCGACAGCTTCTGCGGATACGACGTGGTCTCCGGCTTCGACGAGAGGGGCGGCAGACCGTGCGTGAAGTCGTTCAGCAACCGCGCGACGTCGCCGTCGGGAACACTGCGGCCGGGCAGGAGCGCGGCGCGGCCGTTGGCGGGGGGCGGCACGAGCCCTCTCTCCTGCGCCGGATCCATCACGTAAATCGACTGACCGTCGTCTTCGAACACGCTGAACGCGAGTCGACCCCCGTTCGCCTGACTCAAGGCAGGGCTCGACGTCGTGATGCCGGCAACGCCCGTGAGAAACGACGACACCTGCTCGATCGGTCCGCCGTCGATCGCCATCCGGTACAGGTTGCTGACACCATCGGGCTCGGCGATGAATGTCAGCATTCGCCCGTCGGCCGACACTTGCGGGCTCAGGTGCTTGCCGTGGAGGAAGCCGGGAATGGCGGTGACCGTCCGGGTCGCGAGATCGAGACGCGCGAGCCGGAGCGGCCCGGGTTCGAGCGTCGCCAGGTCAGTGCTGAAGCGCTCGGAGACGAACACAATCGACGCGCCGTCTGGCGTGAATATCGGTTCGAGATCGGCGAACGGATCGTGCGTGAGTCGATCGACACTGCCGGTCTTCAGCGAGACGAGGAACAGATCCATGAGCCCGCCCTGATTGCCGCTGAAGACGATCGATTGACCGTCGGGCGCGAACGACGGGTTGATCGCGTCATCGAGCCCGGGCAGCGCGACCTCACGACGCACGCTGCCCGAGGACGGATCGAGCAGCGCGAGCTCGGGCTTGCCGCCGCGAACGGCGGTGATCGCGAGCGAGCGCCCGTCGGGACTCCACGCGCCCGCCGAGTCGAGGAACTCGAGACTGTCGAAGTGCGGATCGGTCGCCGAGCTCGAGAGCTTGTGGAGCACCTTTCCGGTCTCGGTGTCGGCGATGAAGAGATCGATCGAGAACAGATCGCGCTCGGTGAAATACGCGACCTGCTTGCCGTCGGGACTCACGCGCGGTCCGACGTTGTATCGGCCGCTGCCGGTCTCGTGGTTGATGACCAATCGCGGCTCGCTCTGGATCGACGAGCGCAGCGCGGCGACCTCGTTGGCCGACTTCACGATGGCCGCATGCCAATCGGCGTCGAGCGAATCCGGATCGGTGCCCAACTGGCGCGCGAGGCCGTCGAGATCGAAGCGCGGATTGGCGGCCGATCGAATCAGCGACGCGACCGCGCGGTCGCCGTACTTCGCGCCGACGTACGCCCAGAACGCGTGACCCCAGCGGTACGGAAAGTACCTCGGGTTGTCGAGATCGCGCACGCTCGGCAGCTTCTCGCGGAGCGCGGCATCGCGCAGCCACATGGCCGTCTGCGCATCGACCGGCCCGAGCGACAAATATTCCGCCATGCCTTCGACGAACCACAGCGGGTACGCGAGCACGCCAGGCGCGGTTCCCGGCGCCGCCGTGGGATCATCGCCCGTCATGTCGAATTGAAACGCGTGCACGAGCTCGTGGCCTAGCACGTGCTCGGTGTCGGCGAGCGATCCGGACACCGGCAGGACGATGCGGCGCTTGACGGCCTCGGTGACGCCGCCCGTGCCCTCGCCGATCAAGCCTTCGATGACGTTCGTCTGTCGAAAGTGCGCGGGCGCGGCGTAGAGAATCACCGCCTGTCGGCCGCGCAGCTGATGATTGAAGAAGCGCGAGAAGCGCGAGTACCACCGCTCGCCCAGGCGCGCGACGATCGACGCGGCGTCTTCTTCCTCCGGGTAGTAATACACGTCGAGATGCTCGGTCTTGAGGATCTTGAAGTCGAACGTGCGGTACTGCACCTTGTTGCGACCGAAGTACTGCGCGCTCACGGCGGCGGGCAGGCACGCGACGAGCACGATGACCGCAAAGGCCGCCCGCCACCAACCGCGCGTCGCCACGATAGTTCTACAGATACCACTGTCTCGCAGTAAGATGCACGAGCGAATCGCCCCACCAACGGGCAGGGAGTATCACGCGCATGTCCGCCGCCGAGCAATCCGCGCCGCGTATCGTCCACTGCGTGAAATTGCAGCGCGATCTGCCCGGTCTCGACGCACCGCCCTGGCCCGGTCCGCTCGGTCAGCGCATCTACGAGCACGTCTCGGCCGAGGCGTGGGAGATGTGGGAAGAGCGGATGAAGATGATCCTCAACGAGTACCGGCTGCTGCCCTTTCAGAAGGAGGCGCAGCAGCTGATCGCCAAGCACATGGAAGAGTTCTTCTTCGGCGAGGGCGCGGCGCTGCCGCCGGGCTACACACCGAAGGACGCGCACTAGCGCCGTTCCAGAAGGCGGAACGACGCAAGCTGCTCCGGACCGCTCGTCTTCTCTCTGGAGACACTGCATGGGCCCCACCGCTGACGCGCCTCGGACCGACGTGATCCCGCAGTTCGGACAGATTCTCGGCCACCCTAAGCCGCTCTGGATGCTCTTCATGTCCGAGTTCTGGGAGCGCTTCGCCTTCTACGGCATCCGTTGGGCGCTCGTGCTCTACATCGTCGCGCAATTTCACGGCGGATCGGCGGCCGGCCAGGCCGATGCCAGTCGGACGTATGGCGCGTACCTCGCACTCGTCTATGCCGCAGCGATCTTCGGCGGCTACATCGCGGACAAGGTGCTCGGCTATCAGCGATCGATTCTGACGGGTGCCGTCTTCATGGCGGCGGGCTTGTTCATGATTTCGCTGCCCGATCCGAACATCTTCAAGCTCGGTCTCTCGACGATCATCGTCGGCAACGGCATGTTCAAGCCGATCATCTCGACGATTGTCGGCAGGCTCTATTCGGTGGGCGACGAGCGGCGTGACAGCGGGTTCACCATCTTCTACATGGGCATCAACGCGGGTGCGTTTGCGGCGCCGCTCGTGACGCAGTGGCTCGCCCAGTCGGTCTTCGGGACCGACGCCGCCCCCGCGTACAAGGTGGTCTTCATCGCGTCGGGCATCGGCATGCTGGTCAGCCTCGTGTGGTTCTATTTCGGGCGCGATCAATTGAAAGGCATCGGCGCCCCGCCCGACAAGGCCGGCATGCAATCGGTCGCCTATGTCGCGCTCGGCGCGCTCGCGATGATTCCTATGTATTACTTTCTGCTGGCCGCCGGCGCGCAAGTCATTCAGTACGCGCTCACCGTGCTCTTCCTCGCGCTGGCGGTGATGCTGATCGTCGAGGGCGTGCGCGAGGGCACCGTCGCGCGCGACAAGGTCATCGCGATGATGATCATCTTCACCTTCAACGTCCTCTTCTGGATGTTCTTCGAGCAGGCCGGCAGCTCGTTCACGTTCCTCGCCGACGAGATCGTCAACCGCAATCTCGGCGGTTGGATCTTCCCGACCGCGTGGTTCCAGAGCGTCAACTCGGTCGCGATCATCGTCCTCGCACCGATCATCGCGTGGATCTGGATCCGCATGGGCAAAGCCAACCCGTCGATTCCGCGCAAATTCGGCTTGGGGCTGATCTTCAACGGGCTCGCGTTTCTGCTGCTGATGTACGCACTGTCGAGCCTCGTGGGCCCGGACAACAAGATCCCGTTCTGGACGCTGACGGCCGTTTACTGGATTCAGTCCGTCGGCGAGCTGTGTCTGTCGCCGATCGGCCTGTCGATGGTCACCAAACTCGCGCCCGTACGCCTCGTCGGCTTCGGCATGGGCGGCTGGTTCCTCTCGACCGGCATCGGCAACAACCTTGCCGGCATCTTCGCGAGTTCCGTGAGCGGCGAAAGCGGGATGACGACGGCGTCAGCGCTGAATGGGTATACGTTCGGCTTCTGGACGCTGGTTGGCGCCGGTGTCGTCCTGTTTCTCGCCGCTCCTCTTGTCACGAAGCTCATGCACGGCGTGAAGTGAAGACGCCGGGTGTAATTTCGCGCGAGAATGGTAGCTAGCCGCGAAATTACACCCGGCGTCATTTTCATCTCATGGCTCTCGACGAATATCAAAAGAAGCGCGACTTCACGAAGTCGCCCGAGCCACAGGGCGATCAGGCCAAGACGAAGAAGACGCGCGCGAGCAAGCCGCTCTTCTTCTGCGTCCAGAAACATCTGGCGACGCAGCTGCACTACGACTTCCGGCTGGAATTCAACGGCGTCCTGCTTTCATGGGCGGTGCCCAAGGGTCCGTCGCTCGACCCCGGAACCAAGCGTCTCGCCATGCACGTCGAGGATCATCCGTTCGAGTACGGCACGTTCGAGGGCGTGATCCCCTCCGGCTACGGCGCAGGCATCGTCATGCTTTGGGACCGTGGCACGTGGACGCCGTCGGTGCCCGACGTCGCCGCCGCACTCGCGAAAGGCGACCTCAAATTCACGCTCGACGGCTACAAGCTCAAGGGCTCGTGGGTGCTGGTGCGCACGCACGGGTACGGCGGGCGCCGCGGCGGCGAGGGCAAGAGCTGGCTCCTGATCAAGCATCGCGACGAGTGGTCGTCGGCCGACCTCGACATCACCACCTTCGCGCCGCTCAGCGTCAAGAGCAACGAAGACTTCCACGAGATCCTCGCGCACGATAACCCCGCGACCTGGCAGACGAATCGCCCGGCAACCGGCACGGCCAATGCTATGCTTCGTGAGGTCATCGAAAAGGCGGCCGCGCTCAAACACGAGCGGGACTCCCCTGCGCGCGGAGCGGCCGGCAAGAAGCCACGAGCGACCCGATCGGGCCGCGCGGCCGGCAGCAAGCCGGCGCCGCGTGGACGTCGACGATAGCGGATCGAAATACTTCTGGAGGTTGGTATGAGGAAGGTACTCCTGGTCGCCATCGGCCTCGCGCTGGCGACGACGCTGCCAGCGCGCGCGATGCAGTCGCAGCAAACGCCGCCCCCGCAGGCACCGAAGCCCGAGCAGAAGGCTCCGGCGTCCATCGCCGGCAAGTGGGACATGACGGTCGAGACCGATCAGGGCCAGATGCAGACACTGCTCGAGATCAAACTCGACGGCAAGAAGGTCACGGGCACGATCACGGGCCCGCAGGGCGCCGGTCCGATCGAAGGCGAATTCGCCGACAACAAGCTGACGTTCTCGATGAGCTTCGATTCACCGAACGGCTCGATGAACATCGCCTTCAACGGCACGCTCAAGGACGACGCACTCTCCGGGACGCTCGACTTCGGTCAGGGACAGATTCCCTGGCACGCGACGCGTTCCAAGGGCTAGACCATGCGCGCGCGCACGTTGCTCGTCGCGATCGCGGTCCTCGCGGCCGCGATCGCGAGTTCCGCTCAAACGCCCACGCCAACGCCCTCGCCCAAGCCGCTCGACATCGCCGGCAAGTGGACGATGACGCTCGAACTGTCGATCGGCACGGCGACACCGGCGCTCGAAATCAAACAGGACGGCGAGAAGATCACCGGGACGTACACCGGACGCTACGGCTCGGCGCCGATTCAGGGCACGCTCAAGGGCCGCGCGCTCGAGTTCGCGTGCGAGATCAACGCAGACGGCCAGACGGCGGCGATGAATTTTAGCGGTGAGGTCGCCGCCGACTCACAGACCATGAAGGGGCAGGCGACGATCGAAGGGCTCGGCGACGCGACCTGGAGCGCCAAGCGCGAGAAGTAGCTTATTTCATCAGCAAGCGATCCGCGAGCACGGCCCAGATCGCCGCGCGGAGCCGCCGGCGATCGTGTCGCGCGATCGGCCGCCGCCAGAACGAACCTTCGACGACCTGACATCCGCTCGGGATCGATCCCAGCGGCAACGGCGCCTTGTGCTCGCGGGCGTAGCGCTCGAGGACCTCGTCGCTCGGCGCGCCGACGTTGACGACCAAGACGTCGATGGGCCGCCCAATCGCTTCGGCCAGCCGCGAAGCCTCGGCACCGGCAGTAAATCCCGCCATGCCTCGTCCCTCAGTCAGAAGATTGGCGATGCAAATCACCGGACCGTGCACGCTGGCGAGCGCTTCGCGCACGCCGTTCACGAGAAAGATCGGCAGCAGGCTCGTGTAGAAGCTGCCCGGCCCGATGATGACGGCGTCGAGCGAGCGCAGCACGTCAGCCACGCGTGGATGCACCGACACCACGGGATCGAGCCACAGCCGGCCGATCGCGAGTCCACCGACTTGACCCGCGTCCACTTCGACTTCGCCGCTCGTCGTCGATCCATCCGCGTACTGGGCGCAGATCGAGGCGCGCTCGACCGTGATCGGCCACACGTGGCCGCGGCAGCCCAACAGCGCGCGCAGCCCGTCAACCGCGAGAAGAAAGTCGCCGCTGTACTGCTCCATCATCGAGAGCAGCAAATTGCCGCCGGTGTGACCGGCCAGCCGGCCGTGCTCGAGCATCGGCAGTCGCGCGAGCAGAATCGCGCGCGCCTCTCGCTCGTTGCGTGCGAGCGCCAGCGCGCACTTCAGCACGTCGCCGGGCGGCAGCACGCCAAGCTCGTCGCGGAGCTGGCCCGACGACCCGCCGCTGTCGAACATCGTGACGACGGCGTGGAGGTCCGCCCAGGGATTGTGCTTGAGGCCGCCGAGCAGGCTCGGCAGCCCGGTCCCGCCGCCGAAACAGCCGATCTTCAGAACGCGCAACCGCACGCACGTCATTGTATTCGGGAAGGACGAATACAATGATCCCCGATGACGCCTCTCGAGCTCTCGAAGTCGTCCCAACGCGCGTTCGAACACCTCGCCGCAGACCTGGCGCGGATCTTCGGTCCGCGTCTTGTCGCGCTCGTGGCATTTGGCCCGGCAGCAAGCATCGCCTTCGCGTCGACGCTCACGGCCGACGATCTCGACGCGTGCGCGGCGCTGGTCGAGACGTGGCACCGTGAGCGCCTCGCGCCGCCGCTCGTCATGACACCCGACGAGTTTCATCGATCGCTCGACACGTTTCCGCTCGAGTACGCGGCGATGCTCGAATCGCACGTGGTGATTGTCGGCAGCGATCCGTTCGTCGGAGCAGCAGTCAAGCGCGAGGACATCCGCCGCGCGTGTGAAGTGCAGGCGCGCGGACTGCTGATTCATCTTCGGCAGGGCTGGCTCGAAGCCGCTGGCCACGCAAATCACCAAGCCGAGCTCGTCCAGCACGCGGCCGAGCCGCTTCGGCGTCTGCTGTCGCACGTCGCCCAGCTCGAAGGCGCTCGCGCCGAAACCGCGGATGACGTCACGACGTTCGCGATCGAGCGGCTCGGATTGCCGGCCGACCTCCTCAACGCCGTGCTGGCGCTCGAAACGGCGCCAGAGTCGGCGCGCCTCGTCGCCAAGCGGCTGCCTGAGCTGCTCTCGACGGCCGAGCGACTGTGGCTGTTCGTCGACACGTGGCGGGCTCGGTGACGCGCATTCTTGCGGCGGGTCTGCTCGCGCTCGTCGTCGCGGTCCCCTCGACCGCGCAGACCGCCCAGTCTCTGCCTCAGCTGACCGAACCGGTCAACGATTTCGCGCACGTGATCGACGCGGACAGCGCGCGCGAGCTGGACAAGCGCATCCGCTCGCTTCAGGCGACGACCAAGGACGTCGTTATCGTCGCG
>CAYQRM010000263.1:0-3234 GCA_964419785.1 uncultured Solibacteraceae bacterium | reverse complement strand
GACGCCGTCAAGCCACGCGCGGTACTCCGCGTGGCGATCGGCGTCGCGTCGAAACGCGTACAGCAGGACATTGACGTCGACGAGAATCAACTAACGCCCCTCGAGGGCATCCAGCAGGGCGCTCGAATCGTCGAGATCGATCCCCGGATGGGTGCCGCCTGTCGCCCGGGAGACGGGCAAGATGACGCGCTTCCGCTTCGATCCTCGACCCGATCCGCTCAAAACGAGCCGAAGCCCGCGCTCGATGAGGGCCGTGACCGTCTCACCACGACGGGCGGCCTCGGCCTTGACCTGGCGCAGCAAGCCTTCCGGCAGCCGGACCGTCGTGCGCATATGTCTAAGCATATCACTATGGACATACATATGTCTCAGACGACGAAGCGTTGATTTGGACCTATCGAGCAGACACTGCACTACGTCTAATCGACTGGCGAGCCGGCGTTGGTTCGGCTTGACTTCTACGAATGTCTTCGTATTATTGATTTCTCGAGGCTGATTCATGTTTCAGGACCTTCGTCACGCCGCGCGCCTGCTGCTTCACGCCAAGGGCTGGACCTCCGTCGTCCTTATCTCTCTCGCGCTCGGGATTGGCGCGAATACCGCGCTCTTCACGGCCGTCGACAGCGTGATCCTGCGCACCGTGCCCGTGCCCGACCCGGGCTCGCTCGTGCGGCTCCGATGGGCCGGCCAGAATCAGGTCTACCGGAGCTCGAGCGACTACGGCTTCAACGGCAAGACGGCCGCGGGAGAAAACATCCGCGCGACGGTGTCCTACCCGGCGTATCTGGCGATGCGTGAGAGCGCGAGAGCCAGCGGCGTGCTGACGGACCTGGCCGCCACCGCGCCAACCGGCAGCCTCAACATCACGTTCAACGGCACGACGGAGCAATCGAGTGCTTTGCTCGTGACCGGCAACTACTTCCAGCTCATGCAGGTTCCGCCGCTTCTCGGACGGGTCATCGTGCCCGACGATGATCAGCCGTCCGCGCCGCCGGTCGCCGTGTTGAGCTACGCCGTCTGGACGCGCCGGTTCGGCGCGGACCCGAAGGTGGTCAACCGCGTCATCGACATGAACAACGTTCCGGTGACGATCATCGGCATCACGCCCGAGTGGTTCACGTCGACGCAGTCGCTCGGAAATTCCGGGCGTGACGTCACGCTGCCGCTCGCGCTCGATCCGCAGGTCAACAGCCAGTCGAACGGTCTGAAGCGCCTGAGCGACGCGACGTACTGGTGGCTGCAGACGATGGGACGGCTGAAGCCGGGCGCGACGCTCGATCAAGTCAACGCCAATCTCAACACGGTGTTTCAGAACAACGCGCGCGACGGCTGGACGACATACTACGCATCGCTGAAGCCGGAAGAGCAGATGCTGTCGCGCAATCAGAATCGCACGGCGGTACCGCACCTCGTTGTCGATTCCGGCGCGCACGGGACGTACGACGTGGACCCCACCACGACGCGCTCCGCGGTTGCGCTCGCGATCGTCGTCGTGCTCGTGCTGCTGATCGTGTGCGCGAACGTCGCCAATCTTCTGCTCTCGCGCGCGACGACGAGGCAAAAGGAAATCGCCGTGCGCCTGTCGATGGGTGCCTCGCGCCTGCGGCTGATTCGACAGCTCTTGACGGAGAGCATCTTCCTCTCGGTGCTCGGCGGGCTGCTCGGCATTCTCGTCGGCTACTGGAGCAAGCAACTACTGCCGTTCGGATCGTCGGCGCCGATCAACTGGCGTGTCGGGGCGTTCGTCGCGAGCCTGAGCCTGCTCACGGGCCTCGTGTTTGGCCTCGTGCCGGCGCTGCGCGCGACGCGCGTGGATCTGGCGTCGTCGATGAAGGAGACGAGCCGAAGCGTCAGTCGCAGCCGCTCTTGGCTTAGCCGATCGCTACTCGTCGTCCAGGTCGCGATCTCGCTTGTGCTCTTGATCGGCGCCGGGCTGTTCCTTCGAACGATTCAAAACCTGCGCAGCGTGGACGTCGGCTTCAACACCGAGAATCTGATGCTCTTCAGCCTCGATCCGCGCCTGAACGGCTATGACGCGGCGCGCACGGGCACGTTCTATCGGGACGTCAGCGAGGCGGTTCGGGGCGTGCCGGGTGTCCGCGGGGTGAGCTGGTCGACGTCGGCGTTTCTCTCCGGCAACACGAGCACGAGTGACATGTACATCCAGGGCCACACGAACGGGCCAAAGGGCCAGGAGATGTGGGTGATGACCGTCTCGCCCGAGTTCTTCGACACGCTGAGGATTCCGGTCCTGCGCGGCCGGTCCTTCGACGTGCGCGACGTGCAGCCGAAGGCCGCGAGCGTCGCCATCATCAATGATGCACTCGCCAAGCGCTACTTCCCGGGCGAGGATCCGATCGGCAAACGGTTCGGCCAGTCGCTCGAATCGACCGGTGACACGGAGATCATCGGCATCGTCGGCGACACGAAATACTCGAGCCTGCGCGACGCGTCGCCGCCGACGGTCTACTCGGCGTTCGCAGCCGAAACGCAGCGGGGCGCGACGTTCGAGGTGCGCACGGTCGGCAGCGCCAACGCCGCGATGACCGCGGTGCGCGAGGCCGTCAAGCGCGTCGATCCGAACGTGCCCGTGACGCGCGTCACGACCCAGACCGAGCAAGTCGAGAATCGCTTCTCGCAGGAGCGTCTCTTCGCGATGGCGTACTCGCTCTTCGGCGGTCTCGCGCTGCTGCTCGCGGCGATCGGGCTGTTCGGTCTGATGTCCTACAGCGTCGCGCGCCGCACGAACGAAATCGGCATTCGCATGGCGCTCGGCGCCCGTCGAGGTGACGTGATCGGCATGGTGCTTGGCGAGTCACTGCTGATGGTCACGGTCGGCATTGCGATCGGCCTCGCGCTCGCGTTCGCCGCCGGCAAATTCATCACCGCGATGTCGACGCTGCTCTTCGGTCTCTCGCCGTGGGACGTGACGACGGCCGCGGGCGCCATCGTGACGATGGTTGTCGTCGCGGCCATTGCGGGATACCTGCCGGCGTATCGAGCGTCGCGCGTCGATCCGCTCACGGCGCTCAGATACGAATAACGGCGTCGTCCGAGGTCCGAGGTCCGGAGTTCCGGCGTCGGTTGACGATTTGCTCCCCGGTGGGATGAAATTGTTACGCAATGATCTCACCCTCTCGTCCGACGACACTCCTCGGCCTCATTCACGATATTCCGGGCGATCGCACGGCCGTGATCGTTCCTGAACAGAACCTCAAGATCTCGTACAGCAGC
>CAYQRM010000262.1:0-3132 GCA_964419785.1 uncultured Solibacteraceae bacterium | reverse complement strand
GACTCGAGATGAGTCCGCTCGTGCCGCACATCTTCTCGTTCCTCGCGCTGGTGTGCGTCGTCGTCGCGCTCGCGGATCCGCACGCCTCTCAGCTCTGGTGGCTCGGAACGAGCTCAAGCCTGTCTACGGCTGTCATCTTGGAGATGATTCGGCGGCGACGCCTGACCCGATAGGCGCTCATGCGCTTCACACCTCTCACCGTGTTCAGGGCCTTCACGCTATTCATCGCCTTCACGTCCTCCCAAGGTCTCTCCAGGAACGAAAGCTACCTGATCCACGGCATGCTCGAGAACGCGTACGAGACCGTGAAAGCGCACTACTACGATCCGACCTTTCGCGGCCTCGATTGGGACGCGCGCTATCGCGAGTACGAAGAGAAGCTGAAAGCTGCGACGTCGGTCGACGCCGCCGAGGCCGTCGTCGCGAGCTTCCTCAGCGGCCTGAAAGATTCGCACACGAACTTCTTTCCGCCGGCGCGGACGTTCGACGTCGACTACGGCTTCCTGCTCGGCCTGGTCGGCAACGAGACGTTCGTCACGCACGTCCGGCCCGGCACCGACGCGGCCGCCAAGCTCGAGCCGGGCGACAAAGTGCTGACGCTCGACACGCTCACTGTCGATCGCGAGAACTTTCTCGGCGTGCTCTACATCCTCAACACGCTCGCGCCTCGCGCGACGTCAACGTTCGAGCTCACCAGGCCGAACGGTGAGATCGCGACCGTTGAGGTCAAGTCCGTCGTCAAGCCGAAGCGCGTCGTCCGCGCGCTCACGAACGGCAACGAGATCAGCGCCGTCGACAAGGAACAGCAGGACGCCCAACGCGCGTTCCAGTCGCGCGTCGTCGAAATGCAGGACGTGACGATCTGGAAGCTGCCGGCGTTCTTCCTCGAAGACGCGGGGGTCGACCAGATTTTTGCGACAGTGCGCAAACACGCAAAGTTGATTCTCGATCTGCGCAGCAATCCCGGCGGCCGGGTCACGACGGAAAACCGCATGGTCGGCAATCTGTTCGACCATGACATCACGGTCTTGACCAGGACGATGCGGACGGGCACAGAGATCGAGCGCGCGCCGACGCGCGGCCGCAGCGCCTTCACCGGCGATCTCGTCCTCCTCATCGACAGCAGGTCGGCGTCAGCCGCCGAGATCCTGGCACGCGTCGTCCAGCTCGAACACCGCGGCGTCGTGCTGGGCGATCGCTCGAGCGGTGCGGTCATGGAATCGAGGTCGTATCCGTTCAGGATGGGCAACGACGCGCTGGCGTATTACGGGTTTTCGGTAACCGAGGCCGATCTCGTCATGACCGACGGCCACAGCCTCGAGAACGTGGGCGTGACACCCGACGAGATCACGCTCCCGACCGCGGCGGACATGGCGGCCGGCCGTGATCCCGTCTTGGCAAAGGCCGCGCAACGGCTCGGGCTGAGGCTCGATCCCGTTGCCGCCGGAAAGCTCTTTCCTTACGAGTGGAACACGGCGTTGCGCTAGCGTGCGTCCTGCAGGATCGATCGGAACTCGCCGAGCGGCATCCAGGTCCGGCCGTCAAACTCGGGGAGTTTCCGCGCCTGATCCGGCAGCGTGACGAACCGGCTCTCGGCGGCGACTTCGAACGCGCTGACGGGCGACGACGCGAGCACGTAGGCATCGACGAGCGGATGCTTGCGCACGAACAAGATCACCTCTTCGTCCCTCTTGAACCCGATGGCGAGGCTGTTTCTCGTCTCGACTTCCCCACCGAGCGAATCGATTTTTCCGCCGAACTGCATCACCCGCATCCCGGCGGCGAGCGATCGTGCGTTCGACGGCGACTTCATCGTCTCGAGCACGTCGAGCGTGTCGAAGTGCACGGCGAGCGGCGTGGTCGCGCCGATGAGCGCCTCCGGCAGGTCGCCGATCGATCGCACGCGGACGCGCACGATCGCATCCGACTTGTCGGCGAGCGCCTTGAGCGTCAGAGGCGCACGACCTTCCTGGACGATGAGGATCCGGCGCGCGGGAATGTCGGCGGCGGCGTTCTGCACCTGCGCCGACGGATGCTGAACGCACACGAGCGACGCGGTGACGATGACGGCGAGTCCGACCACGCGCAAGGAGACACCTCCGGCGACACCACGAGCGCGCGGTGCATGCCGAGCTCGGTTCAACGTGACGATTTACTCGACTTCTTTTTCCGTCGCCTCGTCGGCGGAGATCCGCAGCGACTTGAGGAAGCGACGGTCGTTGGCGCTCATCTCGAGCGTCGAGCGCGCGGGCGCCTTGCGCGCGCCTTTCTGCGGCGTGTGCCCCGCGCGATTGACGAAATCAATCACCGCGTCCAGCGAGACACGCATGTCGAACCCGGCAGCGCGCGCCTTTTCGCGGCACGCCTCCACGCGAGCATCATCGGCGACGGCCGCAGCGATGGCTGCCGAGAGCTCCCGCGCCAGCTGGCTTACAAGCGTATCCATCCGGACCTCCACAGCGCGCCGGGCCGGGTGAACGGCGCTGAGGCCAGCCGCGCCCGTCGACGCTCCTGGCGAAGCGTCACGTCACGAAGGCTGGGCGATGACATCAACATGGCGGGCTCGACTAATCAGAAACTGCGGGCATTGTAGACACGCGCTGTACAGGGTGTCAAACACAGATCACCTCATTGGCAACGGGAAAATTGCCGCCGGAATCCGCGCAAATTCAAGATCGTTGGCGATCGCAGGGCGATCACAGAAAGCGCCCCAAAACTGTGCGTTAGAATGCGACAAATGCCACGGCCATTCGCACGGCCGGACGACATCGCCCGCCCCGACGAGCCAGGCGAGACCATTCCTGGCGTTTTCCCCTTCACGCGCGGCATCCAGCCGACCATGTATCGCGGCCGGTTGTGGACGATGCGCCAGTACGCCGGCTTCGGGACGGCGGCCGAATCGAACGCGCGCTATCGGTATCTGCTCGAACAGGGCGTGAGCGGCCTGAGCGTCGCCTTCGACCTGCCCACACAAATGGGCTACGACTCGGACCATCCGATGGCGAAGGGCGAGGTCGGCCGCGTCGGCGTGGCGATCGACTCGATCGAGGACATGGCGACGCTCTTCGACGGCATTCCGCTCGACAAGGTCTCGACGTCGATGACGATCAACTCGACGGCGATCATCCTGCT
>CAYQRM010000261.1:0-3494 GCA_964419785.1 uncultured Solibacteraceae bacterium | reverse complement strand
TGCCCTGCATCCCCGAACGCGTGGTCTCGACCACGAGATGGCCCGACGCGTCGAGCGATAGCGTTCGCGTCGTCGCCATCGTCATGGCGTTCCCGCCCATGTTCATTTCCTGCTTGGATTCGATGACGAGCTTCGAGCCATCCCACTTCGCAGTTGAGATCACGTCGACGTTGCCGCCGCGGCCCATGGCCTCGGAGTTCTTGCTCTCGGATCCGTCGAGCTTATAGGTCTCGTTCATCGGGTTGCCGCCGACAACGCGTTCGATCTTCAGGGTCGCCGCATCCTGGGTAATGGTGAATTCCTGGCCCCATCCCATGCCGCCGCCCCGGCCGCCGCCGCGTCCGCTCATCCCGCCTCCACCGCCGCTGGCGCCCATGTCGCTCATGGACGTATCAAGGGTCCATTTGCCGGAAAAGCCAGGATGCTGCTGTGCCGCGAAGGTGGTCGCCCAGCACAGCATGGCCAATGCCATCGAGAAAACTGCTGCTCGTTTCATGATTCTGACTCCTCTCCGGACGGAGTGACGGAAGCGTGCGCGATGACCGCGCCAACACAGACCGCAAGACTCTTCGAGACCATGATAGGCGGCCGTTCGTTGAAGGGCCAAACCGATTGTCAGGCTACAATGGTCTATTGGGGTCACGTCAGACGACCCTGCAGTACGCCATGGCTCACAATTGGATTGCCGTCCGCGGGGCGCGCGTCCACAACCTTCGCAATATCGACGTTGACCTGCCGCGGGACCGGCTGGTCGTCATTACCGGACTCTCCGGGTCGGGCAAGTCCTCGCTGGCCTTCGACACCATTTACGCGGAAGGGCAGCGTCGCTACGTCGAGTCGCTGTCGGCCTACGCACGCCAATTCCTCGAGCAGATGGAGAAGCCCGACGTCGATTTGATCGACGGGCTCTCGCCGGCCATCTCGATCGAGCAGAAGACAACAGCCTCCAACCCGCGCTCGACCGTCGGGACCGTCACCGAAATCTACGACTACCTGCGGCTGCTCTTCGCGAACATTGGCGTGCCGCACTGCCCGAACTGCGACCGCGAGATCTCGTCGCAGTCGCTCGAGCGCATCATCGACATGGTGATGCTGTACCCGGCCGACGAGCGCATCAACGTGCTGGCGCCGGTCGTCCGCGGGCGGAAAGGCGAGTTCAAGCGCGAGTTGGCGGCGCTTCGGGCGCGCGGATTCACGCGGGCGCGCATCGACGGGCAGTTCGTGGCGCTCGACGAAGACATCAAGCTCGATCGGCGCAAGAACCACACGATCGAAGTCCTTGTCGATCGCCTGATCGTCAAGTCCGGCATCGAGCGGCGGCTGGCTGACTCGCTCGATCTCGCCCTCAAGCTCGCGGAAGACATCGTCGTCATCAACACGCTCGAGAGCGGGGACCGATTGTTCTCGCGGCGGATGGCCTGCCCCGATTGCGGCATCAGCATTCCGGAGATGACGCCGCGCGCGTTTTCGTTCAACTCGCCGCACGGCGCCTGCCAGGAGTGTCAGGGACTCGGCGCGGTTTACGATTTCGATCCGGCGCGGATCGTCCCTGACGACTCGAAGTCGCTCGCGGAAGGCGCGGTCGTGCCGTGGGCGAAAGGCGACGATTCGTTCGTCGGCGAGATGCTCGAGGGCCTGCAGCGCGAGTTCGGGATCGATCCGGCGACGCCGTTCGGCAAGCTTCCGAAGAAACTGCGGGACATCGTGTTGCTCGGCGCGCCCGGTCACCGCGCGCATAACGGCGTGCCGAAGAACGGCACGGCGAAGAATGGCGCGGGAAAGACCGGCAAGGCCGCGAAGGATCCGTTCGGCGCCGATTTCGAAGGCGCGATTCCCAATCTGCGGCGTCGCTTCGACGAAGGTACGTGGGCGGATCAGGAAACGCTCGAAGTCTTCCGCGCGCTGCGGCCGTGCCCGGTGTGCGGCGGCGATCGTCTTCGGCCGGAGAGCCGCGCGGTTCGCGTGAAGGACCGCCGCATCACTGAGTTTGTCAACCTGCCGATCGCTGACGTTCTGCCGGTGTTCGAGACGGTGGAGCTCAGCGAGCGCGAGCACCTCATCGCCGGCCGCGTGCTGCGCGAGATCCGCGAGCGCCTGCGCTTTCTGGCCGACGTGGGGGTCGGTTACCTCACGTTAGGACGAAGCGCGGCGACGCTGTCGGGCGGAGAGGGACAGCGCATCCGCCTCGCGACGCAAATCGGCTCGCAGCTGACCGGCGTCCTGTACGTGCTCGACGAGCCGTCGATTGGACTCCACCAGCGCGACAATCGCCGCCTGCTTGCGACGCTGTGCAAGCTTCGCAATCTTGGCAACACCGTGCTCGTCGTCGAGCACGACGAGGAGACGATTCGGACCGCGGACTATCTGATCGATCTCGGACCTGGCGCCGGCGAGCATGGCGGCCGCGTGATCTTCCAGGGGTTGCCACAGCAGCTGCTTTCAGCGCCGGGCGAGTCGCTGACCGGCCAGTATCTCGTCGGCGCGAGGCGCATCGACGTGCCGGGTGTGCGGCGCGAAGCGTCACGCGGCGAGATCGTCGTCCGCGGCGCGCGCGCGAACAATCTGAAGGACATCGACGTCGCGTTTCCGCTCGGCACGTTCATCGCGGTGACCGGCGTCAGCGGATCGGGTAAGTCCACGCTCGTCAACGAGATCCTGTATCGCTCGCTCGCGAAGACGCTCTATCGCGCGTCCGACGAGCCCGGCGCGCACCGGACGATCGAGGGCATCGATCTCGTCGACAAGGTCATTCAAATCGATCAGTCGCCAATCGGCCGGACGCCGCGATCGAATCCGGCGACGTACACGGGACTCTTCACCTTCATCCGCGAGCTCTTCGCGATGCTGCCGGAAGCCCGCGCGCGCGGATACAAGGCCGGACGCTTTTCGTTCAACGTCAAGGGCGGCCGCTGCGAGACGTGCCAGGGCGACGGCGTGATCGCCATCGAAATGCACTTCCTGCCGAACGTGTACGTGACCTGCGAGGAGTGCAAGGGCCGGCGCTACAACCGCGAGACGCTCGAGATCAAATACCGCGGCAAATCCATCGCCGAGATGCTCGAGCTGACCGTCGATCAGGCCCTGCCGCTCGTCGAGCACTTCCCGCCGATCGCCTACAAGCTCAAGACGCTGCAGGACGTCGGGCTCGGCTACATCAAACTCGGCCAGTCGGCGACGACGCTTTCGGGCGGCGAGGCGCAACGCGTGAAGCTCGCGCGCGAGCTGGCGCGGCGCGGCACGGGCCGCACGCTCTATATCCTCGACGAGCCGACCACCGGCTTGCACTTCGAGGACGTGCAGCGATTGCTGGACGTGTTGGGCAAGCTCGTCGACCAGGGCAATACCATCGTGGTGATCGAGCACAATCTCGATGTCGTCAAGTGTGCGGATTGGGTGATCGACCTCGGTCCCGAAGGCGGCGACGGCGGCGGCGAAATCGTGGCCTGGGGTCCGCCCGAAGACATCGTCAAGGCGCCACGCAGCTACACCGGAAA
>CAYQRM010000260.1:0-20497 GCA_964419785.1 uncultured Solibacteraceae bacterium | reverse complement strand
CGGACCTCGGACCCCGGACGACGACCGTCTTTGTTACGTTATACTTCTTACCATTATGTTTAGCCGCGAGCTCAAGAAAGGCAGCACCGACATGCTCGTGCTCTCGCTCCTCGAGGCACGCGCGCGTCATGGGTATGAGATCGGCAAGCAGATCGAGAGCGTGTCGGGCGGGCAGCTGCGCTTCCGGATCGGATCGCTCTACCCGATCCTCTGCCGGCTCGAGGACAGGGGCCTGATCAGCGGCCGCTGGGTCGAGCGGCCCGGCGAGCGCCGGCGCCGCTTCTACCGGCTGACGCCGGCGGGCCGCAAGGCGCTCGCGCGCGAGCGGACGCTCTGGAAGCAGTTCGTCGTCGCCGTCAACCACATCGCCGGAGTGCGTCATGCGTGAGTGGATCGAGTACGTCCGCGCGCGCCTGACGCTCTCGGGGCTGCGCCGGGAGCGTGAATCCGAGATCGTCGAGGACCTGGCGCGCCAGCTCGACGAGGCGTATCGAGAGGCGCGAGCAAGCGGCGCGAGCGAGGCCGACGCGCGCGGCCGAGCCGAGGGGCACATCACCGATTGGAACGCGCTGTCGCGGCAGCTCTCCGCGTCGCCGCGCGCGCGGTTGTCGGCGCCCGAGCGCTGGACCGAGCCGCTCGACGATCGCCGCGTCGCCACGCGCGGTCGGCTCGGCCTCGTCGCCGAGCTTCGACAGGACCTCGTCTACGGTCTGCGGGCGCTCCGCCATCACGCGGGCCTCACCGCGATCGCGGTGATCTCGCTCGCGCTCGGCATCGGCGCGAACACAGCGCTCTTCAGCGTGATGCACGCGCTCGTTTTTCGGCCGCTCCCCGTTCGCGATCCTCAGCAGCTCGTCGTCGTGACCGATCCGACCGAGTCGGGCATCATGACGGGCGTCGTCGACGGCGAGCGCAAGCTCCTGAGCGCGCACGAATTCGAGGGCTTGCGCGATCGCAACGCCGCGCTCGACGGTGTGTTCGCGTTCAGCGCCAATCAGATGATGGCGCCCGTGCAGACACCTGACGCGAGCGACGCGAAGAGCACACCGATCTTGTTGGTGAGCGGCGCGTATTTCCAGACGCTCGGGATCGATGCCGCGCGCGGCCGTGTCTTCACCGCTGACATCGACCGCGTCATGCTCGGGTCGCCCGAGGCCGTGGTGAGCGACGCGTTCTGGCGCAATCGCCTCGGCGCGCAGGCGAATGCCATTGGCCGCACGATCACGATTCGACGCACCGCGTACGCGATCATCGGCGTGCTTCCGCCGACGTTCACCGGCATCGTCGTCGGCGAGGCACCGGATGTGTGGCTGCCGCTCATGATGCAGCCCGCCATCGTCCCGGGCTCCGACTGGCTGACACAACCGCCGGGCGTCACGCGTCGCACGATGTTCCTGCACGTGGCCGGACGGCTGCATCCCGGCATGTCGCTCGCGCAGGCAGAGGCGTCTGTCAATCTGAGGTTTCATCAGAACCTGGACGACGAGGCGCAGCAGGTCGCGGACCCGGTGCGCCGGCATGATCTGCTCGACACACATCTCGCGCTGCACCGCGTGGCCGACGGCGTATCGTCGCTGCGCAGCGAGTACCAGCAGCCGCTCGCCGTGCTGATGGCGCTCGTCGGTCTGCTGCTACTGCTCGCGTGTGCCAATGTCGCGAACCTTCTGCTGTCGCGTTCTACAGGACGACAGCGCGAGCTTGCGGTGCGCGTTGCGCTCGGCGCCGGCCGCGGCCGCCTCGTGCGCCAACTGCTCACCGAGAGCGTGCTGCTTGCGGCGATCGGTGCGGCCTTCGGCTTGTTCGTCGCCCTGCTCGGCACGCGCGCGCTGCTCCAGCTCGTGTCCGATACGTCCACGCCCGTCCCGCTTGCCGCGCGGCTCGACGCACCGGTGCTCGCCTTCACGGCGCTCGTCACGCTTGTGACCGGGCTGCTCTTCGGTCTCGCGCCGGCGCTTCGCGCCACGCGTCCGAATCTCAACGTCGTGCTGCGCGGCGCCGCGCACAACATCGCCGGCGGCACGCGCGGCTCGAGCCGCTGGTCGTTGTCGCGCGTGCTCGTCGGCGCGCAGGTCGCGCTCTCGCTGTTGCTGCTCGTGACGGCCGGTCTGTTCGTCCGAAGCCTCGCGAATCTTGGAGCGGTGTCGCTCGGGTACGACCCGGCAGGCATCACGATGTTCCGCGTCAACCTGGGCACCGCCGGTTACAAGTCGGCGGAAGCCGCGACGTTCCTTCGCGACCTCCTTGAACGCGTCGCCGCGACTGGCGGCGTGCGTGGCGTCACTCTCTCTGGTAACGGCTTGTTCTACGGCGGCGATTCGGGCGACGACGTGTCCTTTCCGGGCGCAACGATCCCGCCGGGCCTCGACATGAGCACGCGCTTCGACATCGTCGGCCCGAAATACTTTGCGACAGTCGGCATACCCGTGCTCTCCGGCCGAGACGTGGATGCCACCGACGGCGTGGTGGTGCAGTCCGCGTGGTTGAACCAGACGATGGCGCGGTACTTCTTCAAAGACGCGAATCCAATCGGGCAGCGCATGGTCGTGCACTACTCGATCGGCGACGCGGAGTACGAGATTCGCGGCGTCGTCGCCGACTCACGCGCCCAGTCGCTCCGCGGCGAGATCGGACGACGGTTCTACCTGCCGTATTACGGATCGATTCTTCGTCCAACCGATGCGATCGTGATCGTCCGCTCGGCGCCAGAAGCGGGCAATCTCGTGCCCGAGCTGCGCCGACTGGTCGCGGCCAGCGATTCGCGCGTCGACGCGCCGTTCTTTCATACCATCCCCGAGCTCGTCGACCTCGGCCTGGTGCGCGATCGGATGACGGCGCGATTGTCCGGTCTCTTTGGCGTGCTGGCGCTGTTGCTCGCGTCGGTCGGGTTGTACGGCTTGCTGTCGTACAGCGTCTCGCAGCGCGTGAGCGAGATCGGCGTGCGGATGGCGTTCGGCGCCGGCCGCGGGCGCATTCTCGGCATGGTGCTGCGGGAGGCGCTGACGATGACGATCGTCGGCGCGGTCGCCGGCATCGCGGCCGCCGTCGCGGCCACGCGACTGCTGCAGACGATGTTGTTCGGACTGGGCGCGCGCGATCCGTTGACGATCATGTTCGCGACGCTGGCGCTGACGGTCGTCGCGACGCTCGCGGCGATCGTGCCGGCATGGCATGCGTGCCGCACGGATCCGCTCGTTGCCCTTCGCAGCGACTGACGATCACTGCGCGCGGAGCGCGTCGGTAGGATTCACGCCAAGCGCCCGGCGCACCGGTCCCCAGCAGGACACTGCGCCGACGACCACCAGGCTCAGTCCAACGCCCGCGAGCACGATCGGATCGCGCGGCGACGCGTCGTAGACGACGCTCGAGAGGACCCGGCCGGTCGCGAACACGACGGCCGCTCCCACCATCGCGCCGACGCCAAGCAGCACCAGCGTCCGCAGCATGACGAGCCGCACGACCTGCGCCGGCTGCGCGCCGATCGCGACGCGAATGCCGATCTCGCGCCGGCGCCTCGCCACCGCGTTCGTGACGACGCCGTGCAGTCCTGTCACGGCAAGCAGCAGCGCCAGCACACCAAAGCCGCCAAGCGCGATCGACGCGAGCCGGCTGGGCAGCAGCACGAGGCCCAACATCTCGTCGAGGCTTTCGGTCTCGTAGAGCGGCAGGCCAGGATCGAGACGTCCGAGTGTCGTCCGCAAGTCGGTGACGACGTCGGGGGTCGGACGCGTCGATCTGACGATCATCGTGATCGTGCTCGAGTAGTGCTGCGCGACGGCCTCGAACACCGCGGGGCGCGGCGCCTCGTCGAGCGACACATATTTTCCGTCCTCGACGACGCCGACGACTTCGATCCAGGCGCCGGACCAGCCGTAGCGAAAGCGCCGGCCGATCGGACGGTTGGTGCGAAGGATTTTGCGCGCGAACGTCTCGTTGATGAGCGCCACGGGTTGTCCGCCCGCGACGTCACTCGGCGCGATCTCGCGGCCTTCGCGCACGGCCACGCCGAGCGTCCTGAAGAAATCCGGCGACACGCGGAATCGCGCGGCGCTCAGCATCGCTGTCAGTGGGATCGCTGGTTGATCGTCGGGGATGACGGTCGTGTTGGATTGGTCGATGTTGAGCGGCAGCGTGTCAGAGTACGCGGCCGCGTCGACGCCCGGGAGCTGCCGGACGGCCTCGATCGCGCGGCGCTCGAAATCCTGGCCGCGCGCCTCGTCGTAGCCCGCCAGACCGACGTCGAACCCGGCGACGGTCAGGCCCGACGGCCGCATGCCGATCGGTTTGGCGAGCGCGGCCTGCAGTCCGCGCAGCGCGAGCAGCGAGCTCGCGAGCAGCACGACGCACAACATCACCTGCACGGCGACGAGCACATCGCGCAGCGCCCAGCGGCGGCGCGCGCGTGGCGCCGCGTCGAGGCCTTTGAGCGCCGCATTCGGATCGGTGCGGGCGGCGTCGCGCGCAGGCGCCAGTCCGAACAGGATGCCGGCCATCAAAGAAACCGCGAGCGCGAACACGAACACGCGCCAGTCGGGGGTGACGTCGAATTGCACGGGCACTTCGACAGGCAGGCGCCACGCGCTCAGCGCGCGAGCCGCGCCAAACGCGAGCGCCAGTCCGACAAGGCCGCCGACCGAGGCCAGTAGCAGCGTCTCGGTCAGCACCTGCCGCCGAAGCCGCCCCGCGCCGGCCCCAATCGACAGTCGAATCGCGAGCTCGCGTCGGCGATCGGCGCCGCTCGCGGTGAGCACGACGGCGAGATTGACGCACGCCATCAACAGCGTGAGCGCGGCGAGCAGCAGCACGCCAACCGTGAACGCACGGACCGGGCCGCCGAGCGCGTCGCCGACCAGCCCCGGTTGTGAGAGCTTCGGATGCATGCCCGCATCGCTCTGCGGGTACTCGCGTCCGAGCGCAGCGGCAATCGATCGCAGATTCGCTTCGGCGCCGGCGACGGTCACGCCCGGCTTGAGCCTGCCGACGAGCATGGCGTTTTGCGTACGCCGGTTGTCGAGCCACGACTGCCGCGCCTCGATCTGCGGCTCCATCGTCATCGGTACCCAGACTTCCGGACGGTAGAACAGTTCGGTCCCGATGAATCCGCGCGGCGTGACGCCGAGGACCTGATACGCGCCGCCGTTGATGTGCACCGTTGCGCCGACGATCGACGGATCGCCGCCGAAGCGGCCCATCCAGCAGTCGTAACTCAACACCGCGAGCGGACTCGGCGACGGCGGCTGATCTTCGGATTGATGAAAGAACCGTCCGGCCGCCGGCTTCACGCCGAGGACGTCGAAATAGTTGCCCGTGACGAGGTACCCCCACACGCGCATCGCGCGGCCGTCGCGATCCAGGCTCATCGGCGCGAAGCGAAACGCGAGCAGGCCGGCAAGCGAATCGTTGCGGTCACGAAGGTCGCGGTACGCGGGATACGAGAACGTCGATCCGCTGCCTTGATCGATGAACGCCAGTTCGGCCGGACGATCGACGGGCAGCGGTTTCAAGACGAGCGCGTTGACGATGCTGAAAACGAGCGTGTTGGCGCCGACGCCAAACGCCAGCGACACGATGGCGACCGCGGCGAACGTCGGCTGCCGCCGGAAGAGCCGGCCCGCGTAGACGAGATCGACCTGCGCGTCCGACAGCCATCGCGCGAGGCGGCCCTGACCCGGGGCGGCGGCGCCGGCCACGACGGCGCGCGGGCGAGGATTGCGCCGCCAGACGCTCAACACGTCAGCGTAGTATCGGAGCGACGCTCGAGCGTGTCCGACGTGGGCCACGCGAGAGCGAAACAGCTCGTCGAGATCAGCGACGACTTCATCGCGACGGTCGCCGAGCGGCCGCAGCCGAAGCAGCACGCGGGCCAGCAGCGGCGGGCGCGGATCGTTCGCCATCACCGCACGCCCTCGATCGTGTTCCAGATCTTCTCGCGGACCCGCCGCAGATCTTTCGCGATCCGCAGGCCGAGCGGTGTGACAAGAAACAGCCGCCTCGGCTTCCCGCCTCGCTCCGCCGTCGGATCGCTCATGCTCGATCGCACGAAGCCCTTGTCCTCGAGCCGATTGAGCGCCGCGTAGATCGCGCCCATCGAGACGCGGCGGCCGGTCGCCTCTTCGACGAACTGCTGCACTGGCACGCCATACGCCGGATCTCTCAGCGCGCATACCGCCAGCAGCGTGAACTCCTCGAATTCGCCCAGTCGGTCGCCCTTCATGTCGTCAGGCCTCGCGGTTACTTCTCATTTGTATAGATAACTACGAACGGTGCGCCGACGAAGTTCATCGCACTTTGATTGCGAGGCCGCCGGGGTAAAATCCATTCATGCCCGCGAGACCTCTGGTGATCGCCGCTCTCGTCCTGACCACTGCGACGCTGACTGCGCAAGCCTCGAAATTCGACAGCAACAAAGCCTACGAGCATCTGAGGCAGATGGTCGCGTTCGGGCCGCGACCTGCGGGGTCGGCCGCGCTCAAACAGACGCGCGCGTACATCACGAAGCAGCTCACGGACGCCGGGCTCAAGGTCGAGGAGCAGAAGTTCACGGCGCAAACGCCGAACGGGCAGATCGAGATGATCAACCTGATCACGACGCTGCCGGGCCGCCGCCCCGACCGGATCCTGCTGACGGGCCACTACGACACGAAGATCGTAAAAGGATCAACGTTCGTGGGGGCGAGCGACGCCGCGTCGAGCGGCGCGATCCTGATCGAGCTCGCGCGCGCGCTGAAGGATCGCGCCCATGACTTCACGTACGAGTTCGTGTGGTTCGACGGCGAGGAAGCCGTGTGCGAGGGTTGGGACGACTGCGGCCGGCCGGGTTCGCCCGATAACACCTACGGCAGCCGGTACTACGTCGACGCCGCGAAGAAGGCGGGCACGCTCGGATCGGTCAAGGCGATGATCCTGTTCGACATGATCGGCGCGCGCGATCTCAAGATCCGGCCCGAAACCGAGTACTCCGCCAAGTGGCTGAACGACATCGTCTGGGCGTCAGCGAAAAAGCTCGGCCACGACGACGCGTTCATCAATACGCCGGGACCGGTCGGCGGTGACGATCATCTGCCGTTCGTCGAAGCGGGCGTGCCGTCGATCGACATCATCGATCTGATCGATTACCCCCAGTGGCACAACCAGGTGTGCTGCGACGATCTGAATCACGTCTCGGCCCGCAGCCTGCAAACAGTCGGCGACGTGATCCTCGCCGCGCTGCCCGATATCGAAAAGCACCTGACGAAGTGAAAATAACGCCGGGTGTTTTTTTACCATAAACGTAAAAAGACACCCGGCGTTATTTAGCGCCCGACTCCAGTGTTGTGCTTCGCGGCCAACGCATGGCCGGCCGTGAGCGCGATCGGCACGACCCACCACGTCTTGCGGAAAAACGGCCGGTCGGATCCTTTCATCTTCGCCGCGATGGCCATGACCGTGATGTCGAACGCCTCCCCCGCCGTGTAGGTCACCGTCGGCCCGCGCCCAACGAACGGTCGCGCGTACGGATCGGCTTCATAGCACGCCGTGCAGCGCTTCATCACATCGAACGTGGTCTTCGTGTCGGCGATCATCGCGATGTTGAGCGCCGCTGCGGTCAGCCAGAATCTCTTGTCGGTGACGGGATGATCGGGTTGAACGCGATCGATCGGTACGTCGCGCGCGGGCGCGCGCGTGAGGATCACCGACGGCGGCACGCCTTCAGGAATGATCTGCGCGGCACTGACGCGCGGAGTCACGAGCAGAACGACGAGCGCGAACGATAGTCGCAGGCGCATATACCTCTCCCGTCCCGGCGCGCGGCCGGCTGCGGCAGAGGGCGTTCACTCGGAGAGACTCCGACACATCGAGTCTCGACGGTGCTTACTGCAATCTCGATGCCGGAAGATCAGTGAAATACCGTGGGGAAAATCGGCCTACCGGCCTCCGTCCGCGGTCGCAGGCTGGAACATTTGGCCAGGCTGCGAGGACCACACGAGCAGCGACAGCGAGCCGGCCTGCACGAACCCGTGACTCGTGGGCTCGACGCCCACGATGCCGACGGATGGATTCTTGTACCGCGCGATCTCGTTGAACCCATCGGCGGAGGCGCGGAACGCGACCACGCGTGCCGGCGACTGATCGTCCCTCCACGTCGCGATGAGCACGCGCTCGCCGGGATCGAACGCGATCGACGGCGTGCTGAACGTGACGACGCGGCCGACGACGGTCGCCCGCGCGATGTCGATCGCGACGATCTCGCGGTAGTACGACAGGAACAAGTACTGACCGGACGGATCCGCTTCGATGCGCGCGGGGGTGACGATGCGGCCCTCGACGGGCCACGGCGCAACGGCGTGCGTGGCGGCATCGACGGTGTAAAGACCGTCCTTGCCGCCGTTCGAGAGAAACACGCGCCCAGGGATCGACTCGAGCTCTACGCCGTACCAACCGGGCAGCGGCACGTCGTCGCCCTTGCGGCCGGTCGTCGCGTCGAAGACAAGCAGGTGCGGATCGCGCACGGACACGTAGACCTCGCGCCGCGTCGGCTCGTACACGAGATCTTGCGGCACCAGATCGCTCGCGAGCGTGACGCTCTCGCCGAAGCGATCGAGATCGGCGTAACCGACCTCATCGGGCGTCATGTAGAACATGCGTTGGAGCTCGGGCGCGATTTCGATGTGGAGAATGTTCTTGCGGATAATCGGACCTTTTACTCGCGGCTTCGGCTCGGAGACGTCGACCCAGAAGAGCCCGCGGTTCGAGCCGAGGTAGAGGCGATGCTTTCCGGGATCGAACGCAAACGTGCGGAGCGGCTGTCCTTCGACGGCCGACGGCAGCTTCGCGATCACCGCATACGAGGGACCTGGGCTGGCGACTTGAGTCGCCACGGCCAGCGCGCAGGCGAGGAACGCTTTCATGAAGAGACTCCGGGAGTCATTTTACGTAAATCGTAAAAAGACACCCGGAGTAATTCCTTCAGCGGTCGGTGAACTGCTGCTGTTGGAAGCCCAGGTCTGCGTCGACGAGCCCGAAGACGAAGTACCGGTTCGGGTTGCTGGTATTGCCCGTGGTCGGATTCGGAACGACCGACAGGTAGTCGCTGTCGTTGGCCACGTAGATCGTGTGCGTGATCTGATTCTTGTACATCACGTCCTGGCCGAACGCGATGCCCCAGTCAGCCTGTCGAACTCGGGAATACTTTCCGACTGTCCTAATCCGTGGAAAGTATTCCCGGTATCCTTTTCGCCGATCTCCGCCAGGCTTCCCAGACGTTGCCGACGAGCACGCCCGCGAGCAGATAGTGCGCCGCGCCGAGACCCTCGAACACGACGACGCTGACGACGGCGACCAGCACGGCTGCGATGAGCTGCTCGCCGTGGCGCACCGGCGACGTCGGAGGATCCGTCAGGATGAAAAACGCAAAGAACAACGCGGCCTGCGCGTCCGGCGCGCGAAAGATCTCCGCGACGCTCGACGGATCGCGCGCGTACGCAGCGATCGTGAAGAGCAGAAAATACGCCCCCAGAAACGCGAGTACGAGCGGCATCTTGTTCACGCGATCGGCGATGAACACGCCCGACGCGACGAGCGCAATCACCGCGATCGGCGCGAGGCCGCCAAGCGCGCCCCACCAGCTCTCGCCCGCGCCGAACGCGTAGTGGACGAAGACGACGCCGAGCGCGGCGGGATTGAACACATTCGCCGATCGCGTGCGCACGATGTACTTCGCGGCGACGCCAATCGCCGACGCCGCGGCGGCCGCGTACCAACGTGCGTCCGGGCTGAGCACCATCGCGACGATGAGACCGGTGAGAAGCGCGCCGCTCGGAAACTCCCATTCGCCGTCTCTCACGCGAAGGATCGGCAGATCGATGAGCATCGCCGCAAGCACGGCGACGGTGAGATTCGGCCACAAGCGACCGACGCCCTCGACCGGCGCGGCGATGGCGGTGAGCGCCGCGAGCACGATGAGCAGCAGGCCCTTAGGCGTGCGAAAAAACTTCAGCACGAGGTCCGGTCGAGAAGCGCTCGAGCGCAGGCGTGACGATCCATCCCTGGACGCCGTGCCGCTCGAGAAAGCGGATGCCCTCGGTGGGCCCGAGCACGAACGCCGCGGTCGCGAGCGCGTCGGCGACCATCGCGGTCGGCGCCATCACGGTCGCACTCGCCACGCGGTCGGCCGTTTGGCGCGTTCTCGGATCGATCAGGTGATGACCGTGCGGCGTGCGCCGCGCGTAGTCGCCCGACGTGCAGACGGCCGCGTTCGAAACGCGAAGTGTCTCGAGCCGCCGGCGACGATCGCGCGGATGCTCGATCCCGATCGCCCACGGTTCATCGTCAGCGTTGTGTCCGGAGAGGAAGAGATCGCCGCCAGCGTCGATCGCGAAATGCTCGAACGGCGCGAGCTCGCGCGCGGCGAGATCGACGGCGAGTCCCTTCGCGACACCGCCGAGATCGAGCACGAGCGGACGCGCGAGCGTCAACGTGCGCCGTTCAACGTCGACCCTCACGTCGCGGTACGACGCGCAAGGATCCGGCGCGACGCCGCTCGGCGAGCGATCGCCGCTGCGGTACTCACGGTCGAAACCGCGGGCCTCCAAATCGGCGCCAATCACGGGGTCGAACGCGCCGCCGCTGGCGTCGGCCACGCCGAGCGCAAACTGCACGGTTTCGAACAGCAGCGGGCTGACGGGAACCGGCAGGCCTGGCTGCAGAGCGAGCGCGCGCACTTCGCTTGCCGGATCGAAACGACTGCAGGCGTGCTCGACGCGGCGGAACCAGTCGATGGCGCGCTCTACGCCGGCCTGCACGCGCGCCGCGTCGTCTTCGCGCGGCGTACGCACCACGACCTCGAACGTGACGACGGTGTCCATCAGCGCGATCGCGTGGCGATGGACGAGGCTCATTTCGCTCTGTCGAGCGCCGCGACGATCGCGTAGTAGAAGGCGTTGGTGCTGTCGGTCGCGCCGGCGATGAAATCCACTTCTGGACTCTGCCGCGCGATGACCTGCGCCGGCAGCTTGTCGATCATGTCGCACGGGTAGCGCGTGGCGCAGACCGTGATCGCGGCGTAGGTGATCCGGCCGTCTTCGATTGTAATGGCCGCCTCAATGTCGCCGTGCCGGCTGTGGCCGCGACCCGAGAACGACCCGTCCCTGTACATCCCGGCGGGCAATCTTGGGCCCGACGCGAGTTTCGGCGACGGCTCGGGAGCAGCTGGAGTTGCGGTCGGCGGCGGCGTCACGACCGGAGAAGCGGCAGGAGTCGCAACCGGCGTTGACGTGGTCACCGCAACTGGCGTTGCCGTCGTCACCGCAACCGGCGTTGACACGGCCGGCGTCGCCCGAACCGCGGCGACCGGAGTTGACGCGGCGGGCTGGCGCGGCGTTGTTCGAGGCTGCCGTCGCGGCGTCAATGCTGGAGCTGGCGTCGCGCGATCCGAAACGGGCGTCGCGACCGGTGCCGGCCCGATCGAAGCCATGGGGGTCTCCGGCCCGGGCGCGGGAGCCGGCACGACGGGCCTGGGCCGCGTCGTTTCGGCCTCCAAGCGGTCGGCCGCGGCGCGCGTTCGCGCGTACCCGGCCGTGTAGACGGTGAGTACGGCGGCCGATCCCAGGGCAATGAGCCCGTGGCCGGCGCGATTTCCTGAACGACGTCGACGCGAGGCGGCCACGGGGGAATTATAGGGGCGCTTGCCGGCCCTTGATAAACGGGCCCGTACGACACGCCGGGCGGGTTCGTGTCGTAGTAGAAACAGCCGGAAATGTGATCGGGGCAAACCCCCGGGGAGCAGGGTTCGGACAGCCGAAACTCTTGTAAGATTGACTTAATTTCATACCTCGACCGAGGACGCTAAGCTCCGGCAGGGACACACGATGCGCTCAAAGTGGGTGTGGGCAGTAGCCGCGGGATTCGCGCTGGTGGTGACGGCCAATCTGGCCGCTGACCGTACGTCAGGATCGCAGGCCGCGCCGCGGCTCGCGGTCGCGCACGCGCAGACCGGACAGGCGTCGCAGAGCGGCGCCAAGACCTCGCCGGGCGCCGCGGCGCCGATGGACCCTGACACGCTCGTCCAGTCGGTGTGCGTCGACTGCCACTACGATCAGAACAAAGACAACACCGCGGGCGTCTCGTTCGAGAAATTCAAGATCGCGGAAATTGGATCGAACCCTGAGCTCGGCGAGCGCATGGTGCGCAAGCTCCGTGCCGGCATGATGCCGCCGCCGCCGACGCCGCTGCCCGACGCCGCGAGCTACAACGGCCTCATCACGGCGCTCGAGACGCGCCTCGACGCCGCCGCCGCGGCCAAGCCCAACCCGGGCGGCCGCGTATTCCAGCGTCTCAACCGCACCGAGTACCAGAGCGCCATCAAGGATCTGCTCGGACTCGACGTCAACGCCGGTGACTGGCTGCCGCTCGACTCGCTCAACTCGAACTTCGACAACATCGCCGACGAGCAGATGATCTCGGCGACGCTCATCGAGTCGTACTTGAACGCCGCGGCCGAGATCAGCCGCATGGCCGTTGGCGACCGGCTGTCGCCCTCGCTCGATCGCACGTTCACGGCGTCGACCTACGAATCACAGAACTCGTGGGATCACCTCGACGGCGCGCCGTACGGCACGCGCGGCGGCATGGTCGTCAACTACGTCTTCCCGGCTGACGGCGACTACGTGTTCGTGCCGGAGTTCATCGGCGGCAACAACTCGCGCTTCGAGGATCTCGACATCTCGATCGATGGCGAGCGCGTCGCGCTCGTCCGCTACGAGACGCAGCCGTCGGGCAGCGCCGACGGACGCGGCGGCATTCCGATGCCGACCGAGCCCGTCAAGATCACGGCCGGACAGCACGTCGTCTCCGCCGCGTTCGTCGTCAGGGGCGACGGCCCGTACGAGGATTTGATTCGTCCGCACGATTGGTCGTTCGCGGGCGGCGGATCGGGCGGTACGGGCATCACCACGCTGCCACATCTGCGCGAGCTCACGATCCGCGGACCGAAGAACGTCACGGGCGTCTCCGACACGCCGAGCCGGCAGCGGATCTTCGTCTGCCGTCCGACGTCTGCTCCTGAAGAGCGCACGTGCGCGGGCAGGATCGTCACGAAGCTCGCGACGACGGCGTACCGTCGCCCGGCGACGCAAGCTGAAACGGACGCGCTCCTGAAGTTTTACGACGCCGGCGCGCTCAAGGGCGGATTCGAGAGCGGCGTCCGCACGTCGCTCGAAGCGCTGCTCGCGAGCCCGCGCTTCATCTTCCGGCTCGAGGATCAACCGGCGAGCGTCAAGCCCGGCGACACGTACCGCATCAGCGACTACGACCTCGCGTCGCGCCTGTCGTTCTTCCTCTGGGGCACGCCTCCCGATCAAGAGCTCTTGAACCTCGCGAGCAAGGGCCAGCTCGGCGTCCCGGCGACGCTCGAGGCGCAGGCGAAGCGGATGCTCGCCGATCCGCGCTCGGAAGCGCTCGGGACGCGCTTCGCGGCGCAGTGGTTGCGGCTGCAGGATCTCGACAAGAACCATCCGGATCCGAACTACTACCCGAACTTCAACGACGAGATCGCCGCCGACATGCGCGAAGAGACGATCACGTTCTTCAACAGCCTTGTGCACGAAGACAAGAGCGCGCTCGATCTCTACCGCGCCGACTACACGTACGTGAACGAAACGCTCGCGCGGCACTACGGCTTCCCGAACGTCGCGGGCGATCAGTTCCGCAAGGTGCAGTATCCGGACGCGACGCGCAAGGGTCTGCTCGGCCAGGGCTCGATGCTCGTGCAGACGTCGTTCGCGAATCGCACGTCGCCGGTGCTCCGCGGCAAGTGGGTGATGGAAGTGCTGCTCGGCACGCCGCCTCCGCCGCCGCCGGCCAACGTGCCGCCGCTCGACAACACCGCGGAAGCAAAGAACGGCAAGACGCTGACGACGCGCGAGCGCGTCGAGCTGCACCGCGCGGCGCCGGCCTGCCAGTCGTGCCACCGCTTCATGGATCCGATTGGGCTCTCGCTCGACAACTTCGACGTGACGGGCCGCTGGCGCAACCACGAGAACGGCAGCCCGCTCGACACGCGCGGCACGTTCTACGACGGCTCCAGCGTCTCGAATCCCGCGGAGCTTTCAGCGCTCCTGCTCAAGCGTCCCGTGCCGCTCGTCCGCACGCTGACGGAAAATCTCATGGCGTTCGCACTTGGCCGCCGCGTCGAGTACTTCGACCAGCCGACCGTGCGCGCGATCGCCTCTGCCGCCGAAAAGAATGATTACCGAATGTCCTCGTTCATCCTTGGCGTCGTCAGAAGCGACGCGTTTCGATTGAAGCGAGCCGACCCCGCTCCGGCACCGAGCGGTAAGTCCGGTTCGTCTCGCCCCAACTGAGGAGCCACGTCCATGCCGTTCCTGACTGGTAAAAGTCTTCCTCGCCGCACCTTCCTGCAAGGGATGGGCGCGGCCGTCGCCCTGCCCTTCCTCGATGCAATGGTCCCCGCAGGGCTTGGCTCAAAGGCGCGCAGCGCCGAGGCGGCGGGCTCGGGCGCCACACGGTTGGTGTGCGTCGAGGAGGTGCACGGCCTCGCCGGCTGCACGAAGATCGGCGAGTCGAAGTACCTGTTCGCGCCCGAGACGGCAGGCAAGGACTTCAAGCTGATTCCGGACAACCCGTTCAGCACGGTCGACTCGTACCGCGAGTACATGACGATCGTGAGCAACACGGACGTGCGGATGGCCGAAGCGTTCGCGGCGCCGGAAATCGGCGGCGACCACTTCCGGTCGAGCGCCGTGTTCCTGACGCAGTCGCATCCGAAACAGACGCAGGGCTCGGACATCTGGGCCGGCACGTCGCTCGACCAGATGTACGCCAAGAAGTACGGCCAGACGACGCCGATGCCCTCGATGCAGTTCTGCATCGAGAATCTCGACCAGGCCGGCGGCTGCACCTACAACTACTCGTGCGCCTACACGGACTCGATCAGCTGGGCCTCGCCGAACGAACCGCTGCCGATGATCCGCGACCCGCGTGTGGCGTTCGACATGCTGTTTGGCGCCGGCGGCACGCCTGAAGCGCGCGCCTCCCGTCTGCAGACGCGCCGCGGCATCCTCGACTGGATCAACAGCGACGTGAAGACGCTGCGCGCGAGCCTCGGGCCGTCCGACCGCGTCCGCATCGACCGCTACCTCGACGACGTGAACGAGCTCGAGCGCCGGATCAAGATGATCGAAGCGCGCAACACGAGCGGCGACTCGCGCGCCCTGCCCGACGCGCCGGCCGGCGTGCCCGACTCGTTCTCGGAGCACATGAAGCTGATGTTCGACCTCCAGGTCCTCGCGATGCAGGCGGACATGACCCGCGTGATCTCGTTCAAGACGGGCCGCGACGCGCAGAACCGCGTGTTCCCGGAGAGCGGATCGAGCCAGCCGTTCCACCCCGCGTCACACCATGGCGACACTGAGCCGCGGATCATGGAGTTCAACAAGATCAACCACTACCGCGTGAGCCAGATGGCGTACTTCCTCGACAAGATGAAGACGACCATGGACGGCGACAAGTCGCTGCTCGACAGCACGATGATCATCTGGGGATCGCCGATGGCGAACTCCAACGTGCACAACCACCGCCGCTGCCCGCTCGTGCTCTTCGGACACGCGAACGGTCAGCTCGCCGGCGGCGTCCACCTCAAGACGCCGGACGACACGCCGATGGCGAACGTCATGCTCACGCTCATGCACAAGCTCGGCATGGACGACGTCAAAACGTTTGGCGACAGCACGGGCGAGTTCTCACTCGCGTAACCGACGGAGATGCGTATGCGGATCGTTCGCCGGTTCAGTCTGTACCTGGTTGCCGCGTGCGTGGCGACCGTCGCGGTCACGTCGGCGCAAACCCCCGCGGGATCGACCGTCGCCGACGCCGCCAAGCGCGGCGACGTCGCGACCGTGAAGGCGCTCCTCAGCAAGGGCGCTGACGTCAACTCGCCGCAAGGCGACGGCATGACGGCGCTCCATTGGGCCGCCGATCGCGGCGATGCCGCGCTCGCCCAGATGCTGCTCTACGCCGGCGCCAACGTCTCGGCCGGCACGCGCATCGGCCAGTACACTCCGCTCCACCTCGCCGCGCGCAGCGGCAGCGTGGGCGTGGTGAACGCGCTGCTTGCGGCCGGCGCCGACGCCAAAGCGAAGACGTCGACGAGCGGCGTGACGCCGCTGCATCTCGCGGCCGCGTCGGGCAACGTCGAGGTCGTCAATGCCCTCATCGCCAAGGGCGCCGACGTCAACGCAACCGAGTCGGAGTGGAACCAGACGCCGCTGATCTTCGCGACCGAGGCGAACCGCGTCGATGTGATCAAGGCGCTGATTCAGCACGGCGCGAAAGTCGACGAGAAGACCAGGTCGGTCGATCTCACGAAACAGACCGCATCGGATCGGCAGGCCGCCCAGTTGCAGCGCGCGATCCTGACCGCGTCGGTGCCCAAGGGCCAGACGCCGACGCCGACGCAGATGCAAACCGCGATCGAAGCGATGCGCGAGTTCTACACGACCGGCAAAGCGCCGGAGCTGCCGCCAGCCGCGGCTGGTGCGGGTGGCGGACGCGGCGCGCGCGGGGGCGGCGGCGCGGGCGGAGCGGGCGGCGGCGCGGCAGCCGTTGGACCGGACCTCACGGGCTCGGCCGGACTTGATCAGACGCCGCAATTCGGCGCCGGCGTCGGCGCGGGCGGCGCGCAGGCCGCAATCGATCGCCTGAATCAGGACGGACCGGCGCCGCAGATCTCGGCCAAGGGCGGCATGACGGCGCTGCATCACGCCGTGCGACAGGGTTACGTCGCCTCGGCCGCGGCGCTGCTCGACGCGGGCGCGAACATCAACGAGAAGACGAGCGACGGTCACACGCCGCTGCTCGTCGCGCTCATCAACGGCCAGTTCGACGTCGCGATGGAGCTCATCAAGCGCGGCGCCGATGTCAACATCCCATCCGACAGCCATGGCGTGACGCCGCTCTGGGCCGCCGTCAACGCGATGTGGCAGCCGCGCACGCGCTTCCCGCAGCCGCAGGAGATGGAGCGGCAGCAGGCGACCTACCTCGACGTGATGCAGGCGCTGCTCGACAAGGGCGCGGACGTGAACGCCCGCATCCGCGTGCATCCCTGGTACATGACCTACACCGATTGCGGCAATGCGAACTGCGGCCTCACCAACGCCGCGGGCTCGACGGCGTTCTGGCGCGCCGCATACGGCACCGACGTCGACGCAATGAAGCTGCTCGTCAAGTACGGCGCTGACCCGAACATTCCGACGCTCAGCGCGGCGCGCGGCGGCGGCCGCGGATTCGGCGCCGGCGGCGCGGGTGCGGCCGGTGGTCGCGGCGGCGCGGGCGCGGCCGGTGGTCGCGGCGGCGGCGCCGGACGTGCCGGTGGCGCAGCGGGCCCGGTCCCGAACACCGACGGCGCGGTGCCTCCCGATCAGGCGCCACTCCCGCCGGGCGGTGATCAGTCGGGTGTCACACCGGTGCCGCCAAACGGCCCGGGCACCTATCCGATCGACGCGGCGTCAGGCTCTGAGTACGGCGAAGGCTTCGCCGGCAACGCGCATCGACACGCGCCGGACGCGTGGCTTGCTGCGGTGAAGTATCTCGTCGAGGACCTCGGCGCTGACGTCAACGCGCGCGACGCGCAAGGCTACACGCCGCTCCACAACGCGGCCGCGCGCGGCGACAACGAGCTCATCAAATACCTGGTCTCGAAGGGCGCCGACGTGAAGGCCGTCAGCCGCCGCGGTCAGACGACCGCCGACATGGCCAACGGTCCGGTCTCGCGCATCTCGCCGTACCCGGACACGATCGCGCTTCTCGAGAGCCTTGGGTCGAAGAACAACCACAAGTGCCAGTCGTGTCTGCCGTAAGGACGGATCAAGTTAGAAGTTAGAAGCCAGAAGTTAGAAGTTAGAAGCCAGAAGTTAGAAGTTCAGAGCGAGCTAAGAAGGCCGGGAGTCAAGGCGACACGCCCCTGACTTCCGGCCTTTCGTGTTTCTGGCGTGCGTCCTCGTCACTGGCCTCGGCGCCGTTTCACACGACGTGTGACAATTACATGTTGTCGATCCGAGGAGATACTCGAATGCGAACACTCAGCCGGCACATCAGTGTCTCGATGTTTCTCGTCGCTGTCTTCCTTGGCGCGGGAGTTGGTGCTCAACAGACGCAGCCTGCCGGCCCGCCCGCCGAGCCCGCACCCGCGAAGCCACCCAAGCCGCTGCACTTCGGCACCTGGGGCGTCGATCTCGCCGGGATGGATCGCACGGTGAATCCGGCCGACGATTTCGATCGGTACGTGAATGGCGCGTGGATCGCCAAAACGGAGATTCCCGCCGACCAGGGCTCGGCCGGCGTGGGGTACGACGTCTTCAACCTAACGCAGGATCAAATCCGCGCCGTCATCGAGAACGCGCCCGCGACGACGCAGATTGGCGCGATGTATCGGAGCTTCATGAACGAAGCGACGGTCGAGGCGCGCGACGACAAACCGCTGCAGGAGGATCTGCGTCGCGTCGCGGCGATCGCGGACAAGCCGGCGTTCACGAAGTTCATGGGCGAAACGAGCGGCCGGTTCGGCTTCTCGCTGTTCGGTCCCGGCGTTGGACCCGATCCCGCGAACGCGGCGGTGAATACGCTGTTCCTCGGTCAAGCGGGTCTGGGTCTGCCGGATCGCGACTACTACCTCAACGACACGTTCACACCTCAGCGCGACGCGTACCGCGCCTACCTCGAGCGCGCGTTCACGATGACGCACGATCCCGCGCCGGCGAAGACGGCCGACGCGGTGATGGCCTTCGAAACCGCCCTCGCGAAGGCGAGCTGGCCGGCCGCGGATCGGCGTGACATCGACAAGGTCAACAACCCGATGAGCGTCGCGGACCTGCAGACGCTCGCGCCAGGCGTTGACTGGAGCGCGTTTTTCACGGCATCGAGCATCGCGAAGCGCGACCGGTTGATCGTGCTGGAGAAGACCGCGATCCGCGACATCGCGAAGATTTACGCCGACACGCCCCTCGAGACGCTCAAGGCGTGGCAGGTGTTTCACGTCACCGATCAGGGTGCCCCGTATCTTTCCAAACGCTTCGTCGACAGCCGCTTCCTGTTCACGAAGACGCTGAGCGGCGTATCGGAGCTCCGGCCTCGCTGGAAGCGCGGAGCCGCGCTTATCGACACAACGCTCGGCGAGCTCCTCGGCCGCACGTACGTCGAGACGTATTTCCCGGCCTCGTCGAAGACGCAGATGAATCAGCTTGTGGCGAATCTGAAGACCGCGATGGGCGCGCGCATCCAGAAGAGCGACTGGATGAGCCCGGAAACGAAGAAGGCAGCGCTCGAGAAGCTCGCGAAGATGGAGGTCATGGTCGGCTATCCCGACAAGTGGCGCGACTACAGCAAGCTCAAAGTGGACGTGAACGATCTCTACGGCAACGTCGAGCGCTCGGCGCAATTCGAATGGGAGTACCAGCTCAGCGATCTCGACAAGCCCGTCGATCACAAGAAGTGGAGTATGACGCCGCAGACCGTGAACGCGTACAACGGCGGCCTCGAGAACAAGATCGTCTTCCCCGCCGGCATCCTGCAAGCGCCATTCTTCGATCCGTCGGCCGACGCCGCCGTCAACTACGGCGCCATTGGCGCAATCATCGGCCATGAGATCAGCCACGGCTTCGACGATCAAGGCCGCAAGATCGACGAGACCGGCGCGGTGCGCGACTGGTGGACGAAAACCGACGCGGATCGCTTCGAGGCGCAGGCCAAGGGTTTCGGCGCGCAGTACGACAGCTACGAGCCGGTGCCAGGCGTGCACGTGAACGGTCAACTCACGATGGGCGAGAACATCGCGGATCTCGCGGGCGTGCTCATCGCCCTCGACGCGTATCACGCGTCCCTCGGCGGCAAGAAGGCGCGGATTATCGACGGCTTGACCGGCGATCAGCGCTTCTTTCTCGGCTTCGCTCAGGCCTGGCGCAGCAAGCAGCGCGACGATGCGATGAAGGCCCAGATGGCGGCCGATCCGCACACGCCCGACAAGTACCGGATCATCGGGCCGCTGCGAAACGTCGACGCGTGGTACGACGCGTTCGATGTGACGAGCGGGAAGTACTACCTCAAGCCGGGAGAGCGGACGCGGATTTGGTAGCGGATCACGTCACCGGCTGGCGAAATCCAAAGACGATGTAGACGATCGACGGCACGGGACCGCTCGACGATTCCGCGGGCCGGAAGAGCCACTCACGCGCCGCTTGAAGCGCCGCGCCGTCGAATCCGGAAGTCGCACCGACGATCTTCGCGTCGGTGACATTGCCACTCGATCCGACGCGCGCCTCGACCAGCACGGCGAGGTTGTCGATCGCTCGGGGCGGATAGAGCGGCGTGACCATCTTGGTCGGGAACGGAATCTCGCGCCCGGGCGTTGCGGCGTTCGACGCGCCTCTCCCCAAGGTCGGCGCATCAAAGGTCGGCGGTCGAAACACGGCCGCGACGAGCACGGTCGACTCCACCGGCCCGTCCTGCTGGG
>CAYQRM010000259.1:0-6347 GCA_964419785.1 uncultured Solibacteraceae bacterium | reverse complement strand
CCCGCTGATCGTCGTGGGCGTGCTGTTCCTTTGGAGCTGGCGGGCTCACCGCACCGCGTGAAGCATTAGCGGGTAGAGCGCTTGCCCGTTCGACGCCGCGTCCGTGCCGCCCGCTTCGCCGCCGAGGACCGCGCCGCGGCGGTCCGCCGCTTCGCTGCGCTCTTGGCCTGACGTGCGAGCGCGTGCTTCGAAGCGCCCCGGTGTCCTTTCCGCTTCAACGCTTTCGAGGTCGCTCGCGACCGGCTTGGCGACGTCGGGCGCCCAGCTCGAGCGCTCTCCTGTTCCGCCTTGTGCCGCATCTCGCTCGAGCCGTCCGACGGCGGCGGTAGGTCGACGCCAGCTCTTCGCGCCTTGGACAGGCCGATCGCTATCGCCTGCTTCGTATTGGCGACGCCGTGCTTGCCCTCGCGCACGTGATGCATTTCCTCGCGCACGAATTCGCCGGCCTGCGTCGACGGAGATTTGCCCTCGCGAGCATCCTCGTGAGCGCGTTCAATCGTTTCCTTGTCTGGCATATTCCGACCCTTTCGGGCACGAGCGTTGCAGGACCGCGTCCATTCGGTCACAACGTCGCACACACGCTGATCAGTATCTCGCGCCGGAGCGGTGGCGCGAGATACCTATGTCTGGCAAACAGCGCTAGAGCCGAGGCGCCGCGTGCTCGGGCGTGTGGTAGCCGAACGAGCAGATGCCCGCAATCAACAGCAGTCCACCGAAGATGATGCTTCGACCAATGAGCTCGTCGCCCAGCTGAAGCCGGGGAATGAAACCGCCGACGAAGATGCACGCGCTCGCAATGTACGTCAGCGTGGCTTGCCAGACGCCATGCTCGCGCTGCAACCGCGTTCCGGCGATCGCCGCCAGGACGCCGACAATCCACGAGTTCCACGATGCGAACGCCGCGGACAGACCGGCGGCTGGTGACAGCATCACCCACGCGCCAAGAATGAGAACGATGAAGGCGGTCATGACTTACACCTCCCCTCGCGCGCGACGCACCGCGTCGAAGAGGATTGGCGCATCGCACGCCTCAATCGATCATACCCCTGCGGTACTGCCCCTCGCGGAGCGTCACACACAAGCGAGTGCGTCAGCCTTTGGTCCCAGACGGGTCGTCGGAAGGCTTCGGCGCTGCTTCGGCGCCCGGTGGCTCGCGGAACGGCTCCATGGGGATGGACGCGTACTCGACGTCGAGGATCTCGAGGCGCTCGGTCTTGGTCGGCGCGTGCAGGACGACGCGATCGCCGGGGCTGGACTTCATCAGCGCGCGCGCAAGCGGCGAGCGCCAGCTGATGTAGCGGCGATTGAGATCGACTTCGTCGATGCCGACGATGCTGATGACGTGCTCGCGATGGCCCTCGTCCTTGTAGGTGACGGTCGCGCCGAAGAAGACGCGCGTCGCGGCCGATCCCGATCGGCGCGCCGCGGGATCGACGACCTCGGCGGCGTCGATGCGCTTCATCAGAAAACGAATGCGCGAATCGATCTGGCGCAGCCGGCGCTTGCCGTAGAGATAGTCGGCGTTTTCGCTGCGGTCGCCGTTGCCGGCGGCCCACGCCACGACCTGCGTCACGGCCGGCCGCTCGCGGGCCATCAGGAACTTGTGCTCATCCTTCAGGCGCTGCAGGCCCGCGGGCGTGATGTAGTTCTTCTGCTTCGGCCCTTGAGGCTCGCGAACGGGCTCTCGGAGCGGGCGCTTGGTCCTCATATTCACATCACGCCCGTTCGAGCGCGAATCCGGGTGTGTTAATCGCTGACATGACCACGCTCTCGTTCTGGGAAGGCCGAGATTCAGTCTACCGCGCCGCTCCGGGCCTTGTTTATATGCCTTGACAGGAATATTCCTTGAGAGGTATATACATGGCTGTGACGTCTGTCTTTGAAGTCATTGCCGAGCCGAACCGCCGCGCCATCCTCAGCCTGCTGGCGTCGTCGCACCAGTCGGTCGGGGAGATCGAGCGCCAGCTTCGAATGTCTCAACCGACCGTCTCGAAGCATCTCAAGGTGCTCCGTGAGGCCGGATTCGTGGAAGCGACGGTGGACGCACAGCGTCGACTCTACCGGTTGACCCCGGAGCCGCTCCAGGAAGTGGAAACCTGGCTGGTGCCGTTCCGGCGGTTCTGGTCGGCGCACGTCGACGCGCTCGAACGGCACCTCGATCGCATGGACCGATCGGCGCGGACGAAGCGGCGGGTCACGAGGGGGCGCGCCGACCGGCATCGCGAACGTAAGAATGGAGACCTGAAATGAAGATCAAGGTGACCAGCGTGTACGTGGACGATCAGGAGAAGGCCCTGCGGTTCTACTCGGACGTCTTGGGCCTCGTGAAGAAGAGCGACTTCAGTCAGGGACCGTTTCGCTGGCTGACGGTGAGCTCCCCTGAGGAGCCGGACGGCGTCGAGCTCCAGCTCGCGCTCAACAACAACCCCGCCGCGAAAGCGTACCAGCAGGCGATCTTCCAACAGGGTCAGCCGGCGATCATGTTCTTCACCGACGATGTGAAGCGAGACTACGAGCGGATCAAGGCGCACGGTGCGGAGTTCACAATGCCGCCGACCGATGTAACCGGATCGACCATCACGATGATGAAGGACACCTGCGGCAATCTCGTGCAGCTCACCCAACTGCGCTATTCGCGCTAGGAAGACGAACGTGACCGATCGCGAGACGTACAGCCCGGGGCCGGCAGCCGGAGCGCACATCGAAAAGGATGGCGAGAAGTGGACGCTCGTGCTCGTGAGAGAACTGCGACATCCTCCTCAAACAGTCTGGCGAGCGCTGACGGATCCGGCCGAGCTGCGCGAGTGGGCGCCCTTCGACGCCGACGGCAGCCTGGCGACCGAGGGCGCGACGGTGAAGCTGACGACGGTGAAGGCCCCCACTCCGAACGTGTCGGAAACCACCGTGACGCGCGCCATCGCCCCCAAGGTGCTCGAGTACACCTGGGGCGGCAACGATATGCGGTGGCAGCTCGATGCGTCCGGCAGCGGGACGCGCCTGACGCTGTGGACCAGCATCGATCGACGATTCATCGCGATGGGTGCCGCGGGCTGGCACGTCTGCTTCGACGTGTTGGATCGACGACTCAGCGGAGCGCCCATCGGGCGCATCGCCGGTCCGGAAGTGATGAAGTTCGGTGGCTGGCAGCGGCTGCACGCGGAATACGCCAAGCAGTTCGCGGACCAAAAATGAGGGACACGGACATGAGCGTTACGAAGAGCGTGAAGAAGACTCCGAGCACGAAGACGGGTGCGAGCGAGTCCCCGTCGCGGCTGATTGACGCCAGGATCAAGGAGCTTGGCGACTGGCGAGGTGAAACGCTCGCCCGGATTCGCGCGCTGATCAAACAAGCCGATCCCGGCGTGACCGAGGAGTGGAAGTGGCGAGGCGTGCCGACGTGGTATCACGACGGCATGATCTGCACCGGCGAAACTTATAAGAGCATCGTCAAGGTGACGTTCGCCAAGGGCGCCGAGCTGAAGGATCCGTCCAAGCTCTTCAACACGGGCCTCGAGGGTAACGTGCGTCGCGCGATCGACTTTCACGAAGGCGATGGCGTCAACGCCACGGCGTTCAAAGCGCTCATCCGCGAGGCCGTCGCGCTGAATGCGCGCGAGGCGTAGTGGCAGCACCTGCACGAACGCCATTTCACCTTATATACGGGCGAGTCGAGGAAGTATCACGCTAACGATTCGGAGGTGGACCTCGTCGGCTACAATCGTCTGGCGTGACAGGACGCACCCCGTCCGCGGGAAGGGCCGAGCCCACCTGAGTTAGACCGCAGTCACAGCTTGCGATCTTCTTTCAGCCCGTCGAGCGGACGCGGGCGATATCCGAAAGGAGATCGTCATGTCCGTCCCCTCTTCGAGGCACCTGCCGGAACGTCCGTCGCTCGAGCAACTTCGCAAGCAAGCCAAAGAGCACCTCGACACGCTCCGCGCGTCGAATCCGTCGGCGCAATTGGCCGACGCGCAACACGCGCTCGCGCTCGAGTACGGCTTCGAGAGCTGGCCGAACCTCGTGCATCACGTCGAGTCGGTGCAACCCCAGCAGCACATGCTGCAGCCCGCGGAGCTGAAGTCCGACGCGAAGTTGTTGTGGTCGCAGGGCCGTGGGTCAGACGTCTGGGCGCTGTTTCAGGCCTCCGCGGCGGGCGACCTTCGGACCGTGCAAACGCTGATGGCGAAGGACCCGACGCTCGCACGCGCGCACTATCAGTACCGCAAGCCGCTCTACTTCGCCGTCAGGGAAGACCGCGTCGACGTCGCGCGCTTCCTCCTCGAGCACGACTCGAATCCGCTCGATCTCTGGGTCGACGATGGCGCGATCGAGATCGCACGCGATCGCGGCTACACCGCGATGGAGCAAATGCTGATCGAGACGCTCGAGACGAAGTTCAACGCGTCGACCAAGGGCGAGCCGATCGCCTCGGCGCTGCGCAATCACGACCTCGAGAAGCTGCGGCAGGTCCTCGACGCCGAACCAGAGCTGCTCAACAAGGGTGACAGCAGGTCGAACCAGCCGATCCACTGGGCGACGATGACGCGTCAGATCGAAGCGATCGACGAGCTGCTGAGGCGAGGCGCCGACATCGACGCGCGCAGGATGGATGGCGCGCGGCCCATTCATCTGACCAACGGCGATTACTTCTACCGCGGCTGGCGGGATGTGCCGTCGAATTGGCTGGTGACGCCTGCGCAAGTGATGGCGCATCTCGAAGCGCGTGGCGCCAATATTGATCTGCCAACGGCCTGTCACACCGGGGACATCGAGCGCGTGCGCGCGCTCCTTCGGCAGCATCCAGGACTCGCCAACCAGATCGGCGAGCATGAGGGCTATTACCTCGGCGCCGGCGCACCGCTGTCGAATGCCGCCGCGGTCGGGCGAATGGACATCGTGCGGCTGCTGCTCGAACACGGCGCGGATCCGAATCTTCCCGAGGAGCAATACGCGCCGAAGGGCAAGGCGCTGTACTCAGCCGTGTACCACGGACACTACGAGATCGCGAAGTTCCTGCTCGAGCGCGGAGCGTTTCCGAATCCTCCCGTCGAGAGCTCAGGTGACGCGTTGTGGGTGTCGCGGGAATGGCGGCCCGACAAGCGTATGGAGCAGCTGTTGCTTTCGTACGGCGCCACACCGACCAACGAGCACGTGAAAGAAGACTGGCCGACGCGTGCGTTCAATTGGCTGCGCATCACGCCGCTTCACCAGGCCGCGCGACGCGGCGATCTGAAAGAGGCGAAGAAGCTGATCAAGGCTGGCGCTGATCTCACGGCACGAGACGAGCACCTGCGCTCGACGCCGCTCGCCTGGGCCGCGAAGTACGGACAGGTGAAGATGGTCAAGTTCCTGCTCAAGTGCGGCGCGCCGAAGAGCCTGCCCGACGATCCGGTCTGGGCCACGCCGCTCGCCTGGGCTACAAGGCGAGGCCACGAGGACGTGGCCAAACTGCTGTCTTGACCGCAGCAATTGCGGTCATGCGCCCGTGATCGACCTCGGGCATACTCGCGTGCATGAAGCCCGGCGCGGACCGCTTGCGCGACGTCGTCGATGCCGTGATCGAGGCGCTCGATGAAGGCCTCGATGGGCGGGCACTCGCCGCGCGCGCGATGCTCAGTCCGTTTCACTTCAACCGTCTGGTCCGCGCGGGCATTGGCGAGCCGCCGGCGGCGTTCCGGCGCCGCCTGCTGCTCGAGCGCGCGGCCTGGCGGCTTGGCCGCGGCGTCAGCGTGACGGATGCGGGTCTCGAAGCCGGCTACGACGCGATCGAAGCGTTCTCACGCGCGTTCACGCGAGCGCACGGTGTGCCGCCGAGCCGGTTCACCGACGAGCCTCGCGATTTCCGGATCGCCGCGCCCAATCACATTCACTTTCACCCGCCGGGCGGCCTGCTGCTGCCCGGCCAATCGAGGAGCGCCACCATGGATCTTTCAGATCGCCTCGTCGAACACGATCACTGGCACACCACGCGACTGCTGGAGCAGGCCGCGACGCTCTCGAACGATGCCCTCGATCGCCACGTCCGGCCCGGGTTTCAAATTCACGATTTCGAAGGCCCTGAACCCGACGTCCGCACGATGCTCGAGCGCATCGTTTTCACGCAGGAAGTATGGACGGCGGCGATTGGCGGGCGCGACATCCCGACGCACAGCGACCGGAACATCGCGTCGCTGCAGGCCCGGCAAGCGGCTATTCACCCGCACTTCGCCGCGCTCGTCCGGCGAATCCGCGATCGCAATGAGTGGGACGATGCCTTCGTGGACGCGTTGTGCACGCCGCCGGTGAGCTTCACGTTCGGCAGCGTGATTGCTCACATCTTGAACGCCTCGGCCGTTCGGCGGGTGATT
>CAYQRM010000258.1:0-2979 GCA_964419785.1 uncultured Solibacteraceae bacterium | reverse complement strand
GACAACGAGCAAGCCGCGCAGGCGTCGTCGCGAGCTGCCGAATCCTCCGTCGCCTTGCGAGTTCCTCCCCCCGGCCTTGAGGGAGGTGTTGAGGTCGATTCTCGTCGCGCGCAGAGCGGGCGCCAGACCGAAGAGCACGCCCGTGACGATCGACACCGCGAACGTAAACGCGAGCACCGTGCCGTCGACGCTGATGGCGTCGAGCCGCGGGATGTTGCCGGGATTGATCGATCGCACGACGTCGAGCGCGGCGCCCGCGACCAGCAGTCCGGCCGCGCCACCCAGCAGACTGAGCAGAAGGCTCTCGGTGAGGAGCTGTCGCACCAATCGCTGCCAGTTCGCGCCGAGCGCGGTACGGACGGCGACTTCTTTCTGCCGGCCGGTCGCGCGCGTCAGCAGAAGATTCGCGACGTTGGCGCACGCGATCAACAGCACGAGCGCCACCGAACCCAGGACTACGAGGACGGCCCGCTTCACGTTGCCCACGACAGACTCGACGAGCGGGACAACATCGATGGTGAACGTGCGATCGCGTTTGTCTTTCTCGCGGATTCGCGCGGCGAGTGCGGCGACGTCGGCCTTCGCCTGCGTGATCGTCACGCCGGGCTTCAGACGCGCCATGAGGTTGTAATTTTCGTCGCCGCGCCTCGTGGCAGCGTCCGCGCCCAACGGCAGCGGCAGGAACACGTCCATCTGCTGGATGCTCGCGACGGTCGGCATGATCTCGTCGTTCATCAGAAAGTCCGGCCCGAGCACGCCGACGACCTGAAACTGATTCTTGCCCTCGCCGCCGCCTTGCGCGAGGTTGTTGAACGTGAGCACGGTCCCGACGACGGCCGGATCGGCGTTGAACGCCCGCTTCCAGAACGCGTAGCTCAGAATCACGACCGGCGGCTGTCCGGGGACGTCTTCGTCCGGCCGAAGCAGTCGCCCGTAGAGCGGTTGGGCGCCCAACAGGTGGAACAGACTCGAGGACGTGAGCAGCGCCTCGACGCGCTGCGCCTCGTCGCGCATGATCAGCGTCCCGCTGCGGCCTTGCGAGATCGACATCTCGGCGAACGAACGATTCTCGTTCTCGAGATCCACGTACTGGCCGGGCGACGGCCAATCCTGCGGAATGTTGATCCCTGGCGACCGCAGCCAGAGCACGGTCAAGCGGTCGGCGTCAGGATACGGTAGCGGCTTCAGCAGCAGAGCGTTGACGACGCTGAAGATCGCCGTGTTGGCGCCGATGCCGATGGCCAGCGAGGCGACGATCACGAGCGTCACGCCCGCGCTTCGTCTCAGCGTGCGAAACGCAAAGCGGAGGTCCTCGAGAAACGCGGACATATCACGGCTCCTGTACTTGTCTTGGTCGCAACGACTAGTGTGCCCTAACTTGGGGCGGCAGCGACGATCGCGTGAAACCAGAAATCTCTTGTGAGTCCCCCGACGTGCCCCTAGGATCCTTCAAATGAGGTACCGAACGCTCTCGTTTGGGCTCCTCGTGACCCTCGCCGCCAGCGTGCTCTCGGCGCAGGAGGGAGGGAAATACACGAGGGATGTACTTCATCCGTCAGGCCCCGTCCGCCTCGAGACGACGCTCGGCAACATCGACATCGCCGTCGATTTAGAGCACGCGCCAATCACGTCGGCGAACTTCCTGCGGTACGTCTTCAGCGGCTTCTACGACGGCGCCGAGTTCTATCGTGCGGCCCGGCCGGACACGTATCACGCGGTCCTTCCAAACCGTCCGCCGATGGAGCTCATCGAGGCCCGGATTCCCGCGGGCAAGCCGGCGTACCCACCGATTCCGCTCGAGCGCACGAGCGTCACGGCCCTGCATCACGTCGCCGGCACGGTCGCGATGGGGCGGAACGACGATCAGCCCGACAGCGCCGCGTCCGATTTCTACATCCTGCTCAACGACCAGCCGTCTCTCGATTTCGGCGGCAAGCGCTTCGACGATGCGCAAGGCACCGCGGCGTTCGGCACCGTCGTGGCCGGGATGGACGTCGTCCGCAAGATCAATCAGCAGTCGGTCGCGTCACGCGCGGCGACGGCGGACAACCCGCTGACGAAGACGCAAAATCTCGATCCCGTCGTTCGAATCAACCGCGCGTATCGCGTGCAAGCGGACGGACCGCCGCGCGTCGCAGCGTTTTCGAAGACCGTTGTTAGCAATTACGGATCGCCTCCGCCGCCGGATCCGGCGGAAATCGGCCTGGGCCCGAATACGATTGGCGGCATCGTCACCGAGATCACACACGCGCCGCTTGCCGATGTCGTCGTGACGCTGTTGAGTTCCACGCTCGCCGCGCCGCGCGTCGTGAAGACGGATCACGATGGCAAGTATCAGTTCACGGACGTGCCGGCTGGCACTTACACGCTCACGTTCGAGCCTTCGTCGCCGGGCTTCAAGAAATCTTCCTTCCCCAACGTCTTGATGCGCGGATGGCCTGTGCGCACGGACTGTGTGGCTCAGTGGAGCGGCAGCGAGTAGCGGCTCAACGATCGGGAAGACTGGCGGTCCGGTTGAGCGTAAATGCGCTGCTGAGGTCGATCAGGCCGAGCGCCCCGAAATTCGTTCCGGCGACGAACACGCTCCAGCTCTCACTGATCGTCCCCGTCATGACCGAGCCGTTGACCGACGCCGTGATCGAGCGGCGCGCGAGAAGCGCGTCGCGCAGATTCCCGCCACACGTCAATCGCACGCCGCCTGGCGTGCAGATGTTCGAATCGAGCGCGAGCTTGGCGTCGCCCGCCGTTCCGAAATACGAGCATGTCTGCCCTGCCGTCTGCGTCGAGCCGGTGGCCGAGAGCGACGTGCCGGTTTGGGTGATCACCAGCGTGAATTGATCGGGCACGCCGACGCCCTGCTGAACGACGTCGAGACACTCGGGTCCGCCGCTCGCGCTCGTCAGTGTCACGGGACCGGTCCACGTGCCGCCGGTTTGCGAAATGAGCATCGACGAGGGGCTCGACGAGGATCCGCAGGCC
>CAYQRM010000257.1:0-3395 GCA_964419785.1 uncultured Solibacteraceae bacterium | reverse complement strand
GAGAGCGGCAGCCCGCCGTCGAGTATTGACGCGTCCTGGACGCCCGGAAGGACCCGCGTGCGATCGGCGACCTCCGTGAGCTCTCGCGCCGCGCGATCGAGGCTGTCCTGCGAGGGCTTGTTGGCCGGTCCATCGAGTTGCGGATGGATACCGACGGCCACCAGACCGTGATAGTCCAGCCCGACGTCGATCCGCATCACGCGTATGAAGCTCGACACGAAGAGTCCGGCGCCGACGAGTAGCACGGCGGCGGCGCTCACTTCCGCGATGAGCAGCGCCGTTCGCGTGCGGTGACCTCCGGCCGACGCCGTGCCGCTGCGGCCGCCCTCTCTCAGCGACGCGAGCAGATCGACGCGCGATCCCAGCGCGGCCGGCACGAGCCCGGCGGCCACGCCGGTCGCCATGCCGATCAGCACCGCCGTCACGAGCACGCGCGCGTTGACGGCGATCGTGGCGGCGCGCGGGAGCCCCGGTGGCAACAAACGCGTGATGGCGCCGGCGCCCCAGTACGCGAGCGCGACGCCGAGCGCCGCGCCGATGAGCGAGAGCAGCAAGCTTTCGACGAGCAGGCTGCGAACGATTCGGGCACGCGTGGCTCCGAGCGCGGCGCGCACACCGATCTCGCGCGCCCGAACCGTCGCGCGGGCGAGCTGCAGGTTCGCGACGTTCGCCGCGGCAATCAGCAACACGCAGGCGACCGCGCCCAGCACCATCAGCATCCACGATCGCAGGACGCTGCCAACCATCGCCTCTTGCAAGGTGGGAACAATCACGCCGACGTTCTTGAACCACGCAGGATTCTCGGCGGTCATCGCGGCGCTGATCTCGGCCATGCGCGCGCGCGCTTGCGCGATCGTGACGCCAGGCCTCAACCGCGCCGTCGCTTGAAGGTACGCGTTGTTCCGATTGACCGGACCACGCGTGCGCTCGTCCGCGGTCATGACGTACGGCACCCAGAGGTCGCGCTGGGGCACGCCCACCGGATAGGAAAAGCCCGCGGGCATGACGCCGATGACCTCCCACGTGCCATTCGACAATCGGACCGGCTTGCCGACGATCGTGGGGTCCGCGCCGAACTGCGCGCGCCAGAACGCATCGCTGATCACCGCGACACGGCGCGCGGCGTCGAGCTCGTCCGCGGGTGAGAACGTACGGCCAAGCTGAGGCTGCACGCGAAGCAGCGGGAACATGTTCGCCGAGACGCGCGTGACCCTGAGCCCCTCGTACGTCTGGCGGTCGTCGGCGAGACGGAAGGCCTCGCGGGGTGCGGTGACGACGGCGATGCCTTCGAAAACATCCTGACGCGTCCGCCAATCGAGAAGATCCTGCGGCGACACGCGCGTGCTCGGCTGTCCGCGCCACGTCTCCGACGGCGCCATGAGCCGATCTGGCTCCTCGAACGGCAATCCGCGCAGCGCAACGGCGTCCACGACCGAGTACACGGCCGTCGTCGCGCCAATCCCGAGCGTCAGCACGGACACGGCGACGAACGTGGGACCAGGTGTCGAGCGGAGCGAGCGCAGAGCGTCCCGCAGATCGGTGAGAAGGCCGCGAGTAACACGGCCGGCGAGCGAATCGCGCGACGTTTCCACCTCGACGGTGTCGTGCAGGCGCCGTTCGAGGCTCGGCGCGATCGACCGCCACACTTGATCCCAGTACCAACGGCGAGCCGATCGGCCGCCGTCGCGATCGATCCGCTCGTCGAATTCTTCAGCGAGATCGCCGAGCACGACGTCGCGATCGTCGCACGGAAGGAGCGCGCGCATCACGAGCGCACCGAGACGAGGTGGCGTCCGTTTCATGAGTCGGTCCTCTTCAAGTTCGGCGACAGGCCCGCCCACATGCGGTCGAGGCGGGCGCGCGAGTGTCGAAGCGCGGCGGCGCCAGCCGGCCGGAGCGTGAAGAAGCGCTTGGCGCGCCCGCCTCGCTGCGGCGTCGGATCCGCCAGTTCGGTTCGGACGTATCCCTTGCGCTCGAGCCGCGCGAGCGACGTGTAGAGCGCGCCGACGGCGACGCTCCGATTCGTGCGCCGCTCGACTTCCTGGCGGATCGACACGCCGTACGCCTGGTCACGCAAGTGCAGGATGGCGAGCAGCAGGCACTGTTCGAATTCGCCCAGCGCGTCGGTCGGCGGCATGCGTCCCATAATACACTTCATCGTAGTAGTAATCGACAAAGAAGCGTGCGCTGAGTCGCGCCCGTATACTGCCGCGATGCGCGTCATCACGCTCGTCGTGGGGGCGGCATGTCTTCTGGCGACCGCGATGCCGCCCGCGCCCCCATTCCGCGTCTCGATCTCGGTGAGCCCGTTCGCCGAAACGGTGCTGAAGACGGGCACGCGGTTCACCGATGGCACGATCATCGCGACGACGACCGAGCAACTGCAGCGCCTGTTCGTCGCGCACGGCGCGACCGAGGTGTACGCGCGCATCTCGACGCGGCAGAGCGTCGTGCACGGGGCCTCGCGAAGCAGATCGCAGCGACAGGAGCGACCGTGGGCATCTGGGATCTCGGCAACGAAGTCGAGTACGGCGTCGCCGGCGTGGCGGTGAGTCCGATGCCCGATGGGTGCGACGCGTCCGCCGGCGCAACCGGCGAGTACCAGCCGCCCGATGCCGTCAATCGCGCGATCGGTAAAATGTCGGCCGCGACGCTGCCGATGATGGACACCACGCATCGCATCGAATGGCTCAAGACGTACTTGTGGCCGTCGGAAGCGAAGGTGCTGGCAGCCGTCGCCGGCGGCATTCGTTCAATCGATCCACGCGCGCGATTCAGTACGCACGTGAGCGGCATTTCCGCGACGCAGCCCGAATTCGCGGTGGCGTTCTTTTCGGCGATGCGAGACGGCGGTTTTCTCGTCGACGAGGCCGGCGTGTCGTACTACCCGACGTCCTCCAGGACGCCGCCGGATCGCTTGCAAGCCTTCAAGGACATGGCGCTCGCCATGAAACACGCGCTCGGACGGCCGGTGTTCGTCACGGAGTTCGGATATCCGAGCGCGACCATGACCGGCCCATTCTCCTGGAACGACGCTGTCGGTGGCTATCCGTTGTCGCCGGAAGGACAGGCGAAGTTCGTGCGCGACCTCGTGGCGTGGGGCAGCGCCGAAGGCGCGCTGTCGGGCATCCGACCGTGGGCGCCCGATCTGGTGATGCCCGGCTGGGCGCCGATGTCGCTCTTCAAACGAAACGGCGCGACGGTCACCGCGCTGCCCGCGCTCGATGCGTTCGCTTCGTCGAAGTGACGGGAGCTTGCGTCAGAGCTTCTTCGCCGCTGCGGCGGCGAGCGCCTTCTCTTTGACATTCGCCTGATCGACGGGGATACGGCGACGATCAGTGCGGACAGTGCGCCCAACCTCATGCCGACCTCCGGCAATCGAACAGCGACATCAT
>CAYQRM010000256.1:0-5701 GCA_964419785.1 uncultured Solibacteraceae bacterium | reverse complement strand
GGCGCAGCGCGCCAATCAGCAAGCCGCGAATCAGCAGATCGACGACCTGGCCGAGAAGCTGCGCGAGCTCGCGCGGCGTCAGCTGGCGCAGGCCGAGCAGCAGCGCCAGCGCGGGCAGCAGCAGAGCGGCGGAAGCGGCGGTGGTTCGTCACAGCGGCAGCTGGCCGATGAGGCGGAGCAGGCCGCGCGCCAGCTCGAGCAACTCCGTCATCAGCTCGAGCAGCAGGGCCAACAGCGTCAGGACCTCGCCGACGCGGCTCGTCGTCTACAAGACGCGGCCAACGCGATGCGGCAGGCTGCCGCGAGCAACCAGAACGGCGGAGCCGCGGCCGACCAGGCGCTCCAGCAGCTCCAGGAGGCCGCGCGGCTGCTTCAGCAGTCGAGCACGCAGCGCGTCGGCGATGCGGTCAAGGACGCGCAGCGCAAGGCCGAGGACCTCGCGCGCGAGCAGAAGGACGTTGCGCAGCAGGTCGCGGGACTCGACTCGGCCGGCGCGCAGAAGGACGCGAAGATCCAGCAGCTCAAGCAAGAGAAAAGCGACATGAAGGGGAAGGTCGGCGACCTCGAGCAGCAGCTCAACCAGCTGGGGCGTCAGACCCTGACCAACAATCAGCGGGACGCGTCACGCAAGCTGCAGGAAGCCGCGAGCTCGATTCGCGATCAGATGTTGAAGGAGAAGATCGAGTACTCGAGCGAGGCGATGTCGAGCGGCTCGGAGTACTCGAAGCCGATCGAAAACGAGATCGGATCGAATCTCGACTCGCTGCGGCAGAAGATCGGCGACGCCGCGGCAGCGGTCGACAAGGCCGATCAGAGCCAGGGCTTGAGCCGCGCGCTCGATCAGACAGCCAACCTCCTGCACGGCACCGAGTCGCTCAACGAGCGCCTCAACCAGGCCCTCGGCCAGCAGCAGGGCCAGGGCCAGCAGGGCCAGAACCAACAGGGCCAGCAAGGACAGCAGGGGCAGCAGGGCCAGCAGAACCAGGGCCAGCAGGGCCAAGGTCAGCAAGGCCAGGGGCAGCAAGGCCAGGGGCAGCAAGGCCAGGGCCAGCAGGGTCAAGGCCAGCAAGGACGCCAGGGCCAGGGCCAGCAAGGACAGCAGGGTCAGGGACAAGGTCAGGGGCAAGGCCAGGGGCAGAACCAGCGCGGTCAACAGGGCCAGCAGAATGGCCAGCCGAACGGCCAGATGACCCGCGGCGGCAACGGCAATCCGACGGGCTCCCTCACGGGCACGCCGTCGAGCCCGGGTTCGATGTCGAGCGGTGACGCCCGGCCGGGGCTCGCCAATGGCGACGCACGCGACTTCCGCGACACCGCGCGCCAGCTCGCGAACGACGCGCAGGATCTGCGCCAGCGCCTGCAGCAATCCGGCGCGACGCCGAAGGACCTGCAATCGGTCGACGAAATCGCGCGGTTGCTGAAGCAGATGGACAACGCGGGCGCCTCGTCCGATCCGCGCACCCTCGAGCAGCTCGCGGCGACGGCCCTCGACAAGCTGACGAAGTTCGAGTTCGACCTCCGCAAGCGCGTGGACACCTCGAACGACGCGCTCTATCTCTCCGGCACCGACGAGGTCCCGACCGGCTACAAGGACCTCATCGAGCAGTACTACCGCGCGCTGTCGAAGAAGACCGCGGGCAAGGGAGGCGGAGGAGGGAAAGACCGCTGACCGAAATGAGCGCGGGTCTGGCCCCGCCTGGCGTCAGCCGGGCCTGACCCGTTGGCGCGGTCGAAGCTGATCGCCGCCGAGAAGTCAGTCGCTCGAGAGGTCGATAAGCCAGGAACAGGCTTCCTGACTTATCGACCTTTTTTGACTTTCAAAGATGTCGCTTGACCCCTCGTCGCTCTTTGTCTCGCTCGTCATCGGCAGCATCGGCTTCGTGCTGATCGTCTACGGCAAGAAGCAGAGCCGTCTGCCGCACATGATCGCGGGCCTGCTTCTCTGTATTTATCCCTACTTCATCGACGACTGGCTCTGGATGGGCGCGATTGGCGCGGCGATTATCGGAGGGCTGTGGTACGCGGTGCGAATCGGCTACTAGACGTGTTGAGCTGAGCGGGGCCTGACCCCGTCAGGCGCAAGCCGGGGTCTGTCCCCGCCCCGCCACGGTCGATGCGATCGCCTGACCGAGGGCCCCTACGAATGTCTCAGCGTATCCACGGGATTGCGGCGCAGCACGCGGTACGCCGGCCAGAGCGCCGCCACGGCGCCGGCGGCGGCGAACACCGCGAGCGCTGAGGCAAACGCCACCGGATCCGCGGTGTCGAGGTAGAACGGTTCCGACGTCAAGGCGACTCCCGCCGGAATGGCGAGCAGCACGCCCATCACGACGCCGGTGCCGACCGGCGTGAGGACTTGACGCACGATCGCTCCGAGAAGGGCGGGCTGCCGCGCCCCGAGCGCGACGCGGATGCCGATCTCCTTCGTTCGCAGCGCCACGCCGTAGGACACGACACCGAAGATCCCCAGGCACGCCAGCGCCAGTGTCAGCACGCCGATGCCAGACGCAATCTCGCTCGTCAGTCGCGGACCTTGCATCCGCCGGTCGAAATCCTCGTGCATCGCGTGCGCGTCCGGAATCACCCGCGGGTCCAGCGCGCCCGCCTCGCGCAAGATCTGCGGCAGCCGGTCCGCGTCGCGCCGCGCGCGGGCCACGAGCACGACGTCCGAGAAATCCGCCGGCCTGAGCGGCTCGTACAGCTCGGCGACGTTGTTCGCTTCGACTTTGATGGAATGGGCGTCGCTCGCCACGCCAATGATGATCGCGGAGCCTTTCGATCCCTCGGCCGCCGACTTCGGAAAGCGCTGGCCAAGGACGTCGAGCGTGCGGTACATCGCGAGCGCCAGACGGCGACCGACGATCACCGTGCTCGCATCGCCCGGACCGAACACGCGGCCGGTCAGGAGCGGAATGCGCATCACGTCGAAGTACTCCGGATCCACGCGTTGGACCAGCGTCTCGAGGCCGGGCGTGTCGCGGTATCTCGTCTGGCTCACGCGACCGCCGAGCGGCGCCGCGGTCACGATGGCCGCGTCTTCGACTTCGGCATTCGCGCGCGCGCGCTCCTTGACGGACTGCCAGTACACGCGTGCGGCATCGCCGGTCATGCCGTACCGATCGAGCGGTATCGAGAGCACCGCGGCCCTCGCGTAGTCGAACCCGGTGCTCGTCTCGAGCGCGCGCTGCACGCTTCTGATCGTCAGGCCGGCGATGATGAGCAGCAGGCAGCTGCCGGCGACCTGGGCCGTCACCATCACCCGGCGCAGCCGCGTCCGATCGAGCGCCCGCGACACCGTCTGGCCGCCGTCTTTGATCGCGTCAATGAGATGTTGCTGCGCGACTTTCCACGCCGGCAGCAGGCCCACGACGACGAGCGAGAGAGCACCCAGCGCGATCGCCACGGCGACCGTCCGCCATTCGACGCTGAAGTCGAGATAAGGCGGGAGGCCGCCGATGGCGGAAATCACCGACACGGTCGCGCTCGCGAAAGCGAGACTGCCGAGCGTGCCGAGCACGACGAGGGGAATCGACTCGATGACGAGCTGTCGGACGATTCTCGCGCGCCGCGCACCCAGGGCCATCCGCACGCCGAGTTCGCGCACGCGTCCGGTCGCCCTCGACATCACGAGGTTGCCAAGGTTGGCGGCGGCGACGACGAGGACGAGACCGGTCAGGCCGCCGAGCAGCGCGACGACCGCGAAGACGGCGAGGCGCTCGCTCGGTCTCAGGAAGTTGTCGCGGCCGAGGAGCGGCTCCAGCCACTCGTCCTTCTTCACGTCGGCCCGCTCCGCCGCGATCGACTGCATCGTCTGACGAAGCGACTCGCGCGCGGCGTCGGCGGAGATGCCGTCGCGCAGTCGGCCGTACATCGCAACGCCGTCGGCCGTCCAGTCATGAAGGAACGCGCTCTGGGAATAGAAATACTCGCGCTGGCGGATCGGCATGAACACGTCGGGTACATCGAGCTCGAGCCCGGGAATCGCAGCGGGCGCGATGCCGATGATGGTCACCGGCTTGCGATCGATGTACGCCGTGGTGCCGACGAGATTCGGCGCGGCGCCAAGCCGGCTCCGCCAGAACGTGTAGCCGAGCACGACCGACGGCCTGTCGCGTGTGCCGTCGACGGCGTCGCTGAACAGTCGGCCCTCCGCCGGACCGTAACCAAGCTCGGCGAACCAGTTGGTCGAGACAAATGAGGCGCCGATCCGATCCGCGGCGTCGGGTCCCCACGCGACGTTCGCGCTCGCCTCGACCATCACCGCGGCGAGCACGCTGTTATGCGCACGTACGAATTCGGCGAGCGGGTACGGCACCCCCGTGGAGGTGCTGTCGGGCGCCGCGCGAAGGAAGCGCACCCACGAATCGACGTTCTTGATCGCCGGCGGACGAAGCAGTCCGACCTGCATCATCTGGAACAGCGTGATGTTGATCCCGATGCCGAACGCGAGGATCAGCGTCGCCGTGATGGCGAACGACGGTGAGCGCGCGAGCGTCCGCATGCCGACGACGAGGTCCTGGGCGGCATCGTCGAGCCAGTTCCATCCCCACGCGTCGCGCGATTGCTCGACCAGGCGATGCATGTCGCCGAACCGCGCCGGATCGTGCATCGACGCGCGATGGTCGCGCATCTCGCGCACGAGCTCGCGCTCGCGGCGGGGGCGGTTGACGAGGTGCCAGACGCGGCGAAGCCAGTTCGTCATGTGGCGTCGAAGATCGCGGCGATGGCCGCGGCCGTTCGCTGATAGTCCTGCTGTTCGGTTTCCAACTGCCTGACACCCTTGGCCGTGAGCCGGTAGCTGCGGACCTCGCGCCCGGTATCCGACGTCGTCCACTCGGCTTTCAACCAGCCGTTGGCGAGCGCCTTCTGGAGCGCGGGGTAGAGGGAGCCTTCCTCAACGCTCAGCTGGTCGCTCGAGAGCTGCCGAATACGCTGCGCAATCGCGTACCCGTGCAGCCGCCCGGGCCGCAACACCCGGAGAATCAGGAGGATCAATGTTCCTGGCGGCAGGCCGGCGGCGTGAGGCATAGGTAGGCTATGCCTCTATACGCTATGGGTCGCAAACAAGTTCCCGCGGGGCTTGAATCTCTGAACTGGAAGACGCTCGGACCTCGGACCTCGGACGCCGGACGCCGGACTCGAGACCCCGGACGATGGGGGACCGCGGACTTCGGACCTCGAACCCAGGACGACGCAGGTCGGCTAGTGTTTGTCGACGAGCCGCGCAAGCGCCTTTTCCACGATCGCGTCGATCTCCGCGTCCCTGGCCGTGAAGTGATTGACGATCATCGAGAAGACGAGCTTCTCGTGCGCGCTCGTTTCGAGATAGCCCGAGAGCGATCGCACGTTCGAGATCGTGCCGGTCTTCGCTTCGACGTTCGCGTCGAGCACTGTGCCTTTCATGCGCGACGAGAGCGTGCCGTCGTGGCCGGCGACGGGGAGCGCCGCGACGAACGGACCGCGCAGCCTCGGATCGTCCCAAACGTGACGTAACAGCGTGACGATGCCCGCGGCCGTGACGTAGTCGTATCGCGAGAGGCCCGATCCGTCGTTCATCACGTACGAGTCCGGTGGAATCTCCCAGGGCGTGAGCACCTCGCGAACCGCACGGCGGCCGCCTTCGGCTGTGCCCGGCTGACCGGGTGCGCGTCCGAGCGTCTTGAAGTAGCACTCCGCGTAGAAATTCTGACTGACCTTGAGC
>CAYQRM010000255.1:0-41967 GCA_964419785.1 uncultured Solibacteraceae bacterium | reverse complement strand
TGCAGCGGTCGAAGGACCGGATGCGGGGTTCAAGAATGCATGCGGTGGAGGCGGCCGCGGCGTCGGCGCGGCGGCCGGGCCGTTCGTGCTGCCAGGCACGTACCGCGTCACGCTCGTCGTCGACGGCAAGACGATCGCGACGAAGCCCATCAAAGTCTCGGCCGACCCCGCGATCTCGATGAACGAGGTGCAGCGCAAGCGTTACTTCGACGTCGCGATGGACCTGCACGACATTCAGCAGCGCGGTGAGAACGCGGCTGCGGCGCTCGGACCGTTCTACGCGTCGATGATTGACGCGTCGGACAAGATCGGGAAAGCGAGCGGCGTGCCTGCGAGCATCAAGACCGAGTTCGAGTCGCTCAGCAAGGAATTCGACGTCGTGCGAGCGAAGTTTGGCGTGCCTCAAACACCGGCGGCCGGTGGACGCGGCGGCGGTGGACGCGGCGCGGTCGATCCGCAGAACGTGGTCGCGCGTGCCGGCAACATCAAGACTCAGCTGCTCGCGTTTTCCGAAACGCCGAGCGACACGTTGATGAAGCAGTACGCGGACGTGAAGGCGGCGCTCCCCAAGGCGATCGCTGAGGCCAATGCCGTGCTCGTCAAAGCGATGGCAGTGAGTCAGACGTTGAAGAAGTACGATGTGACGCTCAACGTGACGGCGCCGATCAAATAGAGGCTGTGCGCACGCTATCGATCGCAACGACCACTCATGGACGCGTCCTCGTTCAGGACGCCACGGTCACGCCCGCCCTCGGACTCATCGTCGCGTTTCACGGGTACGGGCATGCCGCCGACGATGAGCTCGCGGAGGTCGGGAAGATTGACGGCATCGAGCGCTGGTCTGTGGCGGCGGCGCAAGCCCTCCACCGCTTCTACACACGGGGCGATCAGAAGATCATTGCCAGTTGGATGACGCGGCAGGATCGCGAAGCGGCGATCGCGGACAATATCGCGTACGTCGATCGTGTTGTGGATGCCGTCGGCGTGGCTCGGCCGCTTGTGTTTGCGGGATTCTCGCAAGGCGCCGCGATGGCGTATCGCGCGGCGATGCTCGGAAAACACCAAGCCGCGGGCATCCTGGCGCTCGGCGGCGACATTCCCCCGGAGCTGAAGAGCGGCAGCGCCTCTCGCGCATGGCCGCTCGTACTGGTCGGCGCCGGACGCGACGACCGTTACTACACGCCGGCGAAAGTTGATGCCGACGCGGCGTTTCTCGCCGCGCACAGCGCTCCGCACGACATCGTGCGATTTGCCGGCGGCCACGAATGGACGAACGAATTTCGCGAAGCGGCCGGACGCTGGCTTCAGCGCGTGATCCACGCGGCCGCGACGTCGAGCGCGTGATCGATCGACTCGCCACGCGGATCCGCGCGTCTCGGCCTCACGAGTGAGTGATCGCCCTCGTCGATGATTTCGAGCTGCGCGCCAGGCAACGCTGCCATGAGCTGGCGCATTTCCTCCGGCGTGCCGAATGGATCGCGCTCGCCGTGCAAGAAGAGCATCGGCGCCCCGACGTCCGGCAGGTGGCGGTCGCGTCGCGCGGCCGGCTTCCCGGGCGGATGTAGCGGATAGCCGAAGAAGACAAGACCACCGGGTGAAGGATCGAGCAGCCCGCGGGCCGCCGCTTGCGACGCGATCCGCCCGCCCATCGACTTGCCGCCCGCGAAGATCTTGCCGCGGGTGTTGGCCGCCACGTCCAGCCACACCGCGCGAAACGCGTCTTCGAGCTTCGGCGCCGGATCCGGCACGCGGCGCCTGGCATCGATATAGGGAAAGTTGAACGTGACGACGGTCACGCCGCGGCTGGCGAGGCCCTTCGCGACGCGTGTCATCCACGGATGCGCTTGCCCGGCGCCGGCGCCATGGCCGAGGACGAGCGTCGGGGCGCCCGGCGAAGCGGCGGGGTAGGTGACCGGCATCTCCCTGCAAATTCAGCACATCCGGGCGGTGTCGCTCAAGGGTGTCGAGGCGTGGCCGGGTCCAGTTGCACAATCGCCATCAATATATGTAGATTTATAGATATGGATGATGCGTCCGGCCTCCTGCGCCTGTTGGGCGACGAGACCCGGCTGCGGCTGCTGCGGCTCCTGTCGCGCGAGGCGCTGAACGTCTCGGAGTTGACGGCCATCTTGGGCGTCGCCCAGTCGGGCGTGTCGCGGCATCTGGGTTTGCTGCGTGAGGCGGGTCTCGTCGCGGAACAACGTGCCGGGACGTTTGCCTGGTACCGACTGACGCCTGAGTTTGACTCGTCCGGCAGCGAGCGCGCGGCGCTCTGGTCGTGGCTCCGCTCGGAGTTCGCACGCGTGACGACGGACTCTCGTGCGGACGACGCACGGCTCGAGGAAATTCGGCGGCTGCGTCAGGAAAGCTTCGCGCAGCACGGCGGGAGTGGCGACCACGGTCAGCTCGTGCCCGGACGCAGCTGGGCCGCGTGGGCGCGCGCGCTTGGTCTGCTGCTGCCGGCCGTCGACGTCGCCGATCTCGGCTGCGGCGAGGGTTATCTGGCGATCGAGGCCGCACGCTGGGCGCGTCGCGTGACCGCGATCGATCGTTCGAATGAAGTGCTCGATCGCGCCAAAGCGCTGGCCTCGCGCCGGCGCGTGCGCAACATCACGTGGAAGCGGGGTGAGCTCGAGCACTTGCCGCTCGGCGACGCGTCCGTCGACATCGCGCTGTTGTCGCAGGCGCTCCATCACGCGGTGCATCCGGATCGCGCACTCGCCGAAGCGCACCGCGTGCTGCGGCCGGGCGGGCGGCTGCTCGCGCTCGATCTTCGCCAGCACGGCGAGGCCTGGGTGAAGCCGCAGCTCGGCGACGCATGGCTCGGTTTCAGCGACGAGGAATTACGGCGCCTCATCGGCTCGGCCGGGTTTCAGGATGTGACGGTGCGCGTCGGCGCGCGTCGCTCCGGCGATCCGTTCACGGTGCTGATTGCCGCCGGGACGAAGCCCGCGATTGCGGCGTCCCGCGCCGGCGATCGCGTGCGCCTGCCGATTCACAAGGGAAACGCAACGAGATGACGACGAGAGAGAAGTTGGACGCGATTGTGGCGGAGCGGGTGCTCATCCTCGACGGGGCGATGGGCACGATGATTCAGCGCCGGAAGCTCACCGAGCAGGAGTTTCGCGGCGAGCGGTTCGCGGCGCACCCGCGCGATCTCAAAGGCAACAACGACGTGCTCGTCCTGACACAGCCGTCGGTCGTCGCCGACATTCACCGCCAGTATCTGGCGGCCGGCGCAGACATCATCGAGACCAACACCTTCAACTCACAGGCGGTGTCGCAGGCGGACTACGGTCTCGAATCGCTCGGCTACGAGCTCAACGTGGCCGCGGCGCGATTGGCGCGCGCGGCGGCCGACGAGTACACCAAGCGGACGCCGGATCGACCGCGCTTCGTCGCGGGATCGATGGGACCGGCAAACCGCACGCTGTCGATTTCGCCTGACGTCGGCAATCCGGCCTTCCGCGCGCTCACGTTCGACGCGTTGAAGGACGCGTACGCCGATCAAGCGCGCGGGCTCATCGACGGCGGCGTGGACCTGTTGCTGGTCGAGACGATCTTCGACACGCTCAATGCGAAGGCCGCGATCGTCGCGATCGATGAGGTGCAGGCGGATCGTGGCGTCGAGCTGCCGCTCATGATCTCCGTCACGATCACGGACAAGAGCGGCCGGACGCTGTCCGGCCAGACGCTCGACGCGTTCTACATCTCCATCCAGCACGCCAGACCGTGGAGCATCGGGATCAACTGCGCGCTGGGCGCCCGCGAGATGCGGCCGTATCTCGCGGAGCTCGCGCGGATGGCGGACTGCTGGGTGAGCGTGTACCCGAACGCCGGATTGCCGAACGCGTTCGGCGAGTACGACGAGCTGCCGGCGGAGACGGCCGCGCTGCTCGGCGAGTTCGTGGCCAGCGGCTTCGCCGACATCATCGGCGGCTGCTGCGGCACGACGCCGGATCACATCAGAGCGCTGGCAGACGGCAGATTCGAAAAGGATACCGGGAAGACTTTCCACAAAAGAGGACAGAAAAGTATTCCCGGTATCCTTTCCAAATCTGCCGTTCCCCTCGTCCTCTCCGGACTCGAGCCGCTCATCGTCCGCGAGGACAGCAATTTTCAGATGATCGGCGAGCGCACCAACGTCACCGGCTCAAAGCGCTTCGCGCGCCTCATCAAAGCCGAGCAGTACGGTGAGGCCGCGGCCGTCGCCGCGGAGCAGGTTCGCGGCGGCGCGAACCTCATCGACGTCAACATGGACGAAGCGCTCCTCGATTCCGAGCGCGCGATGACGACGTTTCTGAACTACATCGCGACCGAACCGGAAATCGCGCGCGTCCCGATCATGATCGACAGCTCGAAGTGGTCGGTCATTCACGCCGGCCTCAAGTGCGTCCAGGGCAAGGGCGTCGTCAACTCGATCTCGCTCAAGGAAGGCGAGGCGGATTTCCTCGAGAAGGCGCGGCTCGTCCGCCGCTACGGCGCCGCCGTCATCGTCATGGCATTCGACGAGCGCGGCCAGGCCGACACCGTCGCGCGCAAAGTCGAGATCTGCCAGCGCGCTTATCGGCTGCTGCTCGAGCGCGCGGGCTTCGATCCGTCCGACATCATCTTCGATCCGAACGTGCTGGCGATCGCGACGGGCCTCGAGGAGCACAACGAGTACGCGATCAATTTCATCGAAGCGGCCAAGTTGATCAAGGTGACGTGCCCAGGCGTAAAGATCAGCGGCGGCATCAGCAATCTGTCCTTCGCGTTCCGCGGCAATGACGTCGTCCGCGAGGCGATTCACGCCGCGTTTCTCTATCACGCGATCAAGGCAGGGCTCGACATGGGCATTGTCAACGCCGGTCAGCTCGCCGTGTACGAGGACATTCCGCCGGACCTGCTCGAGCTCGTCGAAGATGTGATCTTCAATCGCCGGCCGGACGCCACGGAGCGACTCGTCGCGTTCGCCGATCGCGTGAAGGGGACGGGCAAAAAGCGCGAGGCCGATCTCGGCTGGCGCGAGAAGCCGGTCGAGGAGCGTCTGGCCCACGCGCTCGTCCATGGCATCGTCGATTTCATCGAGGCGGACACCGAGGAAGCGCGCCGGAAGCTTGCGCGCCCGCTCGATGTCATCGAAGGTCCGCTGATGGACGGCATGAAGATCGTGGGCGATTTGTTCGGCGCCGGCAAAATGTTCCTGCCGCAAGTCGTCAAGAGCGCGCGGGCGATGAAGCGCGCCGTCGCGTACCTCGAGCCGTTCATGGAAGAGGAAAAGCGCGCGGCCGGGACGCTCGGTCAGCCGCAGGGCAGAGTGCTGCTCGCGACCGTCAAAGGCGACGTCCACGACATCGGCAAGAACATCGTCGGCGTCGTGCTCGGCTGCAACAACTACCAGGTCATCGATCTCGGCGTCATGGTGTCGTGCGAGCGCATTCTCGATGAAGCCAAGTCATCGAGCGCCGACATCATCGGCCTCAGCGGCCTCATCACGCCCTCGCTCGACGAGATGGTCTACGTCGCGAAAGAGATGTCGCGCCGCGAGCTCAGAACGCCGCTCCTCATCGGCGGCGCGACGACGAGCAAGCAGCATACGGCGGTGAAGATCGCTCCGGAATACGCCGGTCCGACGGTGCATGTCCTCGATGCGTCTCGAGCCGTGGACGTGGTGTCGAAGCTCCTGAACGACCGGCACCGCGAGAAATTCGTCGCGGCCGTGAATGAGGATCACCAGACGCTTCGCGAAAAGTACGGCGCACGGAAGGAGAAGATCCTTCTGCCTCTGGCCGACGCGCGCGCGAATCATTTGAAGACCGACTGGGACAACTTCGAGATTGCCGCACCGTGGTTCGTCGGCCGCCGCGTCGTCGAGCCAGCGATTGACGAGCTGCTGCCGTTCATCGACTGGACGTTCTTCTTCGCCGCGTGGGACTTGAAGGGCCGCTTTCCGGCGATCTTCGATCATCCGGACTACGGCGGCCCCGCGCGCGAGCTGTACGACAACGCCCAGGTGCTCTTGAAGCGGATCGTGACGGAGAAGCGCCTGACGGCGCGCGGCGTGTACGGCTTCTGGCCGGCGAACAGTCTCGGTGACGACGTTGTCGTCTATAAGGATGACGCTCGACGCGTCGAGCTGGGACGATTCCACATGCTGCGCCAGCAGGAGCCGATCGCCGACGGCCGGCCGAATCGATCGCTCGCCGATTTCGTGGCGCCGCGCGCGTCGCTCGCGCCAGACTATCTCGGCATGTTCGCGGCCACGGCGGGGATTGGTGCCGACGCGCTTGCGAAAGAGTACGAGGCGCAGCACGACGACTACAGCGCGATCATCGTCAAGGCGCTCGCCGATCGTCTGGCTGAGGCGTTCGCTGAGTTCCTGCACGCGCAGGCCCGGCGTGACTGGGGTTATGGCAACGCCGAGCGTTTGTCCAACGACGATCTGATTGCCGAGAAATATCGCGGCATTCGTCCAGCGTTCGGCTATCCGGCGTGTCCCGATCACAGCGAGAAAGCGACGCTGTTCAGGCTGCTCGACGCGCCGGCCGTCGGCATCACGCTGACCGAATCGTTCGCGATGATGCCAGCCGCCTCGGTGAGCGGTCTGTACTTCAGCCATCCGCAGGCCAAGTACTTCAACGTGGGCCGCATCGGCCGCGATCAGCTGGAGGACTATGCCGCGCGCAAGCACGTCAGCCTCGAGCTGGCTGAGAAGTGGCTCCGGCCGACTCTCGGATAGATGCTGCGCGCGTCGCTTTGAAACACGTCGCCGCATGGTCATCCGCCATGCCGACGGCCTGCATGAACGCGTAACAAATCGTCGAGCCGACGAACGTGAACCCGCGACGCTTGAGGTCCTTGCTCATGGCGTCGGACTCCGGCGTCGTCGCCAAGAAGTCCTTCACCGACGTTGGTCGGCTGACTTTCGGCCGGCCGCCTACGAACTGCCAGACGTACGCGTCGAATGATCCGAATTCGCGCTGCACCGTCAGATAGGCCTTCGCGTTCTTCACCGTGCCGTTGATCTTGAGGCGATTGCGGACAATGCCGGGGTCGCGCAAGAGCGCGCGGCACTTAGCCGCGTCGTAACGGGCGACGACGGTCGGATTGAATCGGCTGAACGCGCGCCGGTAGGCGGCGCGCTTTCGCAGGATCGTGCTCCAGCTCAGACCCGCCTGCGCGCCCTCGAGAGTCAGCATCTCGAACAGATGCCGATCGTCATGCGACGGCACGCCCCACTCCTCGTCGTGGTAGCGGATCATCTCGGGGTCGGTTCCCGCCCAGGAGCAGCGAACGAGCGGCATCCCTACATCACCGCCCGGGCCGCAAGCGCGCGCACCGCCTGGACCATCGACATCAGTCCAAGCCCTTTCCCCATCGAGATGTTCTGGCGAAAAATCTGCTCGACGATGTCGGGTGTGACCGTGGAGATTTCCTGCGGAGTGAGGCCGGATAGCGATCGGTCGAGAATTGTCGCCAGCGCCTTCGCGGAGATGCCTGCAGGATTTTCGACGGCGAAGTACAGCTTGACCGTGCCGCCCGCCTGCGGCTCGGCCCACGCGTACGCCTCGGACTCGCAATGCGGGACGAGGTGTTCCCTCGAAAACGGACGCGTCGCGACCGACGCCGGGACTTCCTTGAATTGATCCGCGTAGCTCAACAGCAGATTTACACGGTCGGCGGGATCCGGGAAGTCGGCGAACGTATCGACAACGGCTTGGAGCTTCGGCGGCAACAGCATAGCGTCAGTTGAAAGTCGAGAAGTCGGGAAGTCGAGAAGTCGAGAAGTGGAGAAGTCGGGAAGTCGGGAGTCGAAAGGTGAAAGGAGTCGCGTCGCGCAGGCCTTACTTCCCGACTTCTCGACCTTTCGACTTCCCGACTTTTCGACTTCCCGACTTTCCCATTACTTTTCGATCGGCAGTCCGACCGAATTCCCCCACTCCGTCCACGAACCGTCGTAATTCTTCACGTTCATGAAGCCAAGCAGGTACTTCAGCACGAACCACGTGTGACTGCTGCGCTCGCCGATGCGGCAGTACGCGATCGTCGGCTTCTGTTTGCTCAGCTTGTTCGTCTTGACGTACAGCTCGGTGAGCTCCGTCGCGTCCTTGAACGAGCCGTCGTCCGGATTGATCGCGCGCGCCCAGGGAATGCTCTTCGCGCCGGGAATGTGGCCGCCGCGCAGCGCGCCCTCGTTCGGATAGTCAGGCATGTGCATGCGCGTGCCGGCGAACTCCTCCGGGCTTCGCACGTCGACGAGCTGGCCCTTCGCCTTCGCGTGCGCGAGCACCTGGTGGCGAAACGCGCGAATCGGCGCGTCCTTGCGCTCTTTGGCCTTGTACTTGGACGGCGCGAACGTCGGGACTTCGCGCGTCATCGGCCGGCCTTCCTTGCTCCACTTCAAGCGGCCGCCATCCATGATCTTCGCGTTCGTGTGTCCGAACAGCTGGAACACCCAGTAGGCGTAGCATGCCCACCAGTTGTTCTTGTCGCCGTAGAAGACGAGCGTCGTCTTTGGCGTCGCGCCGAGGCGCGACATGAGCGTCTCGAAGCCTTTGCGCGAAATGTAGTCGCGCTTGATCTGGTCGTTCAGGTCGGTCGTCCAGTCCACCTGCACCGCGCCCGGAATGTGTCCGGACGAATAGAGCAGTGCGTCTTCGTTCGATTCGACGATGCGAATGTCGGGGTCTTTGAGATGAGCAGCCACCCAGTCGGTCGAGACGAGCACGCTGGAGTTGGCGTAGCCACGAGCCGAGATCTCAGTCATAGCCTCATTATTAGCCAAGGAGCGCGCTATGCGTGTCGCCGTCGCGTTCTGCCTCGCGGCTCTCGTCGAAACCGCCTTGTCCGGCCAGATCCCATCTCTACCGAAAGGCGCCGACACGGTGCTGCGCAAGCTGCCCTCGCTCGACAGCCTGACGAAGGGCACGCCGCCGCTGACCACGGAGTTTGATGACACGGTCGGGCCCGTCGCGTTCAAGACGGACCCTGCGGCGGTCGCCGGGAAGCTGACGGACTTGCCGCGTGCGGCCGACGGCGGGTTCGTGCTGCGGCCAGGCCTCTGGGAGGGCACGTTCCAGAGTTACTGTCTGGCGCCGGCGACGTACGCGCCGGGCAGCGGCGACGGCTATCTCTACGCGCCGCTCAAGGGATCGCGCGCGGAGATTGTCGATACGATTCTGCGCGGCTCCGGCACGCACACGGAGATTCCTCAAGGCAAGATTCAACTGCTGCTGTGGGCGGTGATCTCGAGGTCGAAGGTCTCGGATCTTCCCGCCGATCAGCGTCAGGTCGCCGCCACGCTGCTTACGGCGGATCAAATCAAGACGTTGAACGCCGAAGGGCTCGGCCTGATTCCGCCGTCCGAGCGATCGCGCCTGCTCGGCAGTCTTCCCGCGGCTGCGCGCAAGTCGCTCGAGCAGGAGGCCGACGTTCGCGATCGCCTGCAGCGGTCGACGTCGACCTATCAGGACATCGAGCGCGTCGCGATCTTGTCGGGCGCGCCGCCGCCGATCACCGGGCCGCACGTGACGCGCGGGCAGTGGTCGCGTGCGCCCGATGGCAATTACTTCGTGCGGTACCTTCCAGACGGGTTCAGCCGCATGCGCGTGGAGGTGCTCATGCCCGAGCCGCACCACGTCCGCTTCGATCGTTTGAATCGCGTCGTCCTGATCGAAGACGCGCGGGGCAACAAGACCGAGACGGAGTACGACGACTCGATCGCGCCGCTCACGATCCCGCAGGATCGGACGTTGAAAGCGTACGCGTTCAAGCGGATTCGCGTGACGAGCGTGCGCGCGTCCGGATCGCCCGAAGTGCACGAGCTCAAAGACAAAGGGTGGACGTTCGTGCGGTCGAGCCGGCGACCGTCCGCTGCCGTCCTGCCCGCGATCTTCAGCGGCTTCGCCCCGCCGCCTGTCGTGCGCGCGCGCTGGCAGGAGGGCGGCGGCCGCTTTGAACATCTTCAGGAACGGTACGAACAGGCGCAGGAGATCAAGGAGCGCTACGACTACTATTCCGAGCGGATCGATCGGCTGCGAGAGCATCCGACGGCCGATTCGGTTGACCAACTCGGCAATCTCGAGCACTATCGCGACGGCACGAAGGCGGCGTTCGGCGACCTCGATTCGCAGCTCGACTGGCTCCGCGAGCACCAGGAGCGCGAGAATGCGGCGCTGACGTACGCGACTGGCGTCATCAACACGTTGCCTGGCACGCCTCCGCCGCCTGACGTCAACTATCCGCCGCAGCCGCCGACGCCGGAGTACCTGCCGTCGACGGGCGCGGCCGTTCCCGCGGGCCGCAGCCGCCAGCGGCTCGGCACGTCATCGCGAGGCAGTTAACGGATGGTCCGGACAATTGTCGCGTTCGCGTGGCTGGTCAGTCAGGCTCAGTCGCCCACGTTCTTTCAGAACGCTCTGCCGCTCGATCAAATGGCCGGCAAGCAGGCCGTGGTCGTGACCACCGCCGGCACGTTTGTGATCCAGCTTCTGCCGGAGACCGCACCGAATCACGTCGGCTACTTCATCAAGCTCGCGGGTGAGAGTGCGTACAACGGCACGGTGTTTCACCGCGTCATTCGATACGGCATCATCCAGGGCGGCGATCCCATCTCGAAGGATCCGTCGAAGGCCGCGCAGTACGGTACAGGCGGACTCGGCGTGCTGAAGGCCGAGACGAACGCGGAGAAGCACACGGCGGGCGCGGTCTCCGCCGTCCTGCAGCCTGGCAAGCGCGACAGTGCCGGCGCGCAGTTCTTCGTGTGCGCGACCGATCAACCTGCGCTCGACGGCCACTACGACGTCTTTGGCCGCGTCGTCGACGGCCTCGATGTCGTGCAGCAGATTTCCGCCGTGGACGCGGACGCCGACGGGCGCCCCAAGACGCGCGTCGTCATCGAGTCCGTCACGATTCGCGACACGCCGCCCGAGCCGTTTGTCCACGACACCGCGGCGGATCTCGCGAAGTATCACGTCGTGATCGAAACGACGATGGGGGCGATCGAGCTGGAGATGCTGGCGGATCGAGCGCCAGAAACTGTGCGGAGCTTTCTTCGCCTGGTCGACGCGGCCGTATATGACGGCGTTGCGGTGCACCGCGTCGTGCCGAACTTCGTGATCCAGACCGGAGCGCTCGCGTTTCGCGACACGCCGCTCACGACGAAGCAGCAGAAGCTCGTGCACAACCTCACGCCGGAGTTCAGCAACACGCCGAACACGCCCGGCCTCGTCTCGATGGCCCGAGGTGAGGATCCCGCCAGCGGATCGACGTCGTTCTTTATCTGTACGGGCGAGTGCCACTCGCTCGACGGTCAGTACACCGCGTTCGCGCGCGTAACCTCCGGCATGGACGTCGTGATGTCCATCGCTTCGGTGCCCGTCGACGGCGAGACGCCAAAGTCTTCGATCGCCGTGACCAAAGCGACCGTCAAGAAGCCCGGCGGCGTCTAGTCGCCGCGCAGCGTCCGCACGGGATCGATGCGCATCGCTCGCGCCGCCGGACTCCAGACGGCGACGACGGCCACGATGAACAACACGCCGATGACAGTCGCGAACGTCGGCACATCACCGGGCGTGACGCCGTAGAGCAGTGATGCCGTGGCGCGCGCGAGCAACGCTGCGAGCCCAATTCCGACAACCATGCCGGCGGCGGTGACCCGAAGACCTTCGCGAAGCACCATGCGTCGAATCGTCGACGGTGCCGCGCCGAGGGCGAGGCGCACGCCGATTTCTCGCTGCCGCTGTCCGACCGAGTACGAGATCACGCCGTAGAGTCCCGCCGCGGCCAGCGCGAGCGCGAGCAGCGCGAATCCCGCGAACAGGCCCGTCAGAATCGAGTCGTCGGCGATGACGTCCTGTACCATCTTGCTGAGCGTCTGCGGGTCGGAAATCGCGACGTCCGGGTTGAGGCGCCGCATGACCGCTTGCACGTCTCTCTCGCGCGCGGCCGGATCAGCCGACCGCACGATGAACGTCATCGACTCAAGCGGCGCCTGCGCGAACGGTACCCAGATCTGCGGGCTCGTCTTGATCGCATCCTGATTTTTCGTGTCGGCGACGACGCCGACGATCGTGACCGAACGATCTGTCGCGCCGCGGCCGCTGATCGTCACTGTCCGGCCGAGCGCCGCGGACACGCTGTCGAAGTACTTCTCGGCCGTCATGCGGCTGACGACGGCGACGGCCGGCGTGCCGGCGGCGTCCGACTCCGAGAAGACGCGGCCCGCGAGAAGCGGAATGCCGGCGGCCCGGAAGAGATCGGGCGACGCTTCGAACCATGCCGCCCACGGACGATCGGCTTCCGTCGCGCCGTCGTGCAACGTGCCGGACAGCGACCGTACGACATCAGCCTTGAACACCGGCATCTGGCTCACGACGCCAGACGCGTCAACGCCGGGAATGGCCGCCAGCCGGCGCGCCGCCTCGTCGGCGAACTGACCGCGCGCGCTCGCGTCCTTGTATTGATTCGGCGGCAGCGTGACGTTGAAGCACAACACGCTCTTGACGTCGAGGCCCAGGTGCACTTCGTGAATGTTGTTCATCGTCTGGACGACGAGGCCGGAGACGACGAGGAGCGACAGCGCGAGCGCGACCTGCGACCCGACCAGAAGATTGCGCTGCCATCGCGCGCGCGGGCCGCCGCTCGACCGCGCGTCCCGAAGTGTTTGCGCCGTCTCCACACGGCTCGCGTTGAACGCCGGCCAGAGGCTGAAGATGAACGGCGTCAGCACGGAGAGGACGATCGTGAACGCGAGCACGTAACCGTCGATCCCGACCTGCTTGAGGTAGGGATCGACGTCCGTGGCCGTCGCGTTGATCACGCGCAAGCCCGCTTGCGCGACCGCGAGTCCGATGAGGCCGCCGGCGAGGCTGAGCACGAGGTTTTCGAACAGGAGCGGCCGCACGACTTGCAGCCGCGACGCGCCGAGCGCCAGCCGCACCGCGAAGTCCTGTCGCCGCGCGACCACGCGCGTAAGCACGAGGTTGGCCAGATTCGCGCACGCGATGAGCAGCACGAACGCGACGACCACCGTGAGCAGACCGATGATCAGCCACGTGTTAGTGCCGACGATGGCTTCGCGCGTCGAAACGACGCGCGCGTCCCAGTTCAAGCTCGTGTCCGGATGCTCGGCGGCCATGCGCTTGGCGAGGCCGTGGATTTCCGCATCCGCCGCTGCGAGCGTTACGCCCGGCGCCAGCCGGCCAATGAGCTTGGCGATGCGCTGATCGCGCGGCGCGGTCGCGTCGAGTGGCAAGGGCACCCAGATGTCGAACATCGCCAGGTCGCCGATCTCGATTTCGGGTTCCATGACGCCGACGATCGTGATCGGCTGGCCGTCGAGCGTGAACGTCTGGCCGAGCACGCGTGGATCGCCTTGAAATGACTTTTGCCAGTAGCGATGGCTCAACACGCCCGAAACCGGATGGCCGACCGCGTCCTCGCCGGGTTGAAACAAGCGGCCGATCTCCGCCCGCAGACCCCAGACGTCGCAGAAGTTCGCCGTGACGCGCGCCAGTTCCACGCCTTGCGCGTCGCCGTGACCGGTCAGCGTGCCGCCACCGAACGCCATGCCGCCGAGTTCGCTGAACGTGTGCGTCGCCGCGCGATAGTCGACGAGCTCCGCGATCGACGCGGGGCCACGGTCGACGTTGCTCGGCGCGTTCGTCTGCCAGATCCATCCAAGCCGATCGGCGTCTTTGATCGGCAGCGGCCGGATGGCGAGCGGGCTCGCGATGCTGAAGAGCAGCGTGTTGGCGCCGATGGCCAGCGCGAGCGTGGCGACGGCAATCACGCTGTACATCGGCGACTTCGCGGCCGTGCGCACGCCGAGCCGAAGCTCGCGCCAAAGTGTAGACATTTCCAAGCTCCTTCGTGGTCGAGCCGGGCGCGGCCCGCGCCCGAAATCGCGTGCGTACCACGCGCTTCTGAGCGCCTGGCTCCAGTAGTACCGCCGCGCGGCGCGGCGGCCGCGCGACCCTTCGAGCGCGGCAAATTGCTCCTCGAGATCGCCGAGCAGGATCTCTCGTTCCGGCTCGCGCACCGAACTGGCGACGATCCATCGTGCGAAGCGAGGCGTCGCCATGGCGGTCAGAGTTTCAACTCAGGTGCGAGTCCGTCCGTCATGCGTTTCAGTGCGCCCAGTGACTGACGCAGCGCGCGCTGCCCAAACGCGTTCATCCGATAAAACTTCTTTCGTCGTCCGCCGCGCTCGGCGGTCGGCAAACCGAGCGTGCTCGCGACGAGGCCTTTGAGCTCGAGCCGCTCGAGCGTCTTGTAGACGGCACCGAGCGAGACATCGCGTCCGGTTCGCTCCGTAATCTCGGCCGCGATCGGCACGCCGTACGCGCGATCGCCGTGCCGCGCGAGGGCCAGCAGCACGAGCTGCTCGAATTCACCGAGGGTCAGATCCGCCATGGCTCGATAACCTAGACGATGTCTAGGAAATGAAGGTTCCACGACTCGCGAGCGGAAGCATCCACCGTGAAGATTTGACGTGGTCCCGGCGCGGAGGCCGATTGAGGCCCTTGTTATCGGCCTGAATCGCCCGCGCCCGCGCGGTACACGGGTTGCAGTGCTTGCGGGCAGACACCCGAAAGGGGGGTCTTCCGATGCCTGCCGCCCGTGGCTTCCTCCTCAGTCTGTGCGTTGTGGTTGCTCTCGGCGCTTCGCCGGCTCTTGCCGCCGGCTCCGGCAATCCCGTGCGGATCACGGCGGCGACGAACCTCGCGCTGCGTCAGACGCCGAGTGCGAGCGCGACCGTCGTGGCGTACCTGCCACTCGGGACGGAAGTCACCGAAGTCGGACCGCTCGGGCTCGACAAGACGTGGCTGCACGTCAAGCTTGCGGACAATCGCGAGGGCTGGCTGCTCGCGACGCTCACGCGACTCGTGGAACCGTCGCGGCGTACCGCCACCGTCGAGGCGATCATCGTCGACCGGCTTGGCCGGCGCGGCGACGGACCGCCGGCGTGCATCGAGGTCGTCGATCTCATCGAGCGCGAATCGGCCGCCGTCAATGATCCGCAAACGGCCGCGCGATTCGATCTCTACCACCTGCGCGCGGTGTCGACCGTGCTCGCGGCGATTCGCTTGAACCTCGGCAAGCGCGATCCGTACATGTCGTGGCTCGATCGCCACAAGTCGCTCGTCGCGTATGACGAGCCGGGTGGCCGATGGCTGCTCTCGAACGCGGCGGTGTGGCAGATTCACGATCAACATCCGGAGGCTGCGGCCGCCGACGAGATCGCGTGGCTCGCGGTGACGAATGGTCTGCCGGGCGAATGCCAGGGATCGCTCGTCTGCTACGTCGATACGCTGAACAAGCTTGACGGCGAGTACCTGCGTCGCCATCCGACGGGCCGGCACGCGGACGACGCGGCCGCGAGGATCAAGGATGCGGCGGATCAGCTCGGCGCCGGCATCAAGACACATTCGGTGTACGTCTTCGACAAGACGCGCGACTGCACGGGGTTCACGCGCTCGGTCGACGCGCTCGCGGCGTCCATCGCGGCGGCGACCTGCGGCAATCGGAACGAAGTGTTGCAGAGCCTCGCGGGGATCAAGAGTGCGTGCAAATGACATGGACAATGGGCAATCGGGGATCTCACTTTGCCCTTGCCGATCAAAACAGCCGCTGCTCGCTCTCGTCGTCTTCTTGTCCCACGATGTTGTGCACGCCGGCGCCGAGCAGCCGGACCGCGCGTGCGCCCGCGTCGGTCTTGGCGAGGAGCGCGACGGCGCGCTGGGCGATCGCGTCAGCGTCGTGCGTGGGCGCGCGCGTGTCCGATCGCGTGATCGTCGTGAAGTCGTTGTAGCGGACTTTGATCGTGACCGTGCGCGCCAGGAGACCGCGGCGCCGCAGCCAGTCTGCGTTCTCGCGCGCCATGCCGTCGATCTCTTCCCGCATGCGACCGAGATCCGTCAGATCGTGCGAGTACGTGCACTCCGACGAGGATGACTTCGACGGGCGGTTAGGCTCGACGAGCCGATCGTCCTCGCCGTGCGCGAGCTTGACGAGCCAGTCGGCCCAACTGCCGACCGCGGCGCGAAGGATCGCGGCATCCGCCGTGCGCACGTCGACGAGCTTGTCGATCCCGTGCTCGCGCAGCCGCTGTGCCGTGACCGGTCCGACGCCCCAAAGCGCGTCCACCGGTAGTTCCTGCAGAAACGATTCGACGCGCTCAGGCGCGATCACCGTGAGTCCATCGGGCTTGCGCCAGGCCGATGCGATCTTGGCCAGAAACTTGTTGGGCGCGACGCCAGCCGACGCGGTCAGCCCGGTCGCCTCGCGAATCTGCGTCTTGATGCGCTTCGCGACGTTCACGCCGAGCTGCTCGCTCCAGACGTTCTCGGTCACGTCGAGGTAGGCCTCGTCGAGCGACAGCGGCTCCACGAGTGGTGTGACCGCGCGATAGATCGCAAACACTTGTTGCGAGACCGTCCGGTACTTCCCGAAGTCCGGTGGAACAATTGCGAGCTCGGGGCAGAGGCGAACGGCGCGCGCCATCGGGATCGCCGATCGGACGCCGAACTTCCGCGCCTCATAGCTCGCGGCGGCGACGACCCCCCGCGACTCCGGACGGCCGCCGACCGCGACGGGGCGACCCTTGAGCTCAGGCCGATCGCGCTGTTCGACCGACGCGTAGAAGGCGTCCATGTCGACGTGAAGAATGCGGCGCGGCAGGCTCATGCAAGACTCGGCTATGATCGCACGCATGTCCCCGGTCATTCGATGGCTTCCCGTGGTCTTGCTGGCCGCCGTGCCCGCGGTCCAGCAGCAAGGCGCGATGCCGCAGTTGCCCGCGCGGTCGCCGATCGAGATTGCCGCCGAACGGCACCTCAAGAACATCAAGCAACTGACAGACGGCGGCGAAAACGCCGAAGCGTATTTTTCGTTTGACGGCGCGCGGCTCAGCTTTCAGAGCACGCGCGGCAGTCACGGCTGCGATCAGATCTACACAATGAAGATCGATGGAACTGATCTGCACTTGATCACCGGCGACAAGGGCCGGACGACGTGCAGCTTCTACTATCCGGACGGCAAGCACCTGCTGTTCGCGTCGACGAAACTCGGCGGCGATCCGTGTCCGCCGCCGCCCGATCAAGCGCAAGGTTACGTGTGGGCCGTCTACGACACCTACGACATCTTCCGCACCGATCCCGACGGCTCGAACTCCGTGCGTCTCACCAGCACACCCGGCTATGACGCCGAGGCGACCATCGCGAAGGACGGACGCGTCGTCTTCACCAGCGTGCGCGACGGCGACATGGAGATCTACTCGATGAACGGCGACGGAACCGATGTGCGTCGGCTGACGAATCTTCCCGGGCCAGACGGCGGCGCGTTCTTCTCGCCGGACGGATCGCAGATCGTCTTTCGCGGCTACCATCCGGCGAAAGGGCCGGAGCTCGACGACTTCTACACGCTGCTGAAGAAGGCGCTGTGGCGGCCGACGTCGCTCGAGATCTACGTGATGAATCGGGACGGCAGCAACCTGCGGCAGGTCACGCACTTCGGCAAGGCCAACTGGGCGCCGTACTGGACGCCCGACGGCAAGCGCATCATCTTTGCGTCGAACATGAAGGATCCCGCGCAGCGCAATTTCGACTTGTTCCTCGTGAACCTCGACGGAACCGGGCTGGAGCAGGTGACGTATAACGAGACATTCGACGGTTTTCCAATGTTTTCCCCGGACGGGAAGAAATTGGTGTTCGCGTCGAATCGCCACGATACCAACGGCACCGACACGAACATCTTCATTGCCGATTGGCAGAACTGAGGCGTCCCATGGAGACGACGACGATCACGATCGCCCCGGAAGAGCGCGGCATGGCCGCGATCACACATCTCTCGGGTCTCGCTGGCTATGTCATTCCGTTCGGCGGCGTGCTGGTGCCGATCATCATCTGGATGATGAAGAAGGACTCGCCGGTGATCTCGACGATCGCCAAGCAGGCGATCCTGCTCAACGTGATCGCCTTCCTGTCCATTGGCGTGATTGTGGCGCTGGCGCTGACGATCATTCTGATTCCCGTCGCGATCGTCGCGGGCATCGTCTTGTTCTTCTCCGCGATCATCCTGCCGATCGTCGGCGCGATCAAAGCGAGCGACGGCACGTACTATCGCTACCCGGTCATCGGCTTGATCCCGCAGCAGACGCTCGCGCGCGCGTAACGCTGGCGCGGGTTCGACGGTATGCGGAACTCAGCATCGCCACGTCCGGCGACGACTGTCGGCGAGTACCTCGCGCACGTGCCCCCGGACAAACGCGGGGCCCTCGAGAAATTGCGCAAGGACATTCACGCAGCCGCCCCCGGCGTCGAGGAGTGCATCAGCTATCAGATGCCGGGCTTCCGGTACAACGGACGGGTGATCGTTTGGTTGGGCGCCGCCGCGAAGCACTGCGCGTTCTATCCGGGCGGGCTGGTTCGCGAATTCGCACGCGAGCTCGCGGGCTACGACGTGAGCAAGGGCACGATTCGCTTCGATGCGGCGAAGCCGCTGCCGTCGGCGCTTGTCAAGAAGATCGTCAAGGCGTGCATCGCGCGTGAAGGAAAGGCGCCGTCCAGCCGAAAAGTTCACTGATGTTCGCCGATGGCTGGAACCTTCCCGAGTCTGAATGGCTGGCGATATCGCAAGGGCCCGTTCGCCTAATCCGCGCGCAGCGCCTTCACAGGATCGATCGTCATCGCGCGACGTGCCGGCCACCAGCTGGCGGCGATGGTCACGAGCAGAAGCGTCGCGATGACCACGACGAAGGTCATGGGGTCGCGCGCCGTAATGCCGAACAATTGCGCCGAGAGACCGCGGACCGCCCACGCCGCGAGCATGCCCCCGGCGACACATCCAGCGGCCGCCGGGACGATCGAATCGCGCAAGATGAGCGAGCGCACGCGACCGGGCGCGGCGCCGAGCGCCATCCGGATCCCGATCTCACGCGTTCGCTGCGCGACGAGCACTGAGAGCACCGCGAATGTGCCGAATGCGGCAAGCGCCAGACCGAGCGTCCCAAAGAGCGTCGCACAGATGACGCCGAACTTCGGACGCGCGAGTTGATGCTCGATGAGTGCGCTCGCTGGCCCCAATCCGACGAGCGCGAGTCGCGGATCGAGGTTGCGCACGATCTGACGCGCGCCCGTCGCGAGACTCGCCGGATCGCCGCTCGTTCTCGTGACGACCATCATCGTGCCCCACGCGTCCTGCTGGTACGGCTGGAACACTTCGGGGTTTGGCGGACGCGTGAGCAGCTCGTGCCGGAGATCGCCAACCACTCCGATGACCGTCTGCCAGGTGATCGGGCCCGTGCTCGTCAGGTTGCCGCCGTGCAAGCGTCGGCCAATCGGATCGGCGTCGCCCCACATGACATGCGCCGCTCGTTCGTTGATGACGATGGAGTGGAGGTCGTCGTCGGTGTCGGTGAAGAGCCGGCCGCGGCGAAGCGGAATACCGAGCGCAGCGAAATATCCCGAGGTCGCGCTTCGAAACCCCAGGCCGATCTCCTGCGGCGTGCCATCCGTGCCTTCGAAGACGAACGACCCGGCGGTGTTGTTGAGGCCGCCGAGCGGCAGGCTCGTGACGATTCCCGAGGCGCTGGCGCCTGGAAGCGCGGTCAGTCGGGCCGTGAGCTCGCGGAAGAACGCGGCCTTTGGCGCGACACCCGGATAGCGATCGTCGCTGAGCGTCACGCGGAACTGCAGCGCGCGCGACGCATCGAAGCCGGGGTCCACCCGCTGCTCGCGGATGAGCGTTTGCGTGAGCAGTGCCGCGCCGACGAGCAGCGGCAGCGCGAGCGCAATCTCTGCCGCCACCAGCCACGTCCGCGCGCGTGAGACTTCGAGCCCCGACGATCCGCGTTTATCGCTCAGACTGCTCGAGAAACGTGTACGCACGACCCGCCAGGCGGGTAGTACGCCGCAGATCGCGCCGGTCGCCATCGACAACAGGATTGCGAAGCCAAGCACCCTCGCGTTGATCGCGGTGTGCTCGAGTCCTGGCGCGCTGATCGTCCCGTAGGCGAGCAGCAGACGGATGCCAATCTCCGCGAATGCGAGTCCCATCACGCCGCCGACGAGACCCATGACCACGCTTTCCGCGATCAACTGCGCCATCAACCGCGCGCGACTCGCGCCGAGCGCCGACCGGATCGCGAGCTCCGAGCGTCGCCGGCTGACACGCGCGAGCAGCAAATTGACGATGTTCGCGACGGCCAGTGACAACACGAGCACGAGCGCTCCGAAGAACAACAGGAGCAGCGGACGCGTGTCTCCGACGAGTTCGTCATGCAGCGGTGACACGACGACCGATTGCGTGTTCGACGTCGGGTACTCACTCATCAGCGCCCGGCCGATCTGATCCATCTCCGCCCGCGCGCTCGAAACCGTCGCCTGGTCGGTGAGTCGGCCGATCGCGCGCAAATAGTGGTTGCCGTGCGCGGTCTTCATCTGATCGGTGACCGCAAGCGGCGACCAGTACTGCGCGGCTGGATCCCAAAACGGCTCGGGGTGGACGAATCCTTCACCGACCACGCCGACGATCTGCCGCTGCCGTCCGCCGATCGTCAAACTCTTGCCCACGATGTTGGGATCGCCGTTGAAGCGGCGGCGCCAGAGGCTCGACGCGATCACGATGGGCCGGCCCGCATCGATCGGCACCTGTTCGTCGCCGGGCTCGATGCCGCGGCCCAGGCGCATCGGCGGATGGAGAACCGTGAAGTACTCGGGCGATACGACCGTGCCGTCGACTTCCTCGGGATCGCCGTCACCGCTGAGCGTGCCGAATGAGATGTTGAAGACCGCGAGCGACTCGAAGCTGTGCGACCGCTCTTTCCAGGAGAGATAGTCCGCGTACGAGTTGACGCCGCCGGTGCCGTCGGGATTGCGGCCCGTCCACAACATCATGACGCGATCGGGTTTCACGTACGGCAGTGGCTGGAGCAGCACGCTCTGGACGACCGCGAAGAGCGCGGTGTTGAATCCGAGGCCGACGGCGAGCATCGCCGACACGGCCAGCGTGAATCCGGGACGACGAATGAGGCCGCGAACGGTGATCGAAAGATCCGACAGAAATCCTGACACAAAGCCTCCCGACGAACTCGTGAGCCGGCGGTCGACGCGGCGTTCCGCGGCGGCGTGCTGACCGATGTCGATGACGGTCCGCAGCCACAGGGCCGCGACGGCGAGCGCGCCGCGCGATCGCGACTCGCGCAGTCGATCGGCGAAGACGTCCGTCATGTCGTCGCCGAAGCGCTCGCGGTACCGGCGCGGGAACGCGCGCAGAAGCGCGCGATAGACCGTCAGCGCGCGCGGAGCCATTTCTTCGCTCTCGCCTCGGCCACGACGTCGGCAAGGCGCGCGGTTTCCGCGACGGCGACGCGCCGGCCCAATGTCGTGATCCGGTAGTACCGCCGCCGCTCATCGTCAAGATCTGGCGCCGGCCGCCGCTCCGACTCGTCGATCAAGCCATCGTCGAGCATGGCCTTGAGCGACCGGTAGAGGTTGCCCGGCTCGAGGCGCATCCGCGCGGACGTGCGACTCGCGATGTCCCGAGTGATGCCGTATCCGTGGCGCTCCCCGTCGGCGAGCGAGAGGAGGATCTGGAACGCGACGGGGCGGAGGGGGAGCAGGCGGTCGAGGTCGTGCTTCTGGCGCGGCGGCATGGTCTCGCCCGGATTGGACGAGGCCGGGGGCAATCAGGTTGGCGTGATTGTAATTAATTTAATCAGAGTCAACCGAGAAGATTGCGGAGACCGTCGACGAGACGGCGCACATTGAAATTGATCAAGAGGCCCTGTGACACCCCGAGAAGCCTCAAGTAGGTCAGGACTTGAGCGTGATGAAGGGGCGACAGGCATTCGACGCTCTTCAATTCGACCAGGATCTCGTCATCGACCACAAAGTCGACGCGGTAGCCGCAGTCAAGGCGGATGCCCTTGAACACGACTGGAACCGGTACCTGACGGCGAAACGGAATATCGCGCAGGGTCAGCTCGTGCGCGAGGCACGCCTCGTATGCTGACTCGAGCAGGCCTGGCCCGAGGGCGCGATGGACGTCGATGGCGCAGCCGATCACCGTTTCTGCGAGCACGCGCGGCTTGACGAGCATGGCCCCAGGTCTTGCAACCTGCGAGCCAGGTTTGACGCTGAATTTCCTCGGTCTTCTGCCGGGTATTGCAGAAAATGCAACGTCTTCTCCGCTGCCGCATTGCAGAAAGTTCAATGCTTCACCACGAAGCCCACGAAGATTCGGACAGGACGGCACCTGATCATCGCACCCGCGCCTTCGATTCAGCCTTCTGTTCCGACTTCGTGGCCCTTGTGGTTGATTGCTCTTGGCCCGTACTACAATCCCACCGTGGCCAAGCGGAAGTCGAAGTCGCCGTCGCTCTTCGATCGGATGGATGAATCGAACGTCATCACGCGCCCGGCGGGCGGGTGGAGCGGTGGCGGCGCGGGCGGCGGGAGCGGAGGATCGAGCGGCGGCTCGAACGAAGAGCGTGTCACGTTGCACGAAGCGGCGCAGACGCGTTATCTCAACTACGCGCTCTCGGTCATCACGTCGCGCGCGCTGCCGGACGTGCGCGACGGGCTCAAGCCCGTCCAGCGCCGCATCCTCTACACGATGTGGCAGCAGAACCTGACCGCCGACGCGAAGCATCGCAAATGCGCGAAGGTCGTCGGCGACGTGATGGGCAACTACCACCCGCATGGCGACGCCGCGCTCTACGAGACGCTCGTCCGCATGGCGCAGCCGTTCTCGCTGCGTTACCCACTCATCGACGGCTCGGGCAACTTCGGATCGCTCGACGGCGACAACGCGGCGGCGATGCGGTACACCGAGTGCCGCCTCGCGCGGGTGAGCGACGAGCTGCTCAGCGAGATCGATCAAGAGACGGTCGCGTTCCGTCCGAACTATGACGGCACCAAAGAAGAACCCGTCGTCCTGCCCGCGCGCATTCCGAATCTGCTCGTGAACGGCGCGACAGGCATCGCCGTCGGCATGGCCACGAACATCCCGCCGCACAACCTCGGCGAGGTGTGCACGGCGCTCGTCAAGATGATCGACGCCGACCTCGAGCTCTCGAGTGCGCAGCTCTGCAAGTTCATCAAGGGTCCGGATTTTCCGACCGGCGGCCAGCTGATGAACACGCCGCAGGAGATCCGCGACCTCTACAAGACCGGATCCGGCACGATTCGCATCCGCAGCACCTGGGAAGAAGGCCCGGTCGCGCGCGGCAGCAAGACGATCTACATCACCAGCGTCCCGTACACCGTCAACAAGGCCACGCTCGTCGAGCGCATCGCCGACATCGCACTCTCGCGCAAACTGCCGCACCTCGTCGACGTCAAGGATCTCTCGACCGACGATGTGCGCATCGCGCTCGAGCTGAAGCCCGACGCGAACAAGCGCATGGTGATGGCGTATCTCTACAAGCACACGCCGCTCCAGTCGAATTTTCCGGTCAACCTCACGTGCCTGATTCCGACCGAGAACGCGCTCGTCGGCAAGCCCGAGCGCCTCGGTCTGCACGAGATCCTCTGGCAGTTCCTGCACTTCCGCCTCGACGTGGTCCGCGCGCGGCTCAAGCACGAACTCGAGGCGCTCAAAGCGCGCATCCACATCCTCGAAGGCTTCGAGCTCATCTTCGACGCGCTGGACGAGATTCTGAAGATCGTCCGCAAGTCGGACGGCAAGGCCGACGCCGCCGAGAAGATCATGGCGCGCTTCAAGCTGGACGCCGGGCAGACCGACGCGATCCTCGAGCTCAAGATCTATCGCCTGGCGCGCCTCGAGATCCTCGTCATCCAGAACGAGCTGGCGGAGAAGCGAAAGCGCGCGCGGGAGATCGGCGGCCTGCTGAAGCGCGAGACCGACCTCTGGAAGATCGTTCGCCAGGAGATCGAAGAGATCCAGAAGAAGTACGGCGACGCGCGGCGATCCGAGATTACGGGCGAAGTGCCTGAAGAGGACTACACCGCCGAAGACTTCATCATCGAAGAAGACAACGTCGTCATCGTCACGCGCGACGGGTGGGTGAAGCGGCAGAAGGAAGTAAAGGACGTCGGATCGACGCGGCTGCGCGAGGGCGACGCGGTGCTCGCGATCGTGCCCGGCAGCACGCGCGCGACGGCCGTGTTCTTCACGAACTTCGGCGTGGCCTACACCACACGCATCGCGGAAGTGCCCGCGTCGACCGGGTACGGCGAGCCGATCCAGAGTCTCTTCAAATTCAAGGACGGCGAGAAGGTCGTCGCGGCCCTGAGCCTCGACGCGCGAACCGTCGGCGACATCAAGGGCCAGGCGCCCGCGAAACCCGACGCCGAGCCGCCGCCGCCGCCCGTGCACGCGCTGGCCGTGACGAGCGACGGGTACAGTCTGCGTTTTTCGCTCGAGCCGCTCGTCGAGCCGAGCACGCGCGCAGGGCGCAAGTTCGCGCGCGTCGCGGAAGGCGCCGAGATCGTGGGCGTCGCGAAAGTCACCGGCGCCGAGATCGTCATCGCCGCCACGCGCCAGGCGCGTGCCATGCTCTGCAAGGTGGACGAGATCAACTTTCTCGGCGGCCCGGGCCGCGGCGTGATCCTCATCAAACTCCAGAAGCAGGATGACCGGCTCCTCGGCTTCATCGCCTCGAGCGGCGACCGCGACCTCCTCACGGTCGAGACGACGAGGGGCGCCGAACAGACCATCAGCACCGCGAAGTACGGCGTCACCGGCCGCGGCGGCAAGGGCCGGGAGCTCCTTCAGCGCGGCGAATTCGTCCGGGTCGTGCCCACGGCCGTTTTCGAATAGACTTTTTCAGCGTCCCTCGAAGGAGGACAGAAATGCGTCAGACGATCGGGCTCAGCGTACTTATGTGTGCCTTCCTCATTGCCGTGGTCGTTCGCGCCACGCCGCAGGCGGCGACTCCGCCCGCCGGGCTCGCAGGCGGCCAGGCCCAGGCGCCGACGAACCTGCAGGTCCTGCCGAAAGACATGACCCAGCAAGAGGTCGTCGCGCTCATGCGAACGTTCACGGCGGGCCTCGGCGTGATGTGCGATCACTGCCACGTCGGCACTCAGGCCGATCGCGCCAAGGATGACAAGCCCGAGAAGGCCACCGCCCGCAAGATGATCAAGATGACGATGGCGATCAACGACGACTTCCTGAAGGACGTCGGCACACCGCCGCCCGCTGGCCAGTCGAAGGTCACGTGCTACACGTGCCATCGCGGCGCCGTGAAGCCGCTGACGGCACCGGGCGGCGGGGGCACGAACTAGGACAAGCTAGAAGTTAGAAGCCAAAAGTTGGAAGTTCGGACTGAGCGAGGTCTGGCCCCGATGGCGTTAGCCGGGCCTGACCCCGACGAGGCTCGTTCGAAGCTATAGCTGGACCGAGAGGCAACAAAAGTCGATGAGCGTGATGCGCAAGTCGTTGTTGTGGGCGTCCACGAATCCGTGGATGCGCGATCGGGCGATGAAGACGAAGTTCGTCCGGCGATCCGTCGTGAAGTTCATGCCCGGCGAGACGGTCGAAGACGCGATTGAGGCGGCCAAGGCCCTGAAACCTTCGGGCCTTGGCACGATCCTCACGCGGCTCGGCGAGAACATCACGCGCATCGAAGAAGCGAAGGACGTCTCCGATCACTACATGCGCGTGGCCGATCTGATTCAGGCGGCCGGCATCGACGCGCATGTCTCGGTCAAGCCGACGCAGCTCGGCTACGACCAAAATCCTGACGTCTGTTTCAAATACTGTCTCGGTCTGCTCAAGAAGTGCGAGTCGACGAAGAGCTTCTTCTGGCTCGACATGGAGAGCTCGCCGTACGTCGAGGGCACAATCACCCTCTTCAAGCGGTTGCGCGAGCACTCGGACAAAGTCGGCATCGCGATTCAGGCGTATCTGTTTCGCACCGAGAAGGACCTCGAAGGTCTCGTGCCGCTCGGTTCCGCGATTCGGCTCGTCAAAGGCGCGTACCTCGAGCCGCCGTCCGTGGCGTATCCAAACAAGGCCGACGTCGACGCCAACTACTTCAAGCTCGCCTCGCGTTTGCTGCAGGACGACAACACCAAGCCCGGCGCGCTGCTCCACATCGCGACGCACGACGTCGCGCTTCAGGAAAAACTGCAGGCCGTCATCGCCGAGCGCAAGATCCCGACGAGCCGCTACGAGTTCGCGATGCTCTACGGCATCCAGACCGCGCGCCAGCTCCAGCTCGGCAAGCAGGGCCTTCGCACGCGCTGCCTCATCAGCTACGGCGAGTACTGGTTTCCGTGGTACATGCGGCGGCTCGCGGAACGGCCGGCGAACGTGTGGTTCGTGGCGAAAAACATGTTCCGATGATCGGCGATCGCTGATTGGCGATCGGCGATCGAAAAGCTATCGGTGAACGGGCAATCGGATCGGCAATCGGATCATCGATCGTTGATCACCGATCATCGATCATCGATCGGCCTATCGTCTGACACGACGTGTCGCCGGTGATCGCTTGCGCTCCGCTTCGTTGCGGCGCGCCGTGGCGGACGACCTGCCCAGAATCCTGACTAACTGCGCCGCTTCGGCGATGATCGGAGCCGCGGCCTCGGGCGTGACGCGTTGGCAAGCCACCAGGTGTTCCAGCCAGGCCAGTGCCTCATCGGCTTCCTCGAGCGCCGTGCCGATCTTCGCGGTGAACTCCGCATGGGACCGCGCCCGGCCGGCGGCGCGGTGATTCGACGCGGCCGCGGACGACGCGCGCATCAGCTGGTCGGCCGCGTTGCGCGTGGCCACCGACGCCAACAACGGCGCCGCGAACGCGTCGACGCGGACGGCAAACGCACCCAGCCGCGCCCGAAGTTCATCCGGCGTCATGGCCGGTGATGGGGCAAAACCCGCGCCAGCGTCGCGGCACGTCGACGGCAACGAACACGGCCGCACGTCGAAGGCAGGTGGCGGAATCTGCAAATGCGACGCGCACGCCGCGTGGCAGATTCTCCCACTCAACCGATCCGATCGCCCCTTAACCGATCCGATCGCCCGCTAATCGATCCGATCGCCCCCTAACCGATCCGATGCCCCCCTAATCGATTGCTTTTCGTTCGCCGATCGCCGATCGCCGATCATCGTCTTCTCAACAACCTCGCCCACCAACGCTCTTTCGGATCCGGCGGCGGCGGCGGTGTCTTCGGCGGCGGCGGCAGGATCACCGGCTCGCCGAGTGCTGCGGCCGCCTGCTCGTCGAGCTCGACGATGACGCGCGCGGCGTCTTCCATGAGCTGCGCGCCGATGCCCTCGGCGGCTTTGCCCCACTGATCGATGAGGTGATCGTAGGCACGATCGCGATCGAGCTTGTCGTAGAACGCCGCCGCGTCGAGCCACCCCGCGAGGATCTTGCGCCGTGCCACCCGCGCGCCGCCGAGTCCCACCTGGCTGTCGAGTTCCTGCTGTAACTGCCGCCAGGCTCGCGTCACCGGCTCGAGCGTTTCGCGCTGGATTCCCGGATCGGTCGCGAGCGCGTTGAGCGCCTGATCAAATGACGCGCGATCGCCGGGATTGAGCGCCCGGCGCACGGGAATCGACAGCCGCTTGTAACGGTCGAGCAGCCCTTCGTCAGTCAGATAGCCGGCGTCGACCTGCAGCCGGCCTGCCTCGCTTTGGAGCAGGTCCAGGGCCTGACGCACGTGGACGGCGTTTCGACGGAACGAGCGGAGCGTTTCGGACACGGTTCCTTCTTATCTTGGACGAAGACTGCCGGTCCACTGTGCCATAGCCAACCGGGAGCGCAGGTCCGGTGTCAAAATGGTCGGACCTCGTTCTTGAGGACTCCCCTTATGTCTCGGAAGCTCCTTGTCGCACTTGCGCTCGGGTCCCTCGTCCTGCCGGTGGCGCTCGGCGCCCGGCAGGTGCCGCCGCCTCCACCGTCGCCGCCCGCGGCGCCCGCTGGCGTCCTCGGGAGCCAGATTGGCGCGCCGCGCGATCCGAATCAACAGCGCACCCGTACGGTTCCCGTCGGGAACGGCGCCATCAGCGGGGCGGTCATGGCCGCCGACACCGGCCGACCGCTCGCGAAGGCTCGCGTCAATCTTGGCGGTGTCGCGACATCGGCATCGCCGGCAGGGCAAGGCGCCAGCGCTAACGCCCCGACCGGAGCCGCGGGCGGACGTGGCGGGCGGGGTCTGAACGCGCCGAACGCGATCAACGTGTCCGGACAGAACGTGATGATGGTCAACGGCGCGCAGGTCAATGGCGTGTCGCTGCAGCGCACGCTCATCACCGACGCGCAAGGCAATTTCTCGTTCGACAAAGTGCCGGCCGGCGAGTACACCGTGTCCGTGTCGCGCGATCAGTACCTGGCGACGTCGTACGGCCAGAAGAAATACAACCGGCCCGGCTCGACAATCGTGCTCGGCGACGGCCAGAAGATTTCGATCAAAGTGCCGATGCAGCGCGGCGGCGTGATCACAGGCATGATCACGGGCGAGGACGGCGAGCCGCTCATCAACGCGCAAGTCCGCGCGATGCGCTACGACACATCGTCCGGCTTCAGGCGCCTTCAGTCGAACGGCTACGCGAACACCGACGATCGCGGCGTGTACCGAATGTTCGGCCTGCAGCCGGGCGACTACATCGTCGCCGCGACGCAGAACCAGTCGGACATCACGATCGACCGCATGCTCGGCGACATTCAGACCGTTGAGGCCGCGGTGGCCGCTGCGAACCTGCAGGGCGGGACGCCCGGGCAGCCGGTGACGGTGAGCGTGCCCATCACCTTGCTGGCGCCGGGCGAGGCGCCGGCAGGATACGCGCCAACGTACTATCCCAGCGCGACGTCGGTGGCCGGCGCAATCAACGTCAGCGTCAGTGCCGGCGAGGAAAAGTCAGGCGTCGACGTCTCCGTGCAGTACGTGCGCGCCGGCAACGTACAGGGATCGGTCGCCGGCATGCCGCAGAGCGGTGTCGTGCAAATCACGAGCGTGGCGAGCGATCCGGCGCTGGCGGGCAATGGATCGCCGAGCACGCGCGTCGGGCAGGACGGGCGATTCACGCTGCGCAACCTGGCGCCCGGCCAGTACACGCTCTACGCGTACACGATGCCGCAGCAGAATTTCGCGATGGTCAACGGCATGCCGATCGGGCCCAACGGCGCGCCAGTCGTCGTCGGACGCGGCGCGCAGCCGTCTGAGAACGACGTCCCTCGCCTGTGGGGCCGCGCCGTCGTCACCGTCGACGGCCAATCGGAGCAGACGCCGATTGTGATCACGCTGGCGCCGGGCAAATCGATCGCGGGCCACGTGATGTTCGACACGCAGGTCGTGCCGGATCTCTCGCGCTCGCGCGTGATCGTCTCGCTGCAGCAAGCGCCGGCGGCCCAGACGATGTCGATCGGTCCGGCGCCGTCGGCGACGGTCGGAACCGACGGCCATTTTTCGCTGGACAGCGTTCCGCCGGGCCGCTGGATTCTGCGCGCGTCGATCAACCAGCCTGGGGGTCAGAACACCAACCCCATTGTGCTGAAATCGTCGATCGTCAACGGCCAGGACACGCTCGACATCCCGCTCGAGTTCACCGGCGATCAGGATCTCGCCGGCGCGACGCTCACGTTCACCGATCGCATGACCGAGCTGTCCGGCACATTGATCGACTCGTCCGGCAAGTCGATGTCCGAGTACACGATTCTCGCCGTCTCGACCGACAACCGGTTCTGGCAGCCCGGATCGCGGCGGATTCAGACGACCCGCGCGAGCGGCGACGGTCATTACACGTTCCGCAATATCCCGCCGGGCGATTACATGATCGCCGCCGTCACCGACTTCGAGTCTGGCACGCAGTACGATCCAGAGTTTCTCAAGGAGCTGGCGGGCGCGTCGATGCGGGTGACGCTGACCGACGGCGCCAAGAAGACTCAGGACCTTCGCGTCGCGGTCCGGTAGCGCGTCAGAAGTTCTCTGACGCCCGTGTTGCAAGCGTGCGCTGCAGCCCGCGTACGATCGCGAGCCACGCCAGCGTGAAGACGATGTTGAGCGCGGCGAACGCGGTGATGCCGAACGACAAGAGCTCACCCGAATAGACGACGCCCGCCTGCAGCACGTCGCCCGCGCGGACACAGAATGTGTCGACCGCCTGCTTCGCCTTGTACTTCGCTTCGCGGCTCGTCGGCAGCCACAGCGCCTGCTTCGTCGTGTTGCCGAGCGAGTAGTCGATGCTGTTGTCCGCGATTTTCAGCGCTCGAATGAATTCGAACGACGGCGCGCGCAGCATGCCCACGTAGCCGACGAGCGCGACGACAGGATGGATGAAGAGCGCGCGCGCGACGCCGAGGAACTTGAACACGCGCGAGACAACGAACGTTTGCAGCAGAAAACCGACCAGGTTCACATACCCGAAATAGCTGCTGTACGTCTGGCCGATGAACTGCTGCCGCGCGGCGTCGGCGTTCGCGCCGAACATCCTGTCGGCCGTCTCGGTGACGTAGCGGTCGAACAGGTACCCGCCTGAGGTGTTGACGACGTTGAGGAGCAGCACCAGCACGGCGATGAGCATCAGATAGCGATCCGCCAGCACCATGCTGAAGCCGCTCTTGCCGGAGACGAGCTTTTCGTCCGCCTGCTTTGTCCGCGCCGGCGCGCTCTGTCCCGCCACGCGATCGATCACGCCAGCGAGGATCGCGCAGACGACGAGAATCGCCACCGCGCCCGCGAGGAGCCGCCACGGTCCCGACTGGTCGATGAGCGTGCCCGCGCGAATCGATCCGACCCAGGCGCCGAGGCTGCTCCCGATGCCGATGAGCGGAAACAGCCGCTTGCCCTGCTCCTCCGTGTAGAGATCGTTGGCGAACGCCCAGTACTGCGAGATCACCATCACGTTGAAGACGCCGACCCAGAGGAAGTACACGATGGCGATGCGCACATGCGCCGCGAGCGCGGCGAGAAAGAGCAGGAGATTGAGTGCGAAGAACAGCGTCACAAATTGCGTGAGCCGCTTGCGGTTGACGCGCGAGGCGAACGCGCCGTACGCCGGGACGATCACGAGCAGGAGCAATGCCTGACCGGCTGACGAGTAGCTCTTGATCTCGGCGCCGCCTTCGCTGAGGATGAAGATCTCCCGCGCGGTTTTCAGCAGGTAGTACCCCGCCAGAATCAGGAACATCGTCAGCATGAGCAGCAGCGCGCTGGCCGCTTCGCCGCGTCGTACGTCGGCGATGGGGGAGAGCAGACGCTCGACGAGGCCTTTGTCTTCCGTCACGGCAGGCGCTCGAGGCCGACAAGTGTCCAGCCCTCGCTCGTCCGCCGGAAGAACGCGCGGATTGGTTGTTGCCACGCCGGATGTGTGGTGCTGTCGGCGCGAATGTCGACCTCGACGAACGCGCCAATCGTGTTGGGGAAATTGTTTGGCGCGCGTATAGGCGCCGATGCGCTCTGCGTGTCGCCGATCGGCGTCGTGGCGCCGGTGGTGTTGTCGAAGCGCAGCCACGCGGCGTGATAGGCGGTCGGGGCGTCGGCGAATCCCGCGGCGACGGCAGCGTTATCGAACGACAACGTGCCGTCGGCCTCCAGGCGTGGATTGACAATCGGGTTGATCGCCGGAAGGTACGCCCGGCCGACGGCGTCGCGGCGTTTGATCAGCACGGACGCGAGATATGACTCCGCCGACGCGTCACTGTATTGGCCCGTGTGGACCGCCGCGCGAATCAGCTCGTCGTTGAACGCCATCACGCGCCTCGCCGCCCAGAACGCATCGTCAGCGCGCATCTCGATATATGGCTGGATCGGCGTCTGCGGCTTCCATGTGGTCGGATCGAAGCGATCGCCTTCGAAGCGGCCGACGGACGGATACTCCGTGTACGGCATCGTCTGCCACGGACTCAACGCGAAGCCGAACGTGTACAACCGCTTTCGGCTCGCGGGCTGGTCGTAGAAGTACTCCCAGCCCATGTCCCACTCGTGCTCGTTGTTCGCCATGCCGAGGCTCGAGCCGACGTCCTGCATGTAGTGCTTCACGATCTGGCGTCCGTTGCGGTCCACGAGCACGTCCAGCGTGTTGCCGGCTTTGAGATCGACGAGATTGGTCCACGCGCCAAACACCCGCAGCGCGCGCAGCTCGCGCCGATCCTCATGCGGAACGAGATCGTTCGGATCGTCCGAGCGCGTGCCCGAGTACCGGAACGGTCCGAGCACGGTGCCGGTGAGCAGCCGGCCCGCTGACGCGCGATACGTGCCGTCGGTGTTGCGGGCGGCGCGCTCGAGGATTTGCGTGACGTCTTCGTGCGTGAATGGCGTGCGGGCGCCCGACGGGCGCTTCATGGTCGCTTTCGGATCGATCTCGATCTTGGCCGGATCGACGCTCGTGATGAATGTCTCGACCTGGTTGTAGCCGAGCGCCCAGAAGAGCTTCGTCATCACCTCGACGGCGCCCGTGCTGGCTTCGGGAGATTCGGGCGCGTCGAATTGCAGGAACCACGTCTGACCGTTGGCGTCGCGCGCGGTAAAGCCGGGATTCGTGCCGGCCGATTTCTCGCGCAGCAGCGTCCATTTGTCGGACGCGGGCGGCGGCCCGACGTTCGGACCGCGCGTCAGACGCTCAACCGTGATCGCGTCAGCACCGATGCGATTCTCGAACCAGCTCGAGTCCGGAACCTCGTCGATCGTGTTGATGTTGCCCGCGCGCCGGTTGGACGGCTGTCGATTGGCCTCGACGAAGAGGTTGGCGGCGTATTCGTAGAACAACGAGTAATCGAGCAGTTTGGCGCCGGCGGCACTTCGGCTCTCCGGCTCGCGGGCGATCGGGTCGTCGTCGTAGAACTTCGGTCCGGCGGTTGCGACGAGTGCGCCCGCGGCGACCAGGACGACGAACGCGGCGATGGACGTGCGGACGCGCATCAAAAGGCCTGAGACGCCGAGAGGACGAGTCCGAATCCCTCGCTGCCGTGCGTGAACTCGATGCGCAGCGGCGTGGCGAGCTGGCCGTGCAGCCGGAATCCGAGGCCGACATCGTTCTTCATGTTCGCGAGCGTGAGATCGGTGCGTTTCGCGGCGACTTTGCCGGCGTCGTAGAAGAGCGCCATGTCGAGGTAGCGATTGACCATCACACGCCACTCGGCTTGCAGGACGAGGCTGTTCAGGTCGCGTAGGCGCCAGCTCGCGTACGCGCGCAGGTCCGAGCCGCCGCCGATCGACGGCATCATGAAGAACGGAATCTGCTGCCCCTCCTTTTGATAGGTCGTCTGCGCCCAGCCGTGGAGTGAGACGACCCACGTGTCGCGAAGGATTGGGATGTGCTGGATTGCTTCGTAGTCGACTTGATTGAAGCCCGCGCGCGCGTCTGGATCGGTGAAATCGTGAATCGTCACGCCGTAGAACGCGCCGCGCCGCGCGTAACCGCGCGCCGGCCGCGAATCGACGCCGATCGTGCCTTGCGAATGCCAGTAGATCGGCTGCGTGCCGAGGCCGGGCAGCGTGGCGGGCGTGTACACCTGATCGACCGACGGCACGTCGCCCGCACCGGCCTGCTGCTTCCACTGCGAGACCTCGAGGCCGCCGCGCAGCAAGAACGCATTACGCACCGGAAATACTTCGAGCAGCGCGGACGCGTACGGCTGCGTGAACCCGTAGTTCGCGCGATCGCCGACGGCCGATGACATGCCGAATCCGTAGAAGCCGACTTGCGTGGCTTCGCGCCAACCGCCGAGGACCGACAGCGTCCCGCGCTGGCCGAAAAGTCCGGGCGCAATCAATTCGGCTTCGACGCGCTTGTATCCCGACGGCGTAAAGCTGCCGCGCACGTCGAGAAAGTTGTACGGGCTCACGAACCGCATGTAGCCGGCGCCGATCGTGAAACCGCCGCCGGCATACGCGCTTTGCCAGAACGGATGCCAGTGCATCTGGCCGCTGAGCATGATCTCCGACAGATCGGTGACGTACTTTTCTGCCTTGCCCGGCTCGGCGGGCGTGAGCTTCTGCGCCTTCGCGTCCTGCGCCTGTTCGATGAGGCCAGCGCGCGACGTCGCCTGCGATGGGGAAGGCTGCGGATCGTCGCTTGATTGCGCGTCGGCCACGCGGGCGCACGCGAGCAACGCGAGAACGACAGCGAGCGTCACTCGCCTCATGGCCGGTCGATGACGGTCACGAAGATGCCAGCGCCGTGGTGCAACGCGACCGGAGCGATCAGTACGCGGCCCATGTGCACGGTGACCGTCCGGCCGCACGCGATCCCGACCGCCGCGCCGAAGACGACGTCGCTGGTCCAGTGATCGTTGCCGGCCAAACGCGAGTACGCGGTATAGCCCGCGGCCGCGAATGCCGGCACGCCGGCCTTCCATCCGAAGTGTTCCTGCAACACCATCGCGGTGGCAAACGACGCGGACGCGTGGCCCGACGGAAACGAGTGAGGATCTCCGTTCGGGCGCGTGCGGTTCGTCGCGAGCTTGATCGCGTACGTCCAGCTGACCGCCTGAATCTGCGCGCGCAGCAGGTCGCGGCCCGTCGCGGCCTGGTTGTCACTGCCTGCGGCGGCGCCAGCGACCCACCACGTCACGGCCATCGGCATCTGGAAGAGCGCCGATCCCCACACCTCGCCGCCGTGGAGCGTCAGGTTCTCCGCCTGGAAGTGTTCGGCGACGGACTGGTCCGCAGGATGGACGGCGAGCGCGGCGCCGCCGCCGATGCCCAGGATCCATGCGTTCTCGACCGAGAAGAAGTTCTTATAGTCGCCGCCGACGTCGCGAAGCAGGCGCCCGGCAAGCGACGGCTCGTTCGCCTGCGCGGGCGGCGGGGTAGTCGTGGCCTGCGGCGCCGAGGCTTGCGGCGCGTCGGCCGGGGTCAGAAACGACACTTGCGCGGAGGCCGCGGACGCGGCCAGACCAGGGACCAGCACCGCGCCGAGCAACACTCGAATCACACGCCGCACGAGACTTCTCCGAGAGGACAGGCGAGGTGATTATCAACAAGGAGCGCGCAGGCGGCAATGCGAAATCGGCATCCGCCATCGGCCGCAGTAAGATGCTTGAACATGAGCGACCATCAGGGCCCCGCCGGCCGAACCGCCGCCACGCGCACCGAATCCGACAGCATGGGCGAGATCGCCGTCCCATCTGATCGCTATTGGGGCGCGCAGACGGAGCGGTCGCTCCATCATTTCAGCATCGGCGCCGAGCACTTTCCGCGGCCGATGATCCGGGCGCTCGGCATCCTCAAGAAGGCCGCCGCGCTCGCCAACGGGGAGCTCGGCACGCTCTCGCCGTCGACGGTCGATCTGATCGTCAAAGCCGCCGATGAGGTCATCGACGGCAAGCTCGACGATCACTTCCCGCTGTTTGTCTGGCAGACCGGCAGCGGCACGCAGACGAACATGAACGCGAACGAGGTGATCTCGAACCGCGCGATCGAGCTCGCGGGGGGCGTGGTCGGCAGCAAGAAACCCGTGCATCCGAACGACCATGTGAATCGCGGGCAGTCGTCGAATGACACGTTTCCGACGGCCATGCACATCGCGGCCGCAGAGGAAGTTGTCAACCGGCTTCGTCCCGCCGTGCTGCGGCTCCGCGACACGCTCGACCGGAAATCCGCCGCCTTCGCGGACATCGTCAAGATCGGCCGCACGCACTTGCAGGATGCGACGCCGCTCACGCTCGGGCAGGAAATTTCCGGCTGGGTGGCCGAGATCGATCTGTCATGGGGCGCGATCGAGAGCGCGCTCCCGGCCGTCTACGAGCTCGCGCTCGGCGGCACGGCCGTCGGCACGGGTCTCAACACGCATCCGGAGTTCGCCAATAGGAGCGCGCATCGCATCGCGGCGATCACCGGGCTGCCGTTCAAGACCGCGCCGAACAAGTTCGCGGCGCTCGCCGGCCACGAGCCGCTCGTCGCGCTCCACGGCGCGCTCAAGACGCTGGCGGCGTCGCTCATGAAGATCGCGAACGACGTGCGGTGGCTCGCCTCCGGTCCGCGCGCCGGACTCTGCGAGATCCTGATTCCCGAGAACGAGCCCGGCAGCTCGATCATGCCAGGCAAAGTGAACCCGACGCAGTCCGAAGCGCTCACCATGGTCGCCGTGCAGGTAATGGGCAACGACGTGGCGGTCGGCATCGGCGGCGCGTCGGGCAATTTCGAGCTCAACGTCTTCAAGCCCGTGATCATTCACAACGTGCTGCAGAGCCTGCGCTTGCTCGCCGACGCGTGTACGAACTTCGAGCGGTTCTGCGCCGCCGGCATCGAGCCGAACCTTCCGCGCATTCAGGACAACCTCCAGCGCAGTCTCATGCTCGTCACCGCGCTCAACCCGCACATCGGCTACGACAACGCCGCGAAGATCGCCAAGAAGGCGCACAAGGACGGGACGACCCTCAAACAGGCGGCGATGGCGCTCGGCCTGCTCACGGCCGAGCAGTTCGACGCGTGGGTGGATCCGCAGAAGATGACGGAACCGGGACTGTAGACACTTGAAAGTCGGGAAGTCGGGAAGTCGGGAAGTCGAGAAGTCGAGAAGTGAGTGTGGTCTAATCTTTCGCCCTCTGCCCTCTGCCCTCTGCCCTCTGCCCTCTGTCCTCTCGCCCTCCCGACTTTTCGACTTTCGAAAGTCGAATATGATCGATAGTCCGGGGGACTTTCGGGAACACGAGATATGGCTGCGCGATCAGACTTTCAGGGCGTCAACGAGGCTTACGTTGAGGAGCTTTACGAGCGCTTCCGGCGCGATCCGCTGTCGGTGGACGCCTCGGCGCGCGAGCTGTTCCGTACATGGACGCCCGGAACCAGCGCATCTTCTGGGACCTCCGGAAACGTCCTGGAACCCCGTGGAACCGCGGTCGTCGTCGGCGCCGTGAACCTGGCGCAGTCGATCCGCCGCTACGGCCACCTGGCCGCGACGATCGATCCGCTCGGCGAGCGGCAGCTCGGCGATCCCGCGCTCGACGCGGCGACGCATCATGTGACCGAAGACGATCTCCGCGCGCTGCCGGCAAGTCTCGTCTCCGGTCCTGTGGCGGACGGTGCGCGGTCGATGGCTGAAGTCGTCGAACGGTTGCGGGGCATCTACTGCGGCACGACCGGCTACGATTTCGCGCACATCTTCGTCCCCGAGGAACGCTACTGGCTCCGCGAAGCGATCGAGACCGGCCGTTATCGCGCGCCGGCCGATCCCATCGATCCGGTCGCGCTGCTCGATCGACTGATGGACGTCGAAGCGTTTGAGAAGTTCTTACATCGCACGTTTCCAGGCAAGACGCGCTTTTCGATCGAAGGCGTGGACATGCTCGTGCCGATTCTCGACGAGCTCATCACTGAAGCCGCCGAGGCCGGGATGCGCGAGGCGTTCGTCGCCATGGCGCACCGCGGGCGGCTGAACGTGATGGCGCACGTGCTCGGCAAGCCGTACGAGCAGATCCTTGCCGAGTTCAAGGATCCCGTTCGCAACGCGCTCGCCATCGAAGGCCTGAAGTGGGCGGGTGACGTGAAGTACCACCTGGGCGCGTCGCGCGCGGTCGAAGGTGGTGCTGAAGTCGCGCTCGTCGTCTCGATGCCGCCGAACCCGAGCCATCTCGAGGCCATCGATCCGGTGCTCGAGGGCATGGCGCGCGCGGCCGGCACCGACGCGAGCCGCCCCGGTGCGCCGGTCTTCGATCCACGCAAAGTGCTGCCGATTCTGATTCACGGTGACGCCGCGTTTCCCGGGCAAGGGGTCGTCGCCGAGACGCTCAATCTGCATCGGCTCCAGGGCTACACGACCGGCGGCACGATCCACATCATCGCGAACAATCAGATCGGCTTCACGACCGATCCCGAGGACTCGACGAGCACGCTGTACCCGAGCGGGGTCGCGCGCGGGTTCAAGATTCCGATCGTGCACGTCAACGCTGACGATCCTGAAGCGTGCATCGCTGTCGCGCGTCTCGCGTTGGCGTACCGCGAGCGCTTCAAGCGCGATTTCCTGATCGACCTCGTGGGCTATCGCCGGTACGGTCACAACGAAGGCGACGAGCCTGGGTTCACGCAGCCGCTGATGTACCGCAAGATCGCCGCAATGCCCACGGTCCGGCAGGTCTGGGCGACAAGGCTGGCGTCGAGAGGCGTGATTGACGAGTCGCGCGCCGGCGCGATGCTCGATCGGAAGCTTGCGGCGCTGCAGCAGAAGTTCGAGACGCTCGATCCGGAAAAGCAGTTGGTCGAGCCGACGCCGGTCGTAGCCGCGCCCGGGACGGCCGCGCGCGCGTCGACCTCGGTTCCGATCGACCGGCTCCGCGAGTTGAACGGCGGTCTGCTCGTCGTGCCCGAGGGCTTTCAGGTCAATCGCAAGCTCGAGCGTCCGCGCGATCGCCGCCGGCATGCGTTCGACGCGCTCGATGAGCGGACGATCGACTGGGCCACGGCCGAGGAGGTCGCGCTTGCGTCGATCCTGGCCGATGGCGTGCCGATTCGACTCACCGGCGAGGACACCGAGCGCGGCACCTTCAGCCATCGACACGCCGTGCTGCGCGACGCCGCCAGCGGCAAACGGTTTTCTCCGCTCGAAAATCTGCCGCAGGCGAAGGCTGCGTGCGAGATTCACAACAGCCCGCTCAGCGAGAACGGGGCCGTCGCCTTCGAGTACGGCTACAACATCCAGGCACCCGAGCGGCTCGTCATCTGGGAAGCGCAGTACGGCGATTTCGTGAACGGCGCCCAGGTGATGCTCGACGAATTCGTCCTGTCGGCGCGGACGAAGTGGGGCCAGCAGCCGTCGCTCGTCATGCTGCTGCCGCACGCTGACGAAGGGCAGGGCCCCGACCACGCGAGCGCGCGACCGGAGCGATTCTTGCAGCTCGCGGCGGACATCAACATGCGCGTCGCGAACTGCACCACGGCCGCGCAGTACTTTCATCTCCTGAGACGGCAGGCCGCGCTCCTTCAGAAAGATCCGCTCCCGCTCGTCGTGCTCGCGCCGAAGAGCCTGCTCCGAAACGCGTTCATCTCGTCCACGCCGCGCGAGCTGGCCGAAGGTCAGTGGCGACAGGTGATTGACGATGCCGACGCGCAGGGGCGTGCGAGCGAAGTACGGCGCCTCGTGTTCTGCAGCGGGAAGATCGCGGTGGATCTTTTGACCAACGAGCGCCGCGCCGCGGCTAGAGGCGTGGCGATCTGCCGCGTCGAGCAGCTCTATCCGCTGCCGGTGCGCGACATGCTCGGCGTCATCGAGCGGTACCCGTCGCTATCGGAAGTGCTCTGGGTGCAGGAAGAGCCGGAGAACATGGGCGCGTGGGATTTCGTGCGACCGTCGCTCGAAGGTCTCGTCGGCTCGCGCCGGCTCGCCGTGCTCGCGCGGCCGCGCAGCTCCAGCCCGGCGGAAGGATCGGCGGCGCGCTACGCTCAGACGCAAAGCCAGTTGATCAAAAAGGCGCTGACGACAGGCGTGGATGTGAAAGTCGAGAAGTCGGAAAGTCGGGAAGTGAAGACCTTGAGAAGTAGAGACCTCGAAAAGTAGAACCCTATGCCTGTGAACATTGTCGTGCCCGAAGTGGGTGAGTCGATCGTCGACGCGCGTGTCGCGAAGTGGCTGAAGAAAGCCGGCGACACCGTGGCAGCGGGCGAGCCGGTGGTCGAGCTCGAGACCGACAAGGTGGACGTCGAGGTCGCGGCGCCGCGCGCGGGCGTCATCGCGTCGATCGCGCACGGGGATGGATCGGACGTCAAAATCGGAGATGTCCTCGGGACGATCGATGGAGGTCCGGCAGCATCGACAAGTCCGGGCGTGAAAAGCGCGGGAAGTCCGGGCGCACTGCCAAGTCCGGCAATCAAGAGCGCGGAACGTTCGGGCGAGAAGAGCGCAACAACTCCCGTGGCGGCGACGCCGTCGGCGCGCAAGAGCGCGCGCGAGAACGACGTCGAGCTGTCGACGGTGAAGGCGGACGGTCCGCGCGTGACCAAGGCGGACGTCGAGCGGGCGGCCGCGCCCGCGCCATCAGCGCCCACTTCTCCGGCGCCGGAAAGATCTGTGCCGCCCGCCGCCGCGAGGCCCACGCCCGCGAGGCCGGCGGTGCCCGGCGATCGAAGCGAGGAGCGCGTGCGCATGTCGAAGCGGCGCGCCACCATCGCGAAGCGGCTCGTCGAGGCGCAGCAGACCGCCGCGATGCTCACGACGTTCAACGAAGTCGACATGTCGGCCGTGATGGCGCTGCGCGAGCGCCGCAAGGAAGCGTTCAAGACGAAGCACGGCGTCTCGCTCGGCGTCGCATCCTTCTTCATCAAGGCCGTCGTCGCCGCGCTCCGCGAGTTTCCGCGTCTCAACGCCGAAATTCAGGGCGACGAGATGGTGCTCAAGCGCTACTACGACATCGGCGTCGCCGTCGGCGCCACCGAAGGGCTCGTCGTCCCGGTGCTGCGCGACGCCGACCGCATGTCGTTCGCCGAGATCGAGCTGGGCATCCGCGAGTTCGCGAAGAAGGCCGAGACGGGCACGCTCACGATCGACGATCTGCGCGGCGGCACGTTCAGCGTGACCAACGGCGGCGTGTTCGGATCGCTCATGAGCACGCCGATTCTCAACCCGCCGCAGGTCGGCATCCTCGGGCTCCACGCGATCAAGGAGCGGCCGGTCGGCGTCGGCGGTCAGATTGTGCTGCGGCCGATGATGTACACCGCTCTTACCTACGACCACCGCATCGTCGACGGCAGCGAAGCCGTGCGGTTCCTGGTCAAGGTCAAGGAGCTCGTCGAAGATCCAGGCGTGCTGCTCGTCGAGTCATAGCGGTTAGAATCCGGGCGTGCGGATTGCCCTCGTCCTTCTCGCTGTGGCGGCCGTTGCCGGCTGCCAGCGAACGCTGCCCGAGCAGGATCGGCGGATCACGGTCACGCCCTCCGTCGCGAAGATTCCGGCCGAGGATCTCTGGAAAGAATACAAAGACGACGCCAAAGCCGCCGACCGGAAGTACTGGGGCAAGGCGATCGAGGTGAGCGGCAAGGTCAGCACGGTGCTCGGTGATCCTGCTTCACCCGTGGCCGTGCGTTTCTTGATCGAGCACGACAACGGCATCGAGGCGTTCGTGCTCGACGACCAAGCCGCGACGGTGCTCAAGACCGCGTCCGTCGGTCAGCGTCTGCGGTTGAAGTGCTTTTGCGCGGGGTTTGCTGGCGACGTGATCTTGAAGAGCTGCATCCCACTGCAGTAGGTGTTGGAGTCATCATCCTTGTGCAGGATAGTCTGACGATCGTTCGGTATTGACCGACGGCGGCAGAGTGCGTGTCCAGAACGCGGCCCCGGCCGCGTCGATCACTTCAGCACCGTCAACGACACCATCGCCTCGCTCCGATTCGGCACGCCCGTTTCGGTGCGCATCGCGCCGCCGAACGACAGCGTCATGTCGAGCGCAGAGAGCACGGTGAATCGGAGATCGAGCTGGCCGCCGTATGACATCGCTGTGTGGCGATCGGGCGCGCTGTCCATGTTGGTGACGAGGCCGCTCGCGAAGAGCGCCGGCCGCAGCCAGCTGAGGTACGCACCGGGCGTGCCGATGCGCTTGAAACGAATCGGCGGCAGATTCCACTCGAGCATCGTCCGCGCGAAGTTGCGGCCGCCGATTTCGTTGAGCGCGGCGCCGGGGAAGCTGTAGTACTCGCGGTAGCGCTTCGTGTCGCCGTGGTCAACGTAGTTGTTGCCAAACCCGCCGAAATAAAAGTTCGCGAACGGTTCATCGCGGTTCTGCGGCGAGAACCCGGCGGCGCTTCGCAGCCAGATCGACGAGTGCGGCAGCGGCGTCGCCAGGCCAAAGTCGTACGTCGCGTGCATTCGCGCGAATGCCGCGCTGTTCGCGTAGTCCGCTTCGACTTCAGCCGTCCACACCCGCCCCTTCTCATCGTCGACGTGGCCGAGCGAGGATCGCAGGAACGAGTCGGTCAGGAGCGCATCGAACGACACGAGCTGATCGACTTTGACCGGGACGTTCTGATACTCGGGGAGCTGATCGAGATTACCGGCGACGCGCCCCTTCATCTCGAGCGTCATGCGGTGCGGCTCGTCGAAGATCAGCGTGTTCGTGTGGCCAAGGCCGACGGAATAGCCCTTGCGGCT
>CAYQRM010000254.1:0-34061 GCA_964419785.1 uncultured Solibacteraceae bacterium | reverse complement strand
CGGTGAATTCCCGATTGTCGGCGAGCGGCGGTTGAGCGCTGCGCAAATTCAGACAATTGCGGACTGGGTGAAGGGCGGCAAAGTCGAGGGCCAGGCCGCCGACCTGCCAAAGGCCCCCGTGTTCCCGGACGGGTGGGCGCTCGGCAAGCCCGACCTCGTGCTTACGCCCGCGCGCGCGTACGAGCTCAAACCGAGCAGCGATGATGTCTACCGCAATCTCGTGATCCGCACGTCGCTGAAATCCGATGCCTACGTGCGCGCGCTCGAGTTCAAGACCGGGGGCGCGCCCATCCATCACGCCGTCGTCCGCATCGATCCCACGCAGACGTCGCGCCGGCGCGACGGCGTCGACGGCCAGCCTGGATTCGACGGCATGACGTGGCAGGGCGTTCAGGATCCCGAGGGCAATTTTCTCGGTTGGGCGCCGGGCCGCGGGCCGATCGTCGCCCCCGACGGCATGCCGTGGCGCCTGCCGCGCGGCGCCGACCTCGTGATCGAGCTGCACTTGATCCCGCCGGAAAAAGCGACGCAAGTCCAGCCGACGCTTGGTCTCTTTCTCACCGACGCGGCGCCCACGCGCTCGGCGATTACGCTCAAGATGTCGTCGCTGCTCATCGACATTCCCCCGGGGCAGAGCGACTATGCCGTCACCGACACGTTCGTCCTTCCCGTGCCGATTGAGCTGATGAGCGTGTATCCGCACGCGCACTATCTGGGCAAGGAGATGTCGGTCACGGCGATTCTGCCGGACACGACGACGAAGACGCTGCTGCACATTCCGCACTGGAGCTTTCACTGGCAGCAGGATTACCGGTATGTCACGCCGATCTCGCTGCCGGCGGGCACGACGCTGATGATGCGGTACACGTACGATAACTCGGCGGCAAATCCAGAAAATCCCCACCGTCCGCCAGTCCGCGTACGACTTGGTCCGAAGTCGAGCGACGAGATGGGTGAGCTCGGCTTGCAGGTGCTGCCGCAGACGCTCGCCGACGCCGCTCGGCTCGTGCAGGCGTTCGTCGATCACGACGCGGTGGCGAACGTCGCCCTCGGGGAAAAGCGTGTGAGCGAATCGCCGACCGCGGAGAACGAGGAGTTCCTCGGGTCGAGCTACATCGACGTCGAGCGGTTTGCCGACGCGATTCCGCATCTCGAGGCGGCGGTCCGCCTCGATGAGAAATACGCCGACGCTCACGGCGATCTCGGGACGGCGCTGATGTCGGTCGGCCGGCTGTCGGACGCGCTGCCACACTTTCAGCGCGCCGTCGAGCTCGCGCCGAAAAACGAGGCCGCGTACTTCAATCTCGGCAACGCGCTCGGCCGTGCCGGCCGGCTCAATGACGCCGCCGCGGCCTACCAGAAGGCGCTGGCCCTCAACCCGGACTATCCGGACGCCAACGTCAACCTCGGATCGCTGCTGTTCAACGCGGGCCGCGTGCGCGACGCGATTCCGCTCTTCGAGCGCGCGGTCGAGGTCCAGCCGAACTCGGCCGTGATCCACACGGACTTGAGCAGCGCGCTCGCTGCGGCCGGGCGCTACGCCGACGCCATGCAGCACGTGCGGCGGGCGCTCGCGCTCAATCCCGGCTACCCGCCGGCGCTCGAGAATCTCAAGCGCCTGCAGCAGCTCGGTATCAAGTAGGGCAGGTGCCGGTCAGACGACCGGCCGCCTGCCTGAGATGATTCGCACGAGCACCATCACGATCGCGATCACGAGCAGCAGGTGGATCAGGCCGCCGAGCGTGTAGCTCGTGACCATGCCGAGCAGCCACATCAAGACGAGCAGGACGATGATCGTTTCGAGCATCGGGTCCTCCTAACTGCGGACGCGATTCGACAGATCGTCGACGCCGGCTCGCGCGCGACTCGACAGGTCGTCGGCGACCGCGGAGGCGCGCTCGAGGGCATCGGCGCCGCGGTCAGCCATGCGGCTCGCGGTGTCGCTGGCCTGGTCGTACAGCTTCATCGCCTTCCGCGACAGCCGCTGCGCCGACTGCTTCAGGTCCTTGCGCATGTGCAGGCCGGCCTTCGGTGCGAAGAGCAGCCCGAGAGCGGCTCCGACGGCCGCGCCGCAAATCATGCCCATCACGAACGAACCGCCGCCGTTGGTGGTCATCATGTCCTCTCCTTCAATGCCGTACTGGTCCCGCATACGTCCCTCCTTCGTCTACAAATCGCGATTCAGCCATTGCGTCGAGCGTGCGGTCGCGCGCGCGCGTTGCGCGCGCGTTGCGAATCGCCATCGCGGCCGCTCGCAGCCCGCGGGCGATGCCGAGCGCCGGCCAGAAGCGCGTGAGTGCGATCGCCTTCGCGCGATCGATCCCGACCGACACGCGATCGATGCCTTCGCGGATCGACGTATCCGCGCGGCGCAACCGTTCGGCCAGGTCGGCGGCGTCGTCGAGCGCGAGTGCCGTCCGCCGGAAGAGCGGCCGGACATCGGCGACGAGCCCGTCGACGATCTTCTCCGCGCGCTCCAAGCGGCGGAGGACCATGAGGCCGACGGCGCAGACGCCGAGAAACTGCAACACGGTCACGATCGCGATGATGCCGAGCCACACGTTGGTCCATTGAAGGTCCATGACTACTTCCTGTTCTGCGCCGCCACGGGCTTTTCCGTCGGGCTGCGAATCTCGAGGACGACCGCCGACGCGATCGCCGCCGTGGGAATCGCCAGAATCGCGCCGGGCAGCCCGAACCAGTCGGCGCCGAGCAGCAGGGCGATGACGACGGCGAGCGGGCTCAAGCCGACCTGGCGGCTCATGATTCTCGGGACGAGCACGTTGGCCTCCACTTCGTGGAGGATGAGAAACACGACGGCGACGGTCGCCGCGAGCTTCAACGACACGGTGAGCGCGAGCGCCGTCGCAAACAGCCCGGCGAGGAGCGGGCCCGCCACGGGAACCATCTCGCCGATGGCGGCCACGAGCGCGACGAGCCAGAAGTACGGCTCGCCCAGCACGAACATGATGAGCGCCGTGGCGCTGCCCATGATGCCGCCGATGATCAAGTTGCCCTGCAGCCACGCGCTCACGCGGCTCGTGACGTCGCGGGCGACCGACGTGACCCGCGCGCGGTACCGCGAGGGCACCGCACGTGACAGCTCCGTCGCGGCACGCACGCCATCGATCAAGATGTAGAAAGTGAGGATCATCACCGTGACGACTTCGATGACGCCGCCGGCGAATCCGCGCACAGCCGTCGCGGCAATCGCAATCGGCGGATCGGCTCCACCAGACGGCGTCGTCTGATGGATGGCCTCGCTCACGGTCAACGGCCGCGAGATCAGCCCGTGCGCGACCAGCCCTGATTGCCACGACGCCAGCATCGACGGCACGCGCCGCGCCAGCTGCTCCGCTTGATCGACGATCGCGGGAATCACGAGCGCCGCGGCCGCCAGGACGATTCCAAGAAACGCTGCGTAGACAACGACGATCACGACCCATCGCGGCACCGACCGTCCGGGCCGCTGCGTCGCGCGTTCGAGCCGCTGAATCATTGGGAGCAGACCGATCGCGATGAGCAAGCTCACGTAGATCAGGAGCAGTGCCGTCCGGCCCGCCCACACGCCCACTGCCACGAGCGCGGCTGCGCCGACCATCGCGACGACGACGAGCACGCGCCGCCCGAAGTGGGCGAATTCCGGGCTGATGCCGGACGTCCCTCGATCGTCTTGGGACGGCGGCGGTCGAAGCGTCACGAGCTCGGCCATCGCCTAGACCTCGGCTCCGTCGCGCGTTTGCCCGAGCGTCAGCGTGTGTGCGGGCCGCGGGCGCTGCCATCGGCCAACGCCAATGCCGATGAGCGCCGATCCGATCGCCAACGAGAGCGAGCCGACGATGACCGCCCAAATCGCGGGCAGGCCGATCGGCAGCCCGTTCAGATCGATCGGGCGATTCGGATTGAGGCGCGCGATCACAAACACTCCGAGCAGTACCGCACCAATGGCGAAGACGACGGCACCCGTCCAAATGAGTGATTTCATCGGCCCACCCCTCTCGTGAAGATGGCCCATGCATTCGGCGCCCAGCCGGCGGAGAGCGCGAGCTGGCCGTCACGCAGGCCGCGCGCGAAGTCAACTCGCACGAGACCGCCGTGATGGGGAAGGTGGATGCGCATCCCGACACCCGCGTCCACCTCGAGCGGCGTGCGCATGCCTTCGAGTCCCTGCCACGCGCGCGCGCTGTCGACGAAGATCGCGTAGCCGATCGTGGCGTCGCGAATTTCTTTGAGCGGACGCTGATACTCGATCGTGCCGAATCCGAGCCGGCGGCCGAAGCTTGGACCGGCCACGACGTCTTCCTCGAGCAGTGGATGAGCGCGAAGCAACGCGGGGCGTCCCGACCCGGTGCCCGCGCCCATCCACAATGCGAGCGGCGCGGATGCGCTCGCCCACGAATTGCCCACCAGCCCAAACCACAAAGGCTCGCGCACGTTGAGTGAGGATTGCCACGACAGCGTCGCGTCGGCTGTCCAGAATCCGGCGGTCGTGCTCTGGGACCACAAGCCGACCGCGGTGGTGGCCACGATGCGATCGCCGCGGAAATGTTCTTCGACAGCCGCATACGTAGCGAGAAAGTCTGAACTCGAAAAGCGATCGAAGCCCGCGCCACCGTCGATCCAGGTGTGCGCCGAGAGCCAACGACCGAAGTCGATCAAGAGACGCTGTCGATCGGCTCGCACGATACGCGGACCGGTGACACCGACGACCTGATAGGACTGCGCCTCACCGAACGCGTCGATCGTGATCGTGCCGACAAGCGGCGCCGGCGCGGGCAGCGCCAGCGTCGCGCCGAGCCGTGGGCGCGCCTGCGGCCACCGCCACGCCGCGCCGAGTGTCGTCCCTTGACCAATCACATCGTCAAGGTCGACGCCCAACTCTCGCGCGGTCACGGCGCGTCCGCCGATCGAGGCGAGCACCGACCAGATTCGCGGAACGTCCTCGGGCATGGCCGCCGCGACCGGGCTCTGCTGGATTGGCGGAGGCAGCTCGACGAGCCGCTCGCGGTTGCTGCCGCGCCACTCGCGGTCGGACTCGTCGGCTGCCGCCACAGGCAGAGATTTGCAATTCGAGAACGCCACCATCAGCGCCACCGCTCCAATGCTTGGCCATACCAACACGGTCATCTCGCTCAGCGATGGAGATTTGAGCAAAGAGCGTTCCAGATCCGCACCAGATTGGCGGACCCTGTGCGTGCGTTCTGAAGGTCGCGGCGCGTCATCCTAGGCAACGCCTTACTCACTGCAGGCAGTACGTGGGCGTCGATGGTGGCACGGAGCGTGGGTGACCAAATCACCGGCGCGGCATCCGTATTGCTCGAATGCTTGTCAAGAATTGGTGTGGTGTCGATGTCATCTGGCGGTGTGACGTCAGGATTCGTGGCGATCGCGCTCGCAAGCGTGGCCGGGCTCACCGCGCTGCTCTACGTTCGTGGTGAGCTCACGGGACTGGCGGCCGTGCTGGTGGCGGCCGGGCTTGTGGCGCAGGCCTACAGTGCGGTGAGGCTCCAGCGGGCGTTGAGGGAATGCGAGCGAGCCATCGCCGCGGCAAAACGCGTGCACGCGGATGAGCTCTCGAGGATCTCACACGAACTGCGCACGCCGCTCAACGCCATCGTCGGGTGGACGGAAATCCTGAGGTTCGACAAAGGCGACAACCACGCGCGCGCAATCGAGGCGATCGAGCGCAACGCGTTCGCGCAGGCGCAGCTCATCGACGAAGCGCTCGGCGTGCCGAAGGCGAAGGCTGGGCCGTTCGCCATTCGTCTGAATGAGCCGCCGCTCGATCTCCGCGTGCTCATCGTCGAGGACGATGAGGATTCGGCCACGACGCTGCGGACGCTCCTGACCGATCGTGGGTGCGATGTCCGCGTCGCCCGCAGCGTCAACGAATGTCTCGAGCTCTATCTGTCGGCGCGCCCGGATGTCCTGCTGTGCGATATCGGGCTGCCCGATGGTGACGGTTATGGGTTGCTGCACGTGCTCAGAACGGCGGCGCCGATGCACGAGGTACCGGCGATTGCGCTGAGCGCTCTCGCGAGGGATGAAGATCGCACGCGAGCCGCGACCGTCGGCTTTGCCGACTACCTTACCAAGCCGTACCGCGTCGACGATCTCGTCGATCACATCCGCCGCGTGGCGGTCAGTGCTCAGCCTCTTCACGCGCCGGGTTTGGATCGGTAATTCCGCACTCCTTCATCTTGTTCAGCAGCGTCTTGTAGCTCACGCCGAGCTCGGTGGCCGCCTTCCGCCGGTTCCAACGGAAGTGATCGAGCGCGCGCTGAATGGCCTCGCGCTCGGCGGAGAGGGCTGCCGCGCGCGCGAGGTCGGGCAACTTGCCGCTCTTCGCGGGCGTCGCCATCGGCGCCTCGGCGGCCGCTTGTGGCGGGGCCGCGGCGACCGGAGGCGGCGGCGCGACCAGCTGAGCGGCGGCGATCGGTGCCGCGAAGACGTCCGACGCGGGTATATCGAGCGGACGCTCGCGCGTGAGCTCGGCGTGCAGCATTGCTTCGTCGCGAAGGATGACGAAGCGTTTCATCATGTTCTCCAGCTCGCGGATATTGCCCGGCCACGTGTACTCGGTCAGCGCCTGCATCAGCGCGGGCGACGGACGCAGCAGCGGCCGGCCGTACCGCTCGGCGTAGCGGTGCAGGAAGAATTCGATGAGCGCCGGGATCTCCTCGCGACGGTTGCGAAGGGCGGGCACGCGAATCTCGATCACCTGGAGCCGGTAGTACAGGTCCTCGCGGAAGTGACCGGTGCGAATCAGCGTGGGCAGATCGCGATTGGTCGCGGCGATGACGCGGACATCGATTTCGACGGGCCGGTTGCTGCCGAGCTTGGTGAACGATCGATCCTGGAGGACGTGGAGGAGCTTGGCCTGCAGGTTCACCGGCATCTCGCCGATCTCGTCGAGAAGAATCGTGCCGCCGCTCGCGAACTCGAACTTGCCGACGCGAACGTTTTGCGCGCCGGTAAACGCGCCGCGCTCGTGGCCGAAGAGCTCGCTTTCGAGCAGCTCGGATGGCAGCGCCGCGCAGTTGACCTTGACGAAGGGCTTGGTGCGGCGCACCGATCGGCGGTGCAGCTCGCGGGCGATCACTTCCTTACCGACGCCGCTCTCGCCGGTGAGCAGCACGCTGATGTCGCTGTCGGCGATGCGGTCCATCATCGTCATCACATCCCGCATGGACGGACCGTTGCCCCAGCAGACTTGCGAGCCGTCGGGCGCCTCGGCGATCTGCGTGCTGAGGCGCGCGACCTCGCTTGTGAGCGCGGTGCGCTCGATCGCCCGGCAAATCGCCGCCTCGAGCGCCGCGTCGTGCAACGCGGCCGACTCGTCAGACTTGACGACGTAGTCGATCGCGCCCAGCCGCACGGCGTCGACGATCGTGGCGGGCACCTGCTGGCCCGACAGCATGATCACCGGCACGCTGGGACTGGCCGCGCGGATCGAGCGCAGCGCTTCCAGACCGTTCATGTTCGGCATCATCACGTCGAGCAGTACGACGTCGGGGACCGACCTGCTGCCGAGCGCCGTCAGCAGCGCCGCGCCGCTCGGATACGCGGTCGTCTCGTAGCCGCGAGAGCGCAGAAATGTCCCCAGATACTCGATGAACAGCGGGTCATCATCAACGATCGCGATGCGTGCGGCTTGCACTAGTCCTCCTCGGAGTTGACGCGGAGCCTGACGGACATCACATCGCGACGGCCGTCGACTGTTGAAAGTTGTCCGCCGTGCGCGAGCACGACGACGGCAGCGAGAATGAGGGCCAGGCCGAGGCCTTCGCGCTCGGCTGACATCGGCGCACCGGATGCGTCACGGTGCGGCGGCGTCGGAAGCGCGCTGACGACGTCGGTTGGCCCAATCAGCAGGTCGCAGGATTCGGCGTCGCCATCGACACACGCGCGAACGCGGATCTCCTCGTCGGCCGCCTCGCGGCACACGGCGTCGATCGTCGCCGCGACGGCCGAGGTGAGCGCCGCGCGATCGAGCGCGGCCACGCACACCGGACTCGTCTCGACGGAATCGTCTGTGATGACGCGGTCGGGACTCGCGACTTCGCCGAGCGCCTGCGCGACCAGCACGGAGAGCTCGACCGGCGACGCGCCCTCGATGGTCGGCCGCAGCCAGTGCGACAACTCGGACGCCTGCTGCCCGATCGTCGTCACGCGGCGCGCGGCCCGTTCGATCTGCGCGTATGCCTGCAGCCGGTCGTCATCGCGGAGCCGGCCCTCGGTCAACATCCGTGCGTATCCGCCGATCACCGCCGCCGGCGATCGCAGCTCGTGCGCCAGCAGCGAAAACACTCGAGGCCAATCCATGGTCTTCATGATGATAGTCCTGCGCCAAGGACGACCCGGACGTGGTGCGCTCCGTGGTCGTCACGAAGAGGAATCGCCGCGGCATCCACCGCGACGTCGTCCAAATGAGCCGCGGCGACGCCGCCGCAGCGGGCTTGCGGGTTCGACACGGCGATCTCGTAACGCGTGGACCTGAACTGCCAGACGATCGAGTACGCGCCCCAGCCGGCGGGGATGCACGGATCGACCGAGAACGTCTCGCCGTGCTGTCGCAGCCCGAGCAGGCTCTCGAGGCCGGCGCGGTACATCCATCCGGCTGATCCCGTGTACCACGTCCAGCCCGCGCGGCCGGAGTAGGGCGCGCGATCGTACACATCGCCCGCGACGACATAGGGCTCGCCTTTGTAGACGGCGACCTGCGCGGATGATCGCGTGTGGTTGATCGGGTTGAGCAGGTGAAACAGCTCGACCGCTTCGTCGCCGCACGAGAGCTTCGCGAGCGCCATCACGACCCACAACGCCGCGTGCGTGTACTGGCCGCCGTTCTCGCGGATGCCGGGCGGGTACGTCTTGATGTACCCAGGATCCTGCGCCGAGCGATCGAACGGTGGCGTCAGCAGCCGGACGAGCTGCGGTCCGCGGGCGATGAGCTTCGCGCGCACGGCATCCATCGCGCGCTCAGCGAGCGCGGTCGGCACCGCGCCGGAGAGCACCGCCCACGATTGGGCGATCGAATCGAGCTGGCACTCGTCGTTCAACGCCGATCCCAGCGGGGAGCCGTCGTCATAATAGCCGCGGCGAAACCACTCACCGTCCCACGCGAGCTCGAGTCGCGCGCCGAGCGCGGCGGCCTCTTGCCGGTACCGAGCCGCGCGCGCGACGTCGCCCCGGCCCTCGCATACCGCGGCGAAATCCGTGAGGACACTGTGGAGGAAGAAGCCGAGCCATGTGCTCTCGCCACGCCCGGCCGGCCCGACGCGATTCATCCCGTCGTTCCAGTCGCCGCTGCCGATGAGTGGCAGTCCGTGCGCGCCGGTCGTCGAGCCCTTGTCGATCGCGCGCGTGCAGTGCTCGAAGAGCGTCCCTCGCTGCGAGCTCGCCGACGCCGCTTCGTACGCTTCGACCGCGCCGGTCGGGAGTGGCGAGCCTTCGATAAACGGAATGACCTCGTCGAGGATCGCGTGATCGCCTGTCGAGAGCACGTAATGCGACGTTACGAACGGCAACCAGAGGAGATCGTCCGAGCAGCGGCTCCGCAGTCCGCGGCCGGTCATCGGGTGCCACCAGTGCTGGACGTCGCCTTCGACGAACTGCCGCGCGGCCGCGCGCAGAATCTGCTCGCGCGTGAGGTCGGGCCGCGTGAACGTCAGCGCCATCACGTCCTGGAGCTGATCGCGAAAGCCGAACGCGCCGCTGGGCTGCGCGAAACCGGTACGCGCCCAGAGGCGACAGCTGATGTCCTGATAAGTCAGCCAGCCGTTCATGAGCAGATCGAATGAATCGTCGGGCGTCTTCACCTGCACGGCGCCAAGCGTGCGCCCCCAGAGATCGCTCACGGCCGCCAGTGCCTGTTCGGCGGCACCGGCACTGGCGTGCTTCGTCATGAGCTCGCGCGCCTGAACGCTGTCGCGGCCTTGTCCCAGGACAAACACCAACGTCGTGGCTTGTCCAGGCTCGAGCGCGACGTGCACTTGAAGCGCCGCGCACGGCTCGAGGCCCGCACCAAACCGGCCCGACAGCAGCGGCTCGCCGAGCGCCCGCGGCGCCGCCGACGATCGATGCCGCCCGACGACGCTCTCGCGATCGCCCGTCGCGGCCACCGGCAGCTCGCTGGCGGCGAGAAACGCGACGTGCCCGGCAAAGGGACCGGCGTACGGGCTCCAGGCGAGCACGGCGCCGAGGTCAGGGGCGTATTCGGTGACGACGTGCAGCTGCTGTCCGTCCTTCGGTGGCCCCAGCCACCAGTCGTTGTACGCGAACACGCTCAGCGTCACCGGCGTCCGGCCGAGATTGCTGAGCCGCAGCTGTGAGAATTTCACCGGATCGACGGCGTCGACGAACACCGCCAGCTCGTGCTGGACTTGCTCGACGATGCGCGTGAAGCGCGTGACGCCGTGACCGTGCCGGGAGACGACGATCGGATCGCCCGGCGATCGCCGCATGGGCCCGGGTGTCGGACACCAGGTGTGGCCCGTCCGCTCGTCGCGGATGAAGATCGCTTCTGACGTCGGATCGACCACCGCGTCAGCCGACGCCGACGTCAGCCGATTCTCGCGACTGTTGCCCGCCCACGTGTACGAGCTGCCGCTGTCGTTGACGATCGTGCCGAATTGCGCGTTGGCGATGATGTTGGACCACGGCACAGGCGTGCCTTCGTCGTCGCCCGCGACCACGAGATACTCGCGGCCGTCGGCTGAGAAGCCGCCCACGCCGTTCCAGAACTGCGTTGGCGGGATCGCTGGTTCGGACGCCGCGCCCAGCCGAATGGCCGGCTTCGAACGCGCCGCGCGCCGGCCATCGCGCCACGTGTCGTGATGACGATCGAGATGCGACGCGAGATCGCCGACATCGTCGCTCACGACGGCGCTCGCGTTCGCGAGCACGACCGCGCGTCCGTCGGCGCCGATCTGATCGCCGCGCAGCAGAAACACGCCGCCGGGACGATGCTGCCAGGCGCGCCACGGCCCGGAGTCGAGCAATTCGGTCAGTTGCGCGTGCATCTCGTCGAGATAGCTCACGGCAATCTCGTTCAGGATGACCACGTCCGCGGCGAGTCCTTTCAGCCGCCAGTACTCCTGCGCCTGCAAGACCTGCCGAACGAGGCGCGCGCTCTCGCCGGTCAGGAGCCGCACGACGACGATCGGCAGATCGCCGGAGATGCCGTACGGCCAGAGGCCGGACTGGCCGAGCCGATTCGACGCCAGCACGCCGGCATCCGCGCGGAGGGAACGATCGAGACCGAGCGCACGCGAGGCGAGCCGATCGAACAGCATGGCGTCGGCACTCGAGATGTCGAGCGGCGTCAGCGAATGTTGCGCGTGCGTGAACGCCAGCGCGAGCGCCCGAGCCGTCGTGCGTGGATCGTGGTAGCGGCGCGCGAGCGTTTCGGCTTGCTCGCGATCAGCGGCGACGCCGAGCGCGAAATTCAGCCGGACCACGCTGCCCGGCGCGAGCCGAACGCGCTGTCGCAGGCTGAAGATCGGATCGAGCACGACACTTGCCGAAAGCGAGAGCGGCCGGCCGTCGAGCGCGACGGGATCGTACGGCGTGCGCCCGCGTCCGAGGAACGCGGCCCGATCGGTGTCCCATTCGACCGGTCCGTACACGCCGCGGTCCGGGCCCAGGACGTGGACTGCCCAGGACGGGTGTTCGGTGGCCTCGCGCTGGCGGCGGCGACAGAGCAACGCCGTGCTCGCCGCGAGGTACTCCGTTTCGAGAAACAGCTTGGCGAAGGCCGGATGCGCGAGATCGTCGGCTGGCGGCGTGAGCACGACCTCGGCGTAGCTGGTCACTTCCAGCTCGCGCGCACGATCGCCCTGATTTGAAAGCGTCAGCCGCCGCACCTCGACGTCATCCTCGGTCGAGACCGCGATATCGAGGGTCGTCGCAATCTCGCCGTCGCGGCGGTGAATCGACACGCGATCGGATCGAAACGTGACGAGGTAGTCGTCAGGCTCGACGCGCGTCGGCTGATAGCCGGCGGACCAGACGGTGCCGGCGCGCACGTCACGAATGTAGATCGCGAGCCCGTCACGGTCGGAAATCGCGTCGTTCCGCCAGCGCGTCACGGCGACGCCACGGCACTGGCTGCGACTCGCGCCGCTGTTGGTGACGCCGACGACGTACCGGCCGTTCGAGAGGAACTGCATGTGCGGCTGCGAGCTGTGGGGCGACCGGAACCGGCGTTCGACCATGACCGACTGCGAGAGCGGCGCGCGCGTATCGTCGGCCGGACGCGCGTCGAGAGTCGGCACTTCGCGCGGCACGCGCTCCTGCAGCAGCAGCTCGGTCGCCCGCACGCGCGGATCGGAATGAAAGCGACGCACCATCCGGCTCTGGTCGAGCACGTTCGCCAGCGCGACGAGAATCATTCCCTGGTGATGCGCGAGATGGTTCGGCACCACCACGCCGTGTCCGCCCGCCAGATGTAACGGCTCGTCCGCTCCTGGCGGCTGGCGGTTCGTGTAGTCGATCGCATCGAAGAAGCCATGCTCGCCGCGCGCGTGCTCGCGCTCGAGCTGGCGCAGGTTGTCGGACGACGTCGCGGGCCGAAGCATCGCGCCCAGCGCCGAGGCATAGGGGGCGACGACCAGCTCGTCGCCGAGCCCGCGCTTCAGCCCGAGTCCGGGCACGCCGAACGCCTTGTACTGGAAGTTGCCCAGGCGATCGGTGACGTTGTAGGCGGACTCCGAGATGCCCCACGGGACGCGATGCGCGCTCGCGTAGTCGATCTGGCGGCGCAGCGCTCGCCGGCACGAGACATCGAGCAGAGTGTCCGGGAAGCTTCGCATGAGTAACAAGGGCATCAGGTATTCAAAAAGCGATCCGCTCCAGGAGATGAGCACCGGCACGCCGTGCACGCTCGTCACGGAGCGGCCGAGATGGAACCAGTGGGTCTCGGGCACGTCGCCCTTGGCGATGGCGAGGAAGCTGGCGAGCCGCGCCTCGGAGGCGAGCAGGTCGTAGCGAGCGACGTCGAGCCGGCCGGGTCCGTCCGCGTCCGCGAGTCGATAGCCGATCGAGAAGAGCTGGCGCGTGCGGTCGTAGAGAAATCCGAAGCGCATGCTCTCGAAGAGCCGCGCGGATTGATCAGCGAGCGCGGTCAGCGCCGATCGTGTCGCGTCGGGCGTCGGCGCCGGGCCTCCAACGGCGACTTCGCGCAAGCCGGCGGCGAGCGCGACGAAGGCGCCCGCGAGGTTGCCGCTGTCCACCGTCGACACGTACGCCGGATGCAGCGGCGACAACGTCTCAGTGTCGTACCAGTTCAACCAGTGACCTTCGTGGCGCTCCATCGATTCGAGCGTCGTGAGCGTCGCCGTGACGCGCGTGACGAGCGCGTCCACGTCGACGAAGCCCAGGTCGTAGGCGGCGAGCGTCGAGAGCAGTGCCATCGCAACGTTGGTGGGCGATGTGCGGCGCGCCACGCGGCGCTCCGTCGTGAACTGCACGTTGTCCGGCGGCAGGTGATGATCTTCGGCCGTGACGAACTCGTCGAAGTAGCGCCAGGTCGAGCGCGCGACGTCCAGCAGGTAGTGCCGATCCGCGTCCGAGAGCGGCGGCGGCACACGAATCGTCGGCCGGCTCAGCCAGTAGGCGATGAGCGGCGCGCCGGACCACAGCACGATGAACGGAAACGCCATCGCCCAGGCCGACGGCCGCTCGATGAGCACGAGCAGCAAGGCGCCAGCCGCGACGGCGGGGCTCGCGACCATCTGCGAGTAGAACAGACCGCGGCTGGGCCGCTCGCGTCGCGCGACGCTCTCCGCGGTTTCCCACTCGAGCAGCCGCCGCCGCGTGATCGCGATCCGCACGAGCGTGATGACGATCGCGTGCACCATGTTCGCGGCCTGATTGGCGAGGAACGTGAGGTGCACGCCGCACTGAATTGCGGCGGCGCGCAGATTCTCGGCTGCGGTGCGCCAGAACACCGACCAGCGCTGCGCGCGCGCGGGGCCCGCGAGCACTTCCGCGACGCGCTGATACAGCGGAAAGCCGACGGTCGCGAGCCCGGCGAGCGTCCACACCCACGGCCGTCCCGGCAGAAACGCCCAGCCCGCGATGAAGAGCGCGACCGTCGCCGGACCGACGAGGCTGCGGCGCAGGTTGTCGACGATCTTCCAGCGCGAGATCGCCGGGAGCCGGTTGCGTGTCAGCCCGTGTCGTGTCCGCACGACAGGAAACAGCCACTGCAGGATCTGCCAGTCGCCGCGCACCCATCGATGCTGCCGCTTGGCGTGCGCGAGGACGCTCGACGGATAGTCGTCGACGACCTCGACGTCGGACACGAGCGCCGTCCGAGCGTACAGCCCCTCGAACAGGTCGTGCGAAAGGAGGGTGTTCTCCGGAACGCGTCCGTCGAGCGCCCTGCGGAATGCCGCGACGTCGTACAGGCCCTTGCCGGTGAAGATGCCTTCGCCGAAGACGTCCTGGTAGACGTCCGAGACCGCGGTCGTGTAGGGATCGACGCCGGTGTGGCCCGCGTAGGTGCGCGCGAACGTCGATCCCAGCGCGCTCGCCATCGTCACGCTCACGCGCGGCTGCAGGATGCCGTAGCCCTCGACCACGCGTCCGACGCTCTCGTCGTAGCGCGGCCGATTGAGCGGATGCGCCATCACGCCGATGAGCTTCTTGGCCGCGTCGCGCGGCAGAAAGGTGTCCCGGTCGAGCGTGAGGCAGTAGCGGATCGACGGCAGGATATCGAGCGAGCCGATCTGGATCACGTAGCCGGTGTCGGTCGCGCCGCCGAGCAGCGCGTTGAACTCTTCGATCTTGCCGCGCTTGCGCTCCCAGCCCATCCATACTTGCTCGTTCGGATTCCACAGACGATCGCGGTGAAAGAAGAAGAACCGCTTCGAGTCGACTCCGAACCGCGCCGCGAGCGCGGCGACCCCCTCGCGCGCCGCGTCGAGGATCGCGGCGTCACCGGGTCGCTCGCGCGTCGCCGCATCTTCGAAGTCACTGAGGATCGCAAAGTAGATGTTCGGATCGAGATTCGCGAGCGCCAGGACCTCGACATGTTCGACGAGCGCGCGAACATTGGCGACCGACGTGAGCAGCGTCGGCACGATGACCATCGTCCGCGCCTCCGGCGGCACGCCACCGAGGAAGTCCAGACGCAGCAGCCGTTGCGGCGCGACCATCCACAGCGCGAGCCGCTGCACGAGCGAGACGCCGACCTCGCTCATCGGAATGACGAGGAGCAGCGCCGTGACGATGAGCGCGGCGAGCGACCCGCCGAACCACGCCGCGTACGCCACCCCGGACGCGACGAGTGCGATTGTGATGGCCGTAATCGCTCCGAGGTACAACGGCGCCGCGAGGTGGTTTCCCAGCCGGGCGAACCACGCGCGCGGGCGGAGACGGCCGCGCGCGCGACGCTCGAAATCGCCACGCCCGCGGTCGATCAGGTGATACCCGACGTGCGCCGTGCGGTCGGCCGGCGATGTGCGCTGCGCACACTCGCGCGCCACGGCGACCGACAAGCCCGCGACCCGAACCTGATCGGCGCCGGACGGCCGCGCGATTTGTTCGACCGCCTGGCGAAGGCGATCGCGGCTGAGAAAATCCATGCGCCGGTACGCGCCCGCCGGATCGAGTCGCAACGTTCGCTCGACGAGACTGACGGCCTCGAAGTACTCCCGCCAGTCGAGCGAGGCGCAGAGGCGCAGGCTCGTGATCGCATTGGCCACCGACACCTGCACCGCCGCCTGGCGCTGCAGCTCGGTCCGAATCACGTCCTCGTGCGTCAACTGGCGGCTCGAGAGATGCCGCTCGATCGCCTGCTGGACGTCGCCGCGCCACGGCGTGTACTCACGCAGGCGGAGGAGCAATTGGACGAGGTGTGCCGGATGCAGCGTCGCGGGCCAGTCTGGCGCGAGCCGACGCCTCGGCTGTTGGCGTGCCGCGAAATCCGCATCGGCCGCGCGTCGCGCCGCCCGCGCGACCAGAATGTCGCTCGCCGCCGCACGCAAGCTCTCGACGAGCGCGAGCGCCAGCGCGCTCGGCCACGCCCAGAGCTCGCCGATCGTGAGCGGCGATACTGTCTGAAAGCTGTTCAGGAATCTCCGGAGCTGATCGGCGTCGAGCCGGCTATCGCTGTGCCGCACGAGGTCGGCGGAGAGCGCGACCACCCGCGCCTGTCCGGCCTCGGGCCCTTCGACAATCGTCGGCAAATCGCGCGCGTACGCGCGCGGCAGATGATGCCGCGCTTGCCGCGCCTCGCCGGCGATGACGTGAAAGTTGTCGAGCAGCCACTCGCCGGCCGCCGAGATGAACACGCCGTCGCGCGCGTCGCTCGTCAACACCTTGTAGGCGTGCGCGAGCACCCGCATGTCGTCGCGGAAATGCCGAACCACGTTCAACGGCCGGCGACGACTGGAGGGATCGACGACGTACGCGCGCGCGAGGAGGCGGGCCCGTTCTTCGAGACGCTCGACGCTCAGCAGCTCCGTGCGCGAGGCCGGCGCCGCCGTCGGGTGCGCGCGGTCAGCGACGCCCGCGAGAGACATCCGGTACGTTCTCGCCGAGCGCGGTCGCCAGATCGATCTGGTGCTCCTGCTCCTGCATGAGGATCTCGCGGATCTCCTCGGCGATCGCATATTCGCCGAGCGCCTCGCATTCGCGGATCCGCTCGCGGTAATTGACGACCGTCGCGTTCTCGTTCTCGAGATCCGCCCGCAGCATCTTGCGCGCGTCGGCCGTCTCAACGACTGGCAGCACGTTCGTCGTGGGCTGGCCGCCGAGATAGTCAATCTGCCTCGCGATGGTCAACGCGTGTGCGAGCTCCTCGGCGGCGTGTTTCTCAAGCTCGGCCGCGATGTTCATGAATTCCGCCCCGCGCAGCGTCTGCGAGTACACAACGTAGGCGACGATGGCCTGGTATTCGCGAGAAAGGTCCTGGTTCAGATGATCGATGAGAGTCTTGCGCCCGGTCGGTGCCGCCACGTGTGCCTCCTGCGCGGCGGAAATGCGAAATCGGTGCCGCGAATTGCCACAAGGCCGGCGATTTTTCCCTGATAGGAAGGCTGCTCTTCCGTCGGGGCGCTCGCGACGGCTCAGGTACGGTCGCCGGCTACCCAAAAACAGTCACGCGCTGCCTCCAAAGAGTCGCTCGCGTTGACGCCGCGCGCGAGAAATCGCACGGCCCCTGGCATCGGCCTTGCTCGTCTCAAGGCACTGCCGCGCCGATTGGCAGAAGAACCTCGGGAAGGACGCGTTATGAACAAAGACGAACTGCAGGGAAAGTGGCTTCAGATCCGCGGCGCAGTGAAAACTCAGTGGGGCAAACTCACCAACGATGACCTCGACCAGGTGAACGGCAACCTCGAGCGGCTCGTGGGGCTCGTCCAGGAGCGCTACGGTTACGCGCGCGAGCGAGCCGCCAAGGAAGTGGAAGACTTCCGACGCCAGCAGGCCCGGGCGGACGCCAATGCGCGGGCTTAGCGGCAGGTGGTGGCAGCGCCTTGTGCCCGGGCCCAGTTCGGCCCTCGAAGACGCGTCGCTGCGCTTTCTCTTCGTCATTGCCGTCGTCGTCGTCGGGGGAATGATTCTCGCCGCGATTTGCGGTGAGCCGCCCGCGACCGATAGTGGTGCAGGGACGGGACAGCCAGCGGCCACCTCGATGACCGCGTCGAATGGGTCATAGACGAGCATTCCGGCGGCCGCCGGTGGCACATCCCTTGATACAACTGTGGTGTGGTTTCGCTTCGCCACGTCTATCACCGGGTGACGCCCTGGCTGGCCGCCGGAGCCTTGGTGCTGTCGGCTGGCTGTAAGAGCGAAGCGCCGCCTGGCAGCATCGAAGTCAGTGACTTCCGCCTCGTCGGTGTCCACGCCTTCAAGCCCGATCAAATCCTGAACGTACTTGCGACGCGCCGGAGCAGCCGGATGGCGTGGCTGCCGTCCGCGACGCGCCACTATTTCAATCGAGCGGATTTCGAAGCGGACCTGCGGCGCATCCGAGCGTTTTATGCGGACCACGGCTATCCGAACGTTCGCGTGACCAAGACGGACGTCGCGTTGAACAACACGAAGACCGCGGTGTCGTTGACCGTGACCGTCGACGAAGGCGCGCCGATCATCGTCGACGACGTGCGGTACGAGGGATTCGACATTCTTTCCGTGAATGCGCAGGACTCGCTGTCGAGCGCGCCGCTCAAGGCAGGCTCGGTGCGCGATCACGACGCCGTCAAGACCACGCGCGATCAGGCCGCGGGGCTGTTCCGCAATGCCGGCTACCCGGAGGTCTACGTCGACGCGGGCGAGCGACCGTCGGCGACGGCCAATCACGTCATCATCACGTTCCGCGCGGACCCCGGGCCGAAGATGACGTTCGGCGAGGTGACGGTCGACGGGCTCGAGCATGTCGAACAGTCGGTCGTCACTCGGGAGATGGCGTTCAAGACCGGTGCGACGTTTCGATCGAGCCAGGTGCAGCGCTCGCAGCATCGCCTCCAGCGCCTCGCCGTGTTCTCCGTCGTCAGCGTGACGCCGCGGCCGGAGGAGGCGACAGGCGACAGCGTGCCCATTCACGTCACGGTCGCCGAAGCGAAGCCGCGGCAGCTGAAGCTCGGGGTCGGTTACGGATCGGAGGAGCACGCCCGTGTGACGCTCAACTGGCAGCACGCGAATTTCATGGGCGGCGCCCGCCTGTTCGACGTCGACAGCAAGTGGTCATCGATCGATCGCGGGGTGAAGTTCAACTTCGTCGAGCCGTACGTCGGCCGGTTCGGCCTCGAGCTGGCGCTGACCGGCACGCTGTGGGACGTCCGGCAGCTGACCTATGACTCGCAGACGTACGGCGGCCGCGCGACGCTGACGTATCGGCACGAAACGCGGCTCGGCGTCGGCCGGTCGCCCGTGCGCTACGGCTTTCACGCGACCTACATCCATGAGTACTTGCGCTACGGCGTCCAGCCTGACGCGCTGGCGGATCAGTCGAATCGCGCGCAGTTGATCGCGATGGGCTTGAATCCGATTACCGGTCGAGGGTCGGGCACGCTTGCCGGTCTCGACTTCGACTTCGATCGCGACGTTGTCGATAATCAGGTCGATCCGCATCGCGGACTTGGGTTCACGGCGCATTACGAACATGCCGCGCCGTGGCTCTTCGGCTCGTATCGCTTCAACGAAGTCGGCGGCGACGTGCACGGGTACTTGCCCGTCGGCGATTGGGTCCTTGCCATGCGGGGGCACCTGAGCTCGATTGGTGCGGCGTCGCCGGACCTGATGCCCTTCTCGAAGCTGTATTTTCTCGGCGGCGCGCTGAGCGAGCGCGGATGGGGCCGCTTCGAAATCAGTCCCCTCGACGCCAACGGCAACCCGATCGGGGGCCGTACCCTCGGCGAAGGCACGGTCGAGCTGCGAATACCGCTGACACCGAAGGTCGGTGTGGTCGGCTTCGTCGATGCCGGTGACGTCACCGACAACAGTTGGGACTTCCGAGGGCTGCGGCCGAAATGGGACGTCGGCGCCGGCGTGCGGTATCTCACGCCCATCGGTCTCGTCCGTGCGGATTTCGGACACCAGATCAATCACATCCCGGGATTGCTCGTGAACGGATCGCCGGAGACGAGGTACTGGCGCTTTCACTTCGCGATCGGGCAGGCGTTCTGATGCTTAAACGCTTGTGGCGTGTCGTGCTGACACTCGCCGTCGTGCTCGGCGTCTGCGGCATCGTGCTGTTGACGGTGCTGCAGTCCGACTGGCTGCGCGAGCGCCTGCGCGGCGTCGCCGTGACGCAGGCGGCGAAGGTGCTCACCGGCCAGCTGACAATCGGCCGTCTGAGCGGATCTCTGTGGCGAGGCGTCGTGCTCGACGATGTGACGCTGGCGCAGCCAGATGGAATCGTGTTTCACGCCAGCCGCGTGACCGTGCGCTATGACGCGATGACGCTCATCCACCGCCACATCGTGCTCGACGACATCGTCATCGAGCAGCCGAACGTGCGGGTGGTCCAAAGCGCGAACGGCTGGAACGTTGCGCATCTGATGCGACCGTCGTCGGGCGGGCCGGCGAAGGACTTCCTGGTGAAGCGACTCCAGCTCGTGAACGGCGACGTCGCGATTGTGCGTGCCGGCAGCGCTGCCCGACAGCTGCGCGCCGTCAACGCGGACGGCCGGCTCGAACGGAGTGGCGGCCGGTTCGTCATTGATCTCTCGAGCGTGACGCTGCACGACGACGCCTCCGGGTATGACATTCGCCGGCTGAACGGTCAGCTCGTCAACGGCGTGCAAACGTTCGACGTCGCGTTCGATGCGGCTCGGAACGACTCGACCATCGGCGGTCGCGCGCATGGCACGGTGAACGGCGCGGCGGGCAGCGAGATCGATGCGTCCGCCGATCTTGCGCGCGTGGACTTGCAGGCGTTCTTCAGTGCGGATTCATGGCGGAGCGATATCTCCGTACACGCTGACGCGAAGGCAAGCGTGCCGGGTGACGGCGGCGACGCGCTGATCAGCTTCACCGTGAAGGGGCCGGGCGCGGCCGCGCTTGGGTACGAAGGCTCGAATGTCAGCGCGACAGGCACGTGGACGCGCGGACGGCTGTCGTTCGACGCGTCCGCGTCGGCGTACGGCGGTGCGGCGACGATGCGCGCGGTCTGGCAGGTGACGGCGATTGGCAACGCCCAGCCGATGTTCGATGGCGCCGGCCGATTCCGCAGCGTATCGCTCAGAGCGTTGCCGAAATCGCTGAGCTTGCCGCCGCTCTCGAGCCAGCTTGCAGGGCAGTACCGACTCCATCAGGACCGCGGGGCGTGGACGGCCAATGTCGTGCTCGATGATTCGACGGCCGAAGGCGCCGCGATTGGTGCCGGCACGGTGGGCTTGTTCGCGCGTCGCAGCGGCGAGACGACCTACTCGGCAAGCGGCGAGCTGTCGGGCCTCGACGTCGAGCGCATTGCGGGCCCGCTCGATCTGACGTCGCTTCAAGCCCCGCGTTATCGCAGTCAGCTTGCCGGCAAGTTCGCGGTCGACGGGCGCGAGAACTGCCGCGCGTGTCCCGGCGGTCGCTGGATTGCCGCGCGCGCCGAGCTTGCGGATTCAACGGTCGCGGACACGAAGCTCTCCGGCGTGACGACGGCGATGACGCTGGTCGGATCGCAGCTCGCGATTGTCGCCCACGGAAACGTCACGAACTTGACTGCCGAAACGATGGGCACGCCGGATTCGGTCGCGGTCAGTCTCAACGGAAATGTCGACGGCTCGATCGTCCTGCGCGACATTCATGCGCCGCTCACGGTCGCGACCCTGGACGTGTCGGGCAACGTCGACCTTCAGGCGTCGACGGTCGCGGGCATCAAGTTCGATCGCGCGCAGGTGATCGGCCAACTGCTCGACGGGCTCGCGACGATCGATTGCGCGGACGCTGACGGCGCCGATCTGCATGTGAGCGCGCGCGGGACGCTGGCGCTCGCAGGAACCGCGTCGAGCGCGTTCGACGTCGTCGCCGACAGCGAAGACCTTCGCACCGCCGCAGACCTCGCTGGACAGCCGATCTCCGGCGCCGGGCATGTCGAAGCGCACGTCACCGGCCCCGTCGATGCGCCGCAGGCCACCGGAAAAGTCTCGCTGCGGCAGATCGCTTACAGCGACCAGGCGAGCGCGTTGACGTTCAACAGCGATTTCACCGCCAGCGCGCCGGAATGGGACGTGGGGCGGGCGACCGCGACGCTTCAGAGCGACGCGACATTCGTCAAGCTGAAGAGCGTCGAGCTGCTTCGGCTGAACGGCCGCACGACGTACGCCAATCACGAGGTCGGCGTCGATCTCGACCTGGCCGACCAGCAGCGAGAATTGAAGGTCGCCGGGCAGCTCGGGCTGGCGACGAACGACCGGCCGTTCACGGTGCGCACGCTTTCGCTCTCGACCGGCGGCACGACATGGTCGCTGCCGCAGAGCTCCACCGCGGTCGTGACCGCCACCGCCAATCAAGTGACGGTGAAGGGCCTGACGCTTGCGAACGGTCCCGAGCAGATCGCCGTCGAGGGCGCGTGGGCGCTGACGCCGGATGGCTCGGCTGGCGGGGGTCTGAACGTGCACGTCGCGCAAGTCCAGCTGGCGAACGTGAACAAGGCGCTGCTCGGGACGAGGCAGCTCGCCGGACTGCTGAACGGTGACGCGACCATCACGGGCACGACGGCCGATCCGGCGATCGAGGCGACGTTTTCGATCGCGCAGGGGAAAGTCGAGCAGTCCTCGTTCGAGTCGCTCAAGGCGACGGGCAAACTCGCGGCGCACGATCTCAGCTTCGACGCGACGCTCGTGCAATCGGGCACGAATCAAGTGAAGGCCGCGGGCCATCTTGGCGTCGGTGGCGAGGCCGGAGCGCCGCGGCCCGTCGACGTGACGATCTCGAGCACGCCGATCGATCTCGGACTCGCGCAGCTCGCCACGACCAGCCTCTCGAAGATCTCCGGGACGGCGCAGGTCGATCTTCACGTGACCGGCACGACACAGACGCCAAGCGTGGACGGGACCGTCCGCGTCGACAAGGGCGCGTTCACGCTTGTGGGCTCCGGCGTGAGCTACAAGGATGCGACCGCCGTGCTGGCCTTCAAGGGCAACCGCATGACGATCGATCAGCTGCTGCTGCATGACGACGACGGCCATGAGCTGACGGCGCAGGGCGGGCTGGACGTGCTGGGCGCCGGCGAGCAGCGGACGTTCGATGTGCACGTCACGTCCACCAAGCTGCACGTGCTCAATAACGATCTCGGGACCTTGCAGGTCAATGCCGACGTGCGCTTCAGCGGCGATCTCGCGGCGCCGAAGTTCGACGGCCGGGTCCGCCTCGACAGCGGACGCCTGCAAGTGGATCAGATTCTTCAGCGCACGACGAACAATCCATACAGCGAGACGCCGGCCGACTCGGAGCTCAATCAGCCGCCCCCGGCTGGCGGCGCGATCGTGCCACCGGCTGGCGGACTGACGGGGCAGCCGCAGCCGTCGGCGCCATCGCCGTCTGCTCAGCCTGCGACACTGGCAGCGCCACAGAAGAGTCTCTTCGATCGCGTGGCGCTCGATTTGACGATCGACCTGCCGGACAATCTGGTCATGCGCGGACGCGGGTTGCGCGTGGGCAACTCGACGATCGGTCTTGGTGACATGAATGTGATTGCCGGCGGCACGATGCATTTGCGCAAGGCGCCCGACGCGCCGCTCGACATCGTCGGCGACATGCAAGTCGTTCGCGGCACGTATACGTTCCAGGGTAAGCGCTTCGATGTGCAGCGTGACAGCGAAGTGCGATTCAGAGGCGGCGATCCGACGGACCCGGCGCTCGACGTCTCCGCTGAGCGCGATGTGTCGGGGATCGCCGCGATGGTCCACGTGCGGGGTACCGCGCAGCGCCCGCAGGTGAGTCTGACGAGCGAACCGCCGCTCGACGAGGCCGAAATCCTCTCGCTCATTGTCTTTGGCCAGCCGCTTGGCGATTTGCAATCGACCCAACGAACGTCGCTGGCCGAGCAGGCCGGCTTGATGGCCGCCGGCGCGGTCACGACACCGTTGGCCGATTCGATCGCGCAGGCGCTCGATCTCGATGTGTTCGAGATTCTCGCGCCGACCGACACGGTGAAGGCACCGGTCGTGTCCGTCGGAAGCCAGATCGGCTCGCGCGTCTACATCGGCGCCAAGCAGGAGATCGGGGGCGAGGCCGCCGCGTTCACGTTCGAATATCGATTCACCCGATTCCTCCGGCTGGTCACGTCGTTCGCCGAAGGTGCGCTGCAGGCGCACACGCTCGAGCGCTCCGATTCGAGCGGGATCGACTTGCTGTTTGTCTTCCGCTACTAGGCACACTGACGGGAGGGATGAACATGTCCGTTGCGCTTCGATTCGTCACCGCGATCGCTGCCGGCAGTCTGTTGTCGATCGCGATTTGGACCGCCGAGGCTCGCGCCGCGCAAGCTGGCACGCAAATCACGGTGACCGGTTGTGTCGAGAAGGACGCGGCGGCGTCAACGCCGATCTACAAGCTGATCGTGCCGCCGCCGAATTCGAAGGTCTACTGGCTGAGCGCGCCGAGAGAAATCGACGTGGCCTCGCACGTGGGACACACGGTCGAGGTGACCGGCGTCGCCACCGAGCGTCAAGGCAGCCGTCAGGCGGAGATTGCCGTCAGCAAGCTCACGATGGTTCATGACTCGTGCCCCTCACAGTGAGGCAGTGGGGCAGTGAGGCAGTGGGGCAGTGAGGCAATGAGGCAATGGGTGAATGGGGCATTGCATTCACGCCTTGCCCCACTGCCACATTGCCTCATTTGAACAGTTGGTGTCCGATCGTCAGTCTGTCGACGACCTTGGTGACGCCGTCCGTGTCATTGGCGAGCGCGACCGCCCGCGCGCGTCCGGCCTCCGTCTTCACGGTGCCGTTGAGCGTCACGACGCGATCCTTCGTGTCGACGCTGATGCTGCTGCCTTTGAGCAGGTTGTCACCGAGGAAGAACCACTTCACTTTCGTCGTGATCCACGCATCGTCGATCGCTTCGCCGGTCCGGCGCATGCCCTTCTTCGCGCGTTCTGCGAGCGTGTCGTCGACGGCGCGATCGACCTTGAGATCGTTCTCGACCTTCGCGACGCCGTCGATTTTCGCGATCTTGCCGGCCTCGGTCTTCTGCGCTTCGGTGGCGACGTCGCCCGTCAGCGTGACGTCGCCGCTCGCGACCTTGACGCGGATGTCGTACTTCTTGACCGTCGAATCCGTCTGCAGCTGGTACTCGATGCGGTCTTTCAACGTGGCGTCCGACACCTGCGTCCATGCGTGAAGCGTTGTTGAATGCAGGCTCGGCACGCCGAGCGACGACATCAAGAGGGCGGCGAGAATCGTTCCCTGCGAGCGCTTGAGTAATGTCGGCATGACCAAACCTCCGGAGCGCGACGGGGAGCCGCGTCGTTGGTGCCGACCGCTGCAAAAAGGAGGCCCGGCAAACGGGCCATCTCGGCGGCGTCAAACGGGAACGTGGGTGCCGGAACTGGGCGACCCGCTACCCAGCATGCGGCAGCGAAAGGTCCACGGCGTCGAGCAGGCCTGCGACGTTCGATCCGGTGGCGTTGGTCATCACGACCGTGCCGATGCGGCGTTCGGGATACAGGCGCATCAGACAGTGAAAGCCGCCCCCGCCGCCTTCCTTGTAGAAGTAGCGAATGCCGCGCACCGCACCGATGTGCCAGCCGAGCGTCATCGGCACGGGCCGGCCCGCGGCGGTTTGCTGCGGCTCGACGAATGCCTCGCGCTTGGCGTCGTCGAGCAGACGCGAGTGTGTTCGTAGCTGGTCCTGGAGAAATCGGGCGAACGCCGTGGCGCTTCCGACGAGTCCGCCAAAGGCCGGACCGTTGGGATAGTGATCGCGAATCTGCAGCCAGCGGCCTGTGTAGCCGCCGACCAGCGCCCGATCGATCAGCCACGATTTCACAAGGTTGATGAGCGAGTACTTCTCCAGGTAGCCCACGGCGTGCTGCGCGGGATCCGCCACGGTGTAGCCGATTTGCTCGGGGCCGAGATCGAGCGGGCGCAGCACGTTGGTCTCGACGTACGTCGTGAACGGCTGTCCGCTCGCGCTCGCGACGATCCATCCCAGCAGCCAGTAGCCGATGTTGGAGTACGCGTACTTCTCGCCTGGTGAAGACGCGAGCGCAGGATAACGCCTGAGCACGTCCAACAACGCCGAGCGTTCATCAAACGTCGCGTGCGCCGAGGCCGGATGCACCCAGCGCAGCGGGAGGGGATTGGGCGTGCCCGACGTGTGTGTGAGCAGCTGCCGCACGGTGATGCGATCGCCGTACGGCTGCCAATCGAGATAGCGCGCGACCGGCTCGTCGAGGCCGATGCGTCCGCGTTCGACCTGCTGGAGCACGGCCGCGGCGGTGATCGTCTTGCTCATCGAGTACGCCATCAGCGTCGTGCCGGCGAGCATCGGACGGCCGACCGCGAGATCGGCGAACCCGTCGTGATGCTCGAACACGATCGTCGAGTGATCGACAGCGACGTACTGCAGGCCGGGAGTATGCGAGGCGCGAACGAACGCCTGAAGGGTGTTGCGGACGGGCCCGAAGTCGGGCACGTCAGGACGCCGCGGCCGTCGCGGCAGGTCCGACGTACTTCGACGCCGGACGGATCAGCCGGCCGACGCGACGCTGTTCCTCGACGTGCGCGCACCAGCCGACGACGCGCGACGCCGCGAAGAGCGTGGAGAAGAGCGTGCGCGGCACGCCGGCGGCATCGAGCAGCACCGCCGTGTAGAACTCGACGTTCGCTCGCAGCGGACGATCGGGATGGCGCTCGGCGAGAATCCGTTCGGCCTCGCGCTCGACGCCGCGCGCGAGCGTGAGCCGATCGGCGGCGACGCCCGTCGATTCGAGCACCGACGTGGCTCGTTCGAGCGCCGCGGCTCGCGGATCCCGCACGCGATAAATCCGGTGACCCATGCCCATGATGCGGCGCCCGCTCGTCAGCTCGGCGCCGAGCCACGTTCGTGCGTTCTCGGGCTTGCCGATCGCGTCGAGCATGTCCAGCACCGGGCCCGGCGCGCCGCCGTGAAGCGGGCCCTTGAGCGCGCCGATCGCGGCCACGATCGCACTGACCAGATCCGATCCGGTCGAGGCGACAACGCGTGCGACAAACGTCGACGCGTTCATGCCATGGTCGACGACGCAGCAGAGATATGAGTCGATCGCTCGGACGCGTGGCGCCTCGGGCAACTTGCCCGTCAGCATCTGCAGAAAATCGGCGGCGTGCGTGAGCGACGGATTGGGCGCCACGGGTGCTTGCCCGGCGCGCGATCGCGCCCACGCGGCGGCGAAGACCGGAATCGCGCCGGTCAGCCGCAGGCGATCGTCGCTGGGATCGCCCGCGCGCAGATGCCCGACGGCGGCCCTCAGGGCCTCCATGCTGTCGGGCGATCCGAGCGCGCCGCCAAGCGACGCGAGCATCCCGAACGCCTCCGATCGCGCGCGCGCCAGCCGCGATCGCAGCGCCTCGCGCGCGGCATCCGCGGCGAGCGTGCCGTCCCACATCAGCCCGCACACCTCTTCGAACGTCGCGCGCTCGACCAGTTCCTCGACCGAATATCCGCGGATCGTCAGTCGTCCGCGCTCCCCGTCCACATCGCTCAGCGCCGTGTCCGCCACCTGGACGTTGTCCAGGCCGCTGGCGGTTGGTGTGCTCATACTCGCTCCTCTGCCTGCCGTCATGATTTCACGGAAGCCGACGGTTGAGCGAGGCTGGTCGGGAGTGTCAGTCGGCACGCAGCACGGTCATGGGATCGACCGTCGCCGCGCGCCGCGCGGGGATGAGCGAGGCCACGAGTGCGACGCCAAGCACGAGCGCCGACACCCCCGCGAGGACCAGCGGGTCGACCGGAGAGACGCGAAACAGCAGCGCCCCAAGCCACCGCGTGCTGACGACGGCGCCGGCCACGCCGACCACGACGCCCATCGCCGTGAGGCTTGCAGATTGCCGGAGCACGTCGCGCATGACGCGGACGGGGCTGGCGCCGATCGCGATGCGCACGCCGATCTCGCGGCGCCGTTCCGACACCAGATACGACAGCACGCTGTAGATGCCGACGGCCGCCAGAAAAAGCGCCACGCCGGCGAACGTCCCCACGAGCGAGAGCATCTGTTGCCGATCGCCGAGCTCGACGTTGACGATGTCATCCATCGTGCGCAGCCGCATGATCGGCTGCTGCGGATCGACCGACCAGATCGCTTGCTGGAGCGCACTGGCCATGGCCTCGGGCGCCGCGTGCGTGCGCACGGCGATTTCCGACGGCATGAAGAACGAGATCGCCGTCTGGTTGAACGGCACGTAGACCGCGGCGCGCGGGCCGTAGTCGAGCCCCTGTTCCTTGAGATCATCGACGACTCCGACGATCGTCATCCACAGTGGCGCGGCAGAGCCCGTGCCGGTGTCGATGCGGTGACCGATCGCGGATTCGTTCGGCCAGTACAGACGCGCGAGCGCGTCGTTGACGACGGCGACCGGCATCGTCCCCGCGCGATCGCCATCGTCGAGCAGTCGTCCCTCGCGCAGCCGCGCGCCCATCGTCTGTAGGTAGCCCGTGCTGACCAGGCGGAAGAGCGCGTCCTGCGAGAGTCCCGCGGACGGCCGGCCCTCGATCGAAAGGCTCATGTAGTTGCCGCGCGCCGTGTACGGCAGGTCCGACGTCAAGCCCACGCGATCGACGCCCGCGAGCGCGCTTACGCGATCGACGGCGTCCTGATAGAACTGCCGCCGCCGGTCGGCGTCCGCGTACTTCGGCATCGGCGCGTCGATTTCGGCCGTGAGCAAATGGTCAGCGCGGAAGCCGGGGTCGACGCTGCGCAACTGCGCGAGCGTATCGACGAGCAGCGCGGCCGCGGCGACGAGGACGAGCGCAATCGCAATCTCGACGACGACGAGCACGCGTCGCAACCGCGCGCCGGACCGATCGCCGCCGGCGCCGAGACGGACGCGGAGGCTGTCGATGGTCGCGCGCGACACGGAGTGAAGCGCAGGCGCGAGACCGACGACGATCGCGGTGGCGGCGCTGACGAGGGTGGCAAACGCGACCGCGCGCGCGTCCAGGTGGAGATCGATTGACGTCGAGAGCGCGGGCGGGATGAAATGCGTGAGCGCTCGCAAACCCCAGCGCGCGAGCGCGAGGCCCGCGAGGCCGCCCGCTGACGCGAGCATCAGGCTCTCGGCGAGAAGTTCCCGGACGAGACGGCCGCGACTCGCGCCGAGCGCCAGCCGCACGCCAATTTCGCGCCGGCGCGCGGAGACTCTCGCGATGAGCAGATTGGCGACATTGGCGCACCCGATGAGCAGCACGCACGCCGCCGCGCCGAAGAGCAGCGACAGTGCGCGGCTCGAGTCCGCCGTGACTTCTTCGGGGAGCGGCGTGACCGTGATCCCGACGCGATCGTTCGAGCGCGGATGCTCGGTCGCGAGCTGGCGCGCGATCGACGTCATGTCCTCGCGCGCGGCGGCCCAGGTCACGCCCGGCCGCAGCCGGCCGACGACGTGAAGATAGTGACTGTTGCGGGCCGTTATCTGCGCCGCTGAAAGCGCGATCGGCTCCCAGAACTCGGTGCGCGCGTCGGGAAAGTGAAATCCCGGCGGCATCACGCCGATGACCGTGAACGACTCGTCGCTCAGCAGGATCGATCGACCGATGATGCCGGCGTCGGCGCCGAATCGCCGCCGCCACAGTCGATCGCTGAGGATGACGACGTGGTGGCCGGGCGTCGCTTCTTCACCGGTCAGCAAGCGTCCCAACGTGGGCGCGACGCCCACGAGCGGCAGGAGGTTGGCGGTCACCGCCGCGCCGAGAATCTGCTCGGGCGGTCCCGGCTCGGTGACGGTCGCGATCGTGACGCGCATCGCCGCCAGCCCCTCGAACGCGCGCGTTCGCTCGGCCCAATCGAGATATGTCGCAGGGGACACGCGGTTCTTCGGCGTGCCGAAGGCCGAGAAATCCTCCCAGATCATCGCGATCCGATCGGGCTCGGTGTAAGGCAGCGGGCGAATCACAGTCTGGTCGAGCGCGCTAAACACCGACGCGCTCGCGCCGATGCCGAGCCCGAGCACCAGGACGACACCGAGCGTGAACGCCGGCGCGCGACGCAGGCGCCGGAAGGCATGACGCAGGCCGCCGAACATGACGGGCATGATGCCGGTTAGACGACCGCGCGCCAGCCGGCGTTGGCGAAGCGAAAAGGATACCGGGAATACTTTCCCCGCCGACGTCCCGGAAAGTATTCCCGGTATCCTTTTCGCGTTCTACTTCTCGTGCTCGAGCAGGGCGCGGGCCGCGCGCAGCTCCTTGCGTTTCGCCTTGTCGACTTTCGGGAACTCGAGATCCATCTCGTCGAGCGCGTCGATGATGGCGGCAGAGACGACAAGCCGCGTGAACCACTTGTGGTCGGCGGGCACGACGTACCACGGCGCTTCGGGCGTGGCGGTGTGCTGGATCATGTCGTCGTAGGCGTCCATGTAGTCCTTCCACAAATCGCGCTCTTTCGCGTCGACGACTGAGAACTTCCAGTTCTTGCTGGGTTGATCGAGGCGTTTCAGCAGGCGGCGCCTCTGTTCCTCGCGGGACACGTGCAGGAAGAACTTGCGAATGACGATGCCGTTGCGCGTGGCGTACCGTTCGAAGGCGCGAATGTCTTCGAAGCGCTCCGTCCAGATGTGCTTCGTGACAAGCTCTGGCGGCAGCTTCTGACCCTCGAGGATCTGGCGGTGCACGCGGACGACGAGTGTTTCCTCGTAGTACGAGCGGTTGAAGATGCCGATGCGGCCGCGCTCGGGCAGCCGGCACGTCGTGCGCCACATGTAGTCGTGGTCGAGCTCTTCCGCCGACGGCGCCTTGAACGAGAACACCTCGCAGCCCTGCGGGTTGACGCCCGACATCACGTGCCGGATCGTGCCGTCCTTGCCGGCCGCGTCCATCGCCTGAAAGATGAGGAGCAGCGCCCACCGGTCCTGCGCGTAGAGCTTCTCCTGCATCTTGCTGAGCAGCTCGATGCCCGCCTGCAGCCACGCGCGGGCATCATCTGGCGACTCGATCCCCCCGGTGTCGCCCGGGTCGACCCGCTTGAGGCGGAAGCGCTTGCCGTGATCGATCCGATACGGCTTGGCGAGCCGGCGCGCCATGGACATGCGCCGATACTATCGCAGGCAATCTCAGGTTCGCGCGCGATACTGAATGACCTCGACGTCGGAGATCGCGATGAGGCCCTCCGAGACCATTCGCTCGAGCGTCGGCAGAAACTGTTGGATCTTGCCGGCCTCGTCGATGATGCAGACCATCACCGGCAGGTCGGACGACGTCAGCAGATGTTTGCGATGGATGCGGCTGCTCGCACCGTACCCTTCAACGCCGCGATACACGGTCGCGCCTGCCAGATCCTGTCTGCGCGCTTCCTCGACGATGGCCTGGTAGAGCGGTCGACCCTGCCACCGGTCGTCTTCGCCGAAATGGATGCGGATCATCTTGGCCGGGCCACTGAGCGCCATCACGCGTGCTCCACTGAGCGCGCACCCGGGTGCAGCCGGTGCGTGTACTTGACCACTTCGACCGCCGAGAGCACCACGAGCCCGTCCGCGATCATCGGTTCCAGGCGCGGCAGCACCGCGCGAATCTTGGCGTCCTCGTCGATCACGCTCAGCATGATGGGCCGATCCGACGACAGACCCGCGCGCGTCGTTCGTCCGCTGCGCCGATTCGCGTCGTACCCGAGGATGCCGCGGTATACGGTGACGCCTGCGATGTCGTTCGCACGCAGGCTCTCGACGAGCGCTTCGTAGAGGCGCTTGTCGCGCCAGCGATCATCCTCGCCGATCAGGATGCGCATGAGCGTCGCCTCGCCGCGCAGCGTGGCGCGCGGTAACGGCTCGGGCTGGCTTTCCGACGCGGCTTTGAGGATCGTCGTGTCCTGAATCTCGATCAGCCCGTCGCCCATCATCTGCATGAGCTTCGGCAGGATTCGATCGAGCGTCTCGGCCGACTCAATGAACTCGATCTTGATCGGCAGATTCTCGCTCGCTTCGAGGATCCGCGCCGTATGCATATGACGATCGGCGCCAAAACCCGCCACGCCCTTCGTGACCGTCGCGCCTGATATGCCGTGATAGAAAAGGTAGTTGAGCACCGCGAGATAGAGCGGCTCGCCGTGGTGTCGAACGTCCTCGCCAATGTACGCGGTGACCTTTTTGGCCGGGCCAGTCTTGAGCATGTCGCACCTGCCGCGTCAGAAGAGCCGGGCGACGACGACGCCGCACCAGAGCGCGAGGTAGCCGGCGACGACGCTGGCGACGAGGTACGCGCCGCCGATGAGCCACGCGCCCTCGGTGTTCGCGCGAAAGAGCTCCATCTCGAACGTCGAGAACGTCGTGTAGGCGCCGATGAACCCGATCGGGATCAGGTAGCGCCACGCCGCGTTGGCCGCGAGCCGATCCGTCAGCAGCGTCGTCGCCACGCCCATCACGAGGCATCCTGACACATTCACCACGAAGGTGCCCCACGGGAAGCCAGCGGGCACGCGCGCCTGGATCAACGTTGCGACCACGTAGCGCGCAATGGCGCCAAGCGATCCTCCGAGAGCAATCATCACGTACCGAGTCACTCACGCCTCCTTAAGACGAGCCCTCGCCGATTGCCCCGGCGGCCTCGGCGAGCGGAGCCGACGGCTGCAGCAAATGCGCCGGCATGAAGAACGCGTTGGCAATCATCGTCGGAATCACCGCACTTCCAATGACGGCCGCGACGAGAAAGGAGTATTGCCCTTGCGTGATCACGCCGTGATTCAAACCAAAGAGCGCTGAAATGGTGCCGAAGGTCAGCCCTGTCGACATCATCAGCGTGTAGTACCACGCTTCTCGTCCGCGGTAGCCATGCATTCGCACGGCCGGGATGAGGCCCAGCGTCTTGGCGGCCATCTTCGCAAGGAACAGCGCGACGAACGCCATCGGTGCGGCCACCAGCGCCGGGACCGAGACGAACGAGCCCGCTCGAATGAAGTAGAAAGGCGTCAACAGGCCGAACGTCACCGTCCGCAGCCGGCGCACGAGAAAGTGATCGTTGCCGACAGTACCGGCAAGCACCATGCCGACGATGTACGCCGGGAGGACTGCTTCGCTGCCGGCCCAGACCGCCAGGCCGCCCAGCGCAAAGAGTGCGAGCAGAATGAACTTTGCTTCGAGCTCGGATACACGTCCGCCGTACTTCGCGAAGAACCGCGGCGTGAGGTACGGGAGCGCAGCGAACGAGGCGAGGCCCACAACGACGAAGACGAGTGTTCTCATCGTGAATGGAGAGAAGATCAGGCCGAGCGCGATCACCGTGCCGAGATCGTTGATGAAGCATGCGGCGAGGATCGCCTTGCCAAATTCCGTCCGGTTGAAGCCCAGCTCGAGCATCACCGCGTACACGACGGCCACGGACGTCGTCGACAGCGCGACCCCCGCGAGCCAGCTGGCGCGCCACGACCAGTCGAGCAGCTGATGGGCGACGAAGGTGGCGCCGAAGAATGGCGCCAGGAATCCGACGAGGCCGATCGCCGTCGCTTCGCGCCATTTGCGCCTGAACACGATCGGATCGAGCTCGGCGCCCGCAAGAAACGTGAGGAGGATCGAGCCCGCGCCCGCCAGAAACGTGATCCACTCGGCCTGCCCGCCGAGCGAGCCACCCGCGAACGCTCCGATGACGAGCTGGGCGACGGTCCCGACGACGATCTCCGAGAGCGCCGTCGACACCTTGAGCCAGATGGCGAGAAGCGTGGCAACAAGCGCCAAGCCCACCCACCACGCCGCGACGAACCACACGTTGCCCATGCGGCTCCTGGCCTGCGATCCGTTGGCGGGGGGAGAAAAAGAAAAGACTCCCGGAGCCGTGGCTCGCAGGAGTCATCTGCCCTCACCGTGCGAGGGCGGTTCGGGTGAACTCCAACACCCTTGGGTTACTTCGATATCAATCTTAGCAGAAACCTGTCATCCCGCGATCTCGTCGTATGTTCCCGCCAGCGCCCGGGTTGTCAAAGGCCCGCGATCGTCGAAGCCCGGCAGGACGTCCTTCGAGTTGACGATTTGATCGCGTGATTTGCCAGCCTTGATCCCGGCGCGGACGTACTCGACGAGCGCCGTCAGATAGTCGCGCATCTTCAGGACGTCCGCCTTCGTGCCGGTCACCGGCACCTTCGCGGCCGAGTGTCCCCAGATATAGGTTGCGTCGGCTGGATACTTCGCCGCGATTTGCTCGGTGACCTTGATCCAGTTCGTCGCCGACGCGCCGCCCGGCGTGCGATCGACGTAGCACTGCAGGCTGCCCCAGACGAGATCACCCACGTGCACGATGTTCGCCTTCTCGAAATAGACGACCGAATCGCCCCCCGTGTGCGCGGGCGTGAACTTCGTGGCGTGGACGACCTCGTCGCCGATGGCCTTGCTCCACGTGCTCTCGAACGTCGCGTCCGCGTACGCCTGCTCGGCTTGCTGCGAGGCGGGCGCTTGATCGTTTGCGATCTTCTGCAGGCCGGGCACGTTCGCCTGCGCGAC
>CAYQRM010000253.1:0-38836 GCA_964419785.1 uncultured Solibacteraceae bacterium | reverse complement strand
AAAAATGGTCGGGATGCCGGGATTTGAACCCGGGACCCCTTGACCCCCAGTCAAGTGCGCTACCAGACTGCGCTACATCCCGACGTCATCAGCGATCGGGCGATCGCTGATCGGCGACCAACTACCGCCGCCGCTTGCTCTTCGCGCTCCGCTTCGGCGCCGACTTCGCGTGCGAGCCATTGCGCGATGGGGAAGATCTCTTCGCGGCCGGACGCGCTGGGGGCGGTCCGGACATCAGCACGCGATCTTCGGGCGTGACGCCGCTGCCGGCGAGCACGCCAAGAATCCACTGCAAGCCGCGACGAACGTCGCGCAATCCGTCGCGCGTCTGCTCGTCGAGCAGGGCGGCGACATCCGCGTCGCTCACGACGTCGACGACCGGCGTCTGCCCTTCCTCGTTGAGCCGCTTGCGCGCGCCGGCGAGCGTCAGCCCATCGACGAAAAGCAAGTGCTTCAGCCGCAGCACGCGCTCGACGTCGCCTCGGCGATAAACGCGCGGGCCGCCCGACTTCGTGACGCCGAGATCCGGAAACTCGGCCTCCCAGCTGCGCAGCACGTACGGCTGAACTTCCGCAATCTCGCAGACCTCCTGCGGGCGGAACACAGGGCGGTTAGGGATCGTCGCGGTGCTCAAATCTGGCGGCTCGACGCCGAAAGTATAGCAGAAGCAGGCCGGATTTCCGGGCCTCGCCGCGGCCTCACGCCCGCTTCTTCGTCGTTCGACCAGCCCGCCGGCGCACCTTCAGCCGAATCGGCGTGCCCTCGAAACCGAACGATTCGCGCAGCCGATTCATGAGGAAGCGCTCGTACGAGAAGTGCAGCTCGGTCGCGACGTTCGTGAACAGGACGAACGACGGCGGTGCGGTGGCCGTTTGCGCGCCATAGAGAATCCGCACCTCGCGCCGCGTCGGACTCGAGGGCGGATGCGTGCTCGTGACCGCCTCCAGGAAGCGATTGAGCTCGGCCGTCGGCACACGACGCTGTCGCGCCGCCGCGACTCGGTCCACCGTCTCGAGCAGCTTCGGCGTCCGGTCGCCCGTCAGCGCCGAGAGGTGCACGAGCGGCGCGTAGTCCAGGAACTTGAGCTGATAGCGGAGCTGCTCATCGAACGCCTTGACCCACTCCGCGCCTCGTCCCTTCACGAGGTCCCATTTGTTCACCGCGATGACGATGCTGCAGCCGGCCTCCTCGGCCTCGCCGGCGATGGCCCCCTCGCGATCCCCCGCGCCCTCCGTCGCATCGACGACCAGCACGACGACGTCGGCGCGCGCGATCGCGCGCTTCGCCATGACGACGCTCACGGCCTCGACGGGGCCGCCGGCCGCGACGCGCCCCGGGCGCCGAATGCCCGCGGTATCGACGATGCGGAATCGCTGCTTGTGCCACTTGAGAACCACGTCAACCGTGTCGCGCGTCGTCCCAGGCAGCTCGCTGACCATGACGCGCTCCTCGCGAACCAGACGGTTCACGAGCGATGACTTGCCCACGTTCGGCCGGCCGACGATGGCGACGGCGGTTTCCGCCTCGGTTGGCTCGGCGTGACTCGATCGCGAGGGCAATCGCGACACGACCTCGTCGAGCAGCTCGTACACTCCGTCGCCGTGCTCGGACGAAATCTCGAGCGCCGAATCGAAGCCCATCCGGTAGAACTCCATCGCGCGGCTCCGCCCCCGCCGGTCGTCCGTCTTGTTGATGGCCAGGACGACCGGCCGATCGAGTGCGCGAATTCGCTGGGCGATCTCCTGATCGCCGGGCATGAGACCCTCGCGCGCGTCGACGACGAACACGACGACGTCCGCGTCTTCGAGGGCCTTGAGACCATGCTGGACGACGAGCTCGTGGAGCGGATCCGTGGTGGCGCCGAAGAGCCCGCCGGTATCGACGAGCGTGAAGTTCCGGTCGTGCCACGAGGCGGGCGCGGCGAGCATGTCGCGGGTGGTGCCGGCGACGGGCGCCACGATCGAACGGCGCGTGCCGGTGATGCGGTTGAACAGGGTGGATTTGCCGACGTTGGGCCGCCCGACGAGCACCACCGCCGGCCCTCGATCACGCGCGGCCATTCGGAGGAGTCTACCGCGAACGCCGCCGATCGCCGGCGTCCGCTGGATCATTTAGGCGGGCACTTGACACCCTAAGTGCATTTCCTTATTGTCACTTACAGGCACTACCGGACCGCTAAGTCATGATCAAAGTCGACATCGTGAACGAGGTGTCGCGCCTCGCCGAGATCACCAAGGTCAAGGCCGAGGTGGCGGTCGATGCGGTCTTCGACGCCATGCGCGCGTCGATGATGAAAGGCGAGCGGATCGAGCTTCGCGGGTTCGGCGTGTTCCAGGTCAAGCCTCGGAAGCGCGGCATCGGGCGAAACCCCCGCACGGGCAAAGAAGTGAAAATCCCGCCCGGCCGCACCATCCGGTTCAAGCCCGGCAAGGACCTGCAGAACATTGGCGAGCCGTCGGAGTGAGTTCGGAACACTTTCCCCCCCCGCCCCCGACTGAGGTCCTCCCCGCGGACACACAAGAACCAGGCCCGGCGGGGGTGTGGCTGCCGGTCATGCCGCCGCTGCGGCGCCGCTTCCAGCACAACTACCGCCGCCACCTCGCGCTGTTCCTGCTGACGTTCTTCACGACGACGTTCAACCAGGTGCTGGGCTACACGCTCGACTGGTTTACAGCGGGCATGCACGGCGGTCCGAATCCGCTGCAGTTGTTCCTCAATCCCGGGATCATCCTGAGCGGGCTGGCTTTCTCCGTGCCGCTCCTCGTCATTCTCAGCGCGCACGAGTTCGGGCACTACATCGCGTGCCGTATTCACAACGTCGACGCGACTCTGCCCTTCTACCTGCCGATGCCGCTGCCGCCCACGGGCACGCTTGGCGCGGTGATTCGGATCAAGGAGCCGTTCCCATCCAAGCGCGCGCTGTTCGACATCGGCGTCGCGGGCCCGATCGCGGGCTTCATCATGCTGATCCCGTTTCTCTACTGGGGGATCACGCAATCGACGCTCGGTCCCGTTCAGCATCTGCAGAACGTCCCGGAGTACGGCGAGCCGCTGCTCTTCCGCCTGCTCGCACACCTGCACTTCGGATCGATTCCGGATCAATCCGAGGTGTACATCAGCCCGATGGCGTTTGCGGGCTGGTGGGGCATGCTGGCGACGGCGCTCAACCTGATGCCGTTCGGACAGCTCGACGGCGGGCACATCATCTACTCGCTCCTGGGGCGGCGGTCCAAATACGTCTCCATTGCCACGGTCGTCGTCGCGATGGGTCTGACAGTTATGTCGCTGAGCTGGATCTCCGTCACGATCATGATGCTCGTGATGGCGTTCTTCCTGGGCGTGCAGCACCCGCGGATCTTCGACGAGGACACGCCGCTCGATCCGCGCCGCAAGCTCGTAGCGCTCTTCGCGCTCGTGATGTTCGTGCTCTGCTTTACGTCCGCGCCGGTGCAGATGTTTTTCGGAAAGTAGACTGGCGCCTCATCGCACGACCTTGAACGGCACGAGGCGCTGCTCGGTCTTGCCGCCACCCCCATCCGCGGTCACTTCCACCACGTAGTCGGCTGGCGCCAGCGCGTTCAGCACGACTTCCGCCGAGAGCCGCGACACTCCGTTGTCTGTCGATTCGGCGAGTGTCACGGGAAGCGCGATTGGCTGACCGCGCGGATCGAGCAGCCGCGCGTTGCGACCGGCGAGCGGCGCGAGAATCGGCCACTCGATGCGCACGCGCTCGGTTCGCCGGAACGTGAAATCCGCGACAGGATAGAGCGGCGCGTTCGGCAGCGTCGCGGCGCGGAAGATCAGCGGATCGCCGAGGAGCGTCCAGGTGGCCGAGGGCACGTCGATGCGATCCGAGAGCTCGCCTCCTCCGGTCGCGCGAACCGACACGCTCAGCGGCCCGCGCGCGCCTGCCGGAACCGCGAGATCGAGCGACACGGCACGAGCGCCGGCGGCGATGCTCCCGTGGGCCGTCGCAACCTCCGCGTTGTTTGGCCCGAGCAGCCGGGCGTCGACGGCCGCGCCGCTCGACCAACGCCCCAGCTCCATCTGCGTCGTCGCGATTTCGACGACGGCGACGATGCGATCGCCGCGTCGGGCGGCTTGCGCGTAGAGTCCGGCTTCTTCGTCGAGACGGCCAAGCTCGGCGACGGCCACCGCGGCCGGTGGCGGCGGCGGGGGCTCGGTGCCGACGCGCGCCGCCGCTTCGTCACTCGCGCGCAGCATCTCGGCGGTCGGGGCTTGGTACCCTTTGCGCGCCACCACGCTGACCCCCGAGCGCCGGACCTTCACGCTGATCGATCGAAACTTGCCGTCGAACTTGTTGTTCGACGAGTAGTAGCCGAGCTCGTAGTGGCCGGACTGTCCGCCGGCGAGCTTGACGAGCGCGGGACCGATTTCGGTCGCGCCGACGATCGCCTCGCCGCCGGTCGAGCCGGCGAGCCTGTCGGCCGTGTTGTAGCGTCCAAGCGAATCGGTCATGAGCACGCCGCGCGTGGCACTCATGTTCTGGTCGTAGATGCTGAGGCCAGCCGGATCGACGACGGAAATCGACACGTCGCCGCGCTGGGCGGTGTCGATGATGTTCTGGAACCGATCGGCCAAGCGCGCCGTCTGCAGGCGCAGCCACTCGTGATCGCACGCGGTCTCGGCGGCACGTCCCGCCGCGGTGATTGCCGGCAACCCGCCTCCGCCCATCCGGCTGCTGACATTCGGGAGTCCAAACGCGCCTGTGAACAACAGAATGTTCGAGCGCGCTTCACGCATCGATGCGAGCCGCACGGTGATCTCGTCGAGCGCCGTGAGCAGCTTGTCGAGCCGCCACGCGTCCATCAGCTTCTCGATGTCGCCGGCGCCTTGATGGCCGAACAAGCAGTCGTACTCGGCCTGCTCGGCCGGAGATCGGGCAAAGCCCGGCGGGTGCGGCAGCGAGGCCCAGTCCCAATAACCCGACGCCTGGTCGGCGAGAATCTCCGCTCGCTCGCCGAGGACGAGATCGCTTACCGGCTGCTCGGGCCGAAGAATGCCGAAGAGATCGGACGTACCGACTGACTGCGCGAAGAACATCTCGGTCGCGCGACGGGTGTTCATCGCGCCTTCGGGCGTCGCGTGATAGCCCGTCAGAAACACCACGAACACCCGTCGTCGCGGATCCCCGACGAGGCGTCCGGCCGCCTCGAGTTTCGTCGGAATCGGCTCGGCGTCGGGGCCGTCGGGCACGCCGCGGACGAACGCAAATTCCTCAACCGATTGACGCTTGCCGTCCTCATAGACCTCGAAATCGTCGCGCGTGAGATCTTCGACGATCCGCCCGTCGTGGGTCGGATACGCGTCGACGGCGACGAAGTTCGCGCCGGCACGGAATACAGGGCGCTGCGGCGTGGGCTGAGGTGCTGACTGTTGTGGGTCTTGTGGCTCGGCGGAAAGGGCTGCGACGGCAACGGCAGCCGCAAAGGCACTCGCGGCGAGCACGCGGCGGCAGACCGAGCGTCTCATTTCCCCTCGCAAAGGCGGCTGGCTCTGATGAGTCTAGCGCACCTCGTCGAGCGCCACCTGGCGCCGGAGGTTCATAATCAAGAGAGAAGGAGGCGATCGTTATGTGGGAAACAGGCATTAATCTACTCATTGCCATCTGGTTGATCGCCACCGGCGTGTTTTATCCGAACTCGCCAGGCGTGCTCATGGTGTCGGGCATCGTCGCCGTGACCTTTGGGTTCTATGTCGCTGCGGTGCGGCACTGCTGGCAGTCATTCATGATCGGGATGATCGGGCTGTGGTTGTTCGTCAGTCCGATGGCCACGAACGCCGCGACGACGAGGGCGAATTTCCTCATCTCGGGAATCGGGACCGGCGTCTTCGCGATCTGGGTGTTCGCCTCACGCAACGTGCACATCAAGTCGCCGGGCTGGTCGTAAGGCCGGGTACATCGGGTACGACAGGTACATCGGGTACGACAGGTACGTCGGGTACGAAGCTCACGAGCGTCAGCGCGTTCCGAGGACCTGACGTGCCCGACTAGATCACGCTCATCGGATCCACATCGATTGCCGTCCGCCTCTTGAGCTCCGGCCGCGCGTCCAGTGCGGCGACGATGGCTTCGCGCATCAGCTTGCGGTGCGTGCCTTTGATGAAGAACTGCGCGCGGTGCTCGTCTTTGATCTTCGCGAGCGCGGCTGGCGCGGGGCCCAGCACACGACCGTGCGCGTGGTGATGGCGCACGCGCTTGACGAGGTCTGACGCGTCGCCGAGCGCGCGCTCGAGCGTGTTGCCGCGCACGACGACGTTGATGAGCGCGACCGCCGGCGGGTACTGCAGCTTCGTCCGGAACTCCATCTCGCGCTCGTAGAACGTCGCGTAGTCCTGATCGGCGGCGGCGCGAATGCTGTAGTGCGTCGGATAGAGCGTCTGGACGACCGCCTCGCCCGGCGTATGACCGCGGCCCGCGCGTCCCACGACCTGCGTGATGAGCTGGAACGTCCGTTCGGCGGCGCGGAAATCCGCGAGGCCGAGGCCGACGTCGGCCGAGACCACACCGACGAGCGTGACCTGCGGAAAGTCGTGGCCCTTCGCGATCATCTGCGTGCCGACAAGGATGTCGATCGATCCTGCCGTCATCTCCTGCAGCACGCGGGCGATCGCGCCCTTCCGTCGAATCGTGTCGCGATCGACGCGTGCGATGCGCGCCTGCGGAAACGCCGCGCGCAGATCAGCCTCGAGCCGCTCCGTGCCGAAACCCGATTGTTCGAGATACTCGCCGCCGCAGGCGCCGCACTTTCGCGGCACGGCCGACGCGTAGTTGCAGTAGTGACACCTGACGCGGCGCGCCGTCTTGTGGAACGTCAGCGCGACGCTGCAGTGCGGGCACTCCATGGAGGACCCGCACTGACGGCAGAAAATCACGGTCGCGAACCCGCGCCGGTTCAACAACACGACGACCTGCTCGCGCTTCGACAGTCGATCGCCGATCGCCTGAAGCAGCGACGTCGAGAGCGTCACGTCCGGTCCGCGGGCCGCATACTCGCCGCGCATGTCGACGATCTTCACCGTCGCCAGCGGGCGGTCCATCACCCTCGTCGTCAAACGCACCAGATCGTAGCGGCCAGCCGCGGCGTTTGCGGCCGATTCGAGCGACGGCGTCGCCGAACCGAGCACCACGAGCGCGCCCTCCATCCGTCCGCGCACGACCGCGACGTCGCGTCCGTGATAGCGAGGCAGCTCGTCCTGCTTGTAAGACGAATCATGCTCTTCGTCGACGACGATGAGCCCGATCGATTCGAGCGGCGTGAAGATCGCGGATCGCGTGCCCACGACGACATCAACGTCGCCGCGACGGATGCGCTGCCACTGATCGTGCCGCTCGCCCGCCGAGAGCGCGCTGTGCTGAATCGCGACGCGCGACCCAAAGCGCGCGCGGAAGAGGCCTGTCGCCGCCGGCGTGAGCGCGATCTCGGGAACGAGCACGAGCACCCGCCGGCCCGAGGCGATGATCCTTCCCGCCAGCCGCAGATACAGCTCGGTCTTGCCGCTGCCGGTCACGCCATGCAGCAGGACCGTGCGGAAGAGTTGCGCGGCGGCCAGCTCCTCGAGGTGGCGGAACGCCGCGCGCTGCTCGACCGTGAGCGACGCCACGGGCTCGCGCGTGTCGCCAAGCGTCCATCGTCCGTGCTCGCCCGCCGATTCGGACGCGGCGAACGGATCGCGCTCGACGATCGAATCGCGCAGCGAGACGAGGCCGAGCTTCGCAAGCGAGCGCACCGTGCCCGTCCCGACGCCGCGGCGAAGCAGCTCCGTGAGTGTGAGTCCGTCGGTGGCCTGGCGAAGATGCTCGATGGCCTCGCGCTGCTTCTGGCCGCGGATGGACGGAGTCTCTGCGCCTGACGCCGCGAGCGCCGCGACGCGCTCCGTCCGATGCGCGTCCTGCCTGCCCTGCCGCGCCGACGGCGGCATCGCCATCGCGAGCGCTTCGCCCGGTCCGGCCGCGTAGTACTCACCAACCCACAACGCGAGATCGACGACGACCGGCGGAAGGAATGGCGTCTCGTCGAGCGTAGCGGAGATGTCGCGAAGCTTTGCGCCTTCGGGCGCGGTTGCGTGATGGCTGACGACCACGCCCGTGACAGCGCGCGGACCGAGCGGCACGGTGACGCGGGCGCCTTTCGGCGGCACGGCGCCGCCGCGCACACGGTAACTCAGCAGTCCGAGCCCCGGCACGGGGACGGCGACCTGGACGATCTCGTCAGTCGCGATCGGCGAGGAGGGCACGCACTTTCTTCATGTCTTCCCACACATCGCGCTTGCGGTCCGGACTGCGCAAGAGGAAGGCAGGATGGAACGTGGCGATGAGCTTCACGCCGCCGCGAAGATCGTGCGCCCGGCCGCGCAATCGCGAGATCGGCACGTCGGTCTTGAGCAGCGCCTGCGCGGCGAACGTTCCGAGCGCCACGATCACGCGCGGCTTGATGAGATCGATCTGCCGCCACAGGAACGGCTCGCACGTCGCGATCTCGTCCGGCTCCGGGTTCCGGTTCTCCGGTGGCCGGCACTTGATGACGTTGGCGATGTAGACATTCGGCCGCGGAATCTCGAGGCCGGCTTCGATGATCTTCGTGAGCAGCTGCCCGGCTCGGCCAACGAACGGCTCGCCCAGCCGGTCCTCGTCGGCGCCGGGCGCCTCGCCCACGAACATCAGCTCGGCGTTCGGATTGCCGACGCCGAACACGACCTGACTGCGGCCCTGCTTGCAGAGCTTGCAGCGCGAGCAGGCGGGACCGATGTGCGAGCGCAGCGCGTCGAGTGTCGCGAAGGCGGACAACGCATCGTTGTTCGTGACCGCGACGGCGCCGGGCTCGACGATCGCTGGCGACTGTGGCGCGGCAGCGGCCAGCGCGGTGTCACCGGCGCGTTCGCGCCAATTCGGATCGCGCGAGATACCGGTCACGCCAAGCTCTCCCAGAAATCTGAGATGGGCGGCGATCTCCTGACGAGACATGGACTAGCGCGACGCGGAAAGCGCGGGCGCGGCGGCGAGCAGCCGCTCCACCCGATCGATGACCGCCGCCGCGACGGCGGCCTTGGACATCAGCGGCAGACGATCGTCAGACTCGTGCGACACGAGGACGACTTGATTGGTGTCGACGTCGAATCCCGCCCCGGGCGCGGTGACGTCGTTGGCGACGATGAGATCGACGCGCTTGGCGTCGAGCTTGCGGCGTGCGGATGCGACGGGATCGCCGGTCGCGGCCGAAAAGCCGACGAGCACGGGCCGCGCGTTGCCCTGGCGCCGCGTACCGAGCGCCTGAAGAATGTCCGTCGTCCGCTCGAGGTTGAGCGTAAGCGGACCGCCCTTCTCGATTTTCTGTCCGGTCACGCCGCCGGCGGGCGTGTAGTCGGCCACCGCGGCGGCCATGATCACGGCGTCCACCTCCGCGACGTGCGCCATGACCGCGTCGTGCATGTCACGAGCGCTGCGCACGCGAACGGTGTCGGCAGCCGGCGGCGGATCGACGGGCGTCGGGCCGGCCACGAGCACTACGCGCGCACCGCGGAGCGCCGCCTCGCGGGCGAGCGCAAAGCCCATACGGCCGCTCGATCGATTGCCGACGAAACGCACGGGGTCGATGTCTTCGACAGTCGGGCCGGCGGTCACAAGCACGGTGCGGCCCGAGAGTGAGGCCTTGCGATTGAGCAAGCGGTCCGCCGCCTCGGCGATTTCCTCTGGCTCGGCGAGACGGCCGCGACCGATCCAGCCGCAGGCGAGATAGCCCGCGCCCGGATCGACGAAGTTCACGCCACGCGCGCCGAGGCGATCGACATTGGCGCGCACCGCCTCGTGCTCCCACATGTTCGTATTCATCGCCGGCGCCACGAGCACCGGCGCCGTCGTCGCCAGATAGAGCGACGTCAGGAAGTCGTCGGCGATCCCGTTCGCGAGCTTGCCGATCACGTTCGCCGTCGCCGGCACGATCAAAAGCAAATCGAGGCTCGAGGCAAGCGCAATGTGCTCGATGTCGGCGTTCAGCCCTGGTGCGAACTGAGAGGTGATGACGGGATGGCGTGTGATCGCCTCGAACGTCAGCGGACCGACGAAACGGCGCGCCGCGCGGGTCATCACGGCATGCACGTCGTGGCCGCGCTTCTGCAGCAGGCGCACGACCTCGACGGCCTTGTACGCCCCGATGCCCCCGCACACGCCGATCCCGACGCGCGCCATGGCCCCTACCGGTCCGTGTCAGCCTGCCGCGTGACCGCGCCGCGCGACACTTCCTGCAACGCGCGACGGGCGGGCTTCGGCGAGCCTTCGACCTTCGGCGTGCAGCCCTCGAGGAGCTGGCGCGCCCGCTGCGACGCCACGGTCACGGTTTCAAACGCATTCTTCGGCCGTGTCGTCGGCCGCGGATTCTCACTCATGCTGTCCTCCAGAAATGACGCCGGGTGTCTTTTTACGCTTTTCGAAAAAAGACACCCGGCGTCTTTTTTCATTTGAACGTCTTCACGATCGGCGCGATGTCGATCGCGCGGCGCGCGCGTTTCGCGCGCTCGGCGGTCACGATCGCGCCGATCTCGCCCACGCAGCGGTCGAGCTCGTCGTTGATCACGACGTAGTCGTACTCCTCGACGGCGCTGATTTCGTCCCGGGCAGTGGCGAGCCGACGCGCCATCGCGGCCTCGGAGTCCTTACTTCGTCCCCGCAGGCGCCGCTCGAGGACCTGGAACGACGGCGGGAGCACGAAGACCGCGACCGCGTCCGGCATGCGCGCCCGCACTTGCCGCGCGCCCTGAACGTCAATCACCAGCACCACGTCGGCCCCGGCCGCGAGCCGCGCTTCGGTTTCCCGCCGGCTCGTGCCGTACAGGTTCCCAAAAACGTCCGCCCACTCGAGAAACTCGCCCCGCCTCAGCATGGCCTCGAACTCGGAGCGACTCACAAAATTATAGTCGACGCCGTCAGCCTCCCCCGCTCGCGCCGGCCGCGACGTGTAGGACCGCGATTTTTCGAGCTGCGGGTAGACGTCGACCAGCCGTTCGACGACGGTCGTCTTGCCCGTGCCCGACGGGGCCGACACGACAAAGAGCAAGCCGCGCTGCGCCGGCGCGCTACTCGACATTCTGGATCTGCTCCCGGATGCGCTCGAGCTCGGCTTTGGCGGAGATGACGACTTCGGTCGCCCGCGCGCCTTCGGCCTTCGATCCAACAGTGTTGATTTCGCGATTCATTTCCTGAACGAGGAAGTCGAGCTTGCGGCCGCACGGCTCGATCCCGATCGAGAGCGCGCGCCAGTGCTCGACGTGACCGCGCAGGCGGACGATCTCTTCGTCGACATCCGATCGAGCGACGAACCGCACGACCTCCTGGGCGATCGCCGCCGCATCGCCGGCGAGATCGGGCGGCAGCGTCCCAAGCCGCTCGCGCAATCGCGTTTCGAGCTGTTGCTGGCCATCGTGAGCCAGGCGCTCCAACTCGTTCACCAAGTCCGACAGCGTCGCGATGCGCGTCTCGAGATCGGCGGCAAGAAACCGGCCCTCTGTCTCGCGCATCGTCACCAGCGCGTCGATGGCTTCGCCGACCGCGCGATCGACAAGCGCCGCGGCCTCGTCGGGCAGCGCCGCGGGACCGTCGCCGGCGCGCGAGCGAATGTCGAGAATCTGCGGGATGCGGAGCGCGTCGGACACCGTCAAGCTCGAGGTCACGAGGCCCTTCGCGCGAGCCGCCTCCATCGCTTCCGCCACGCGCGCGAGCAGCGCCTCGTCAAGCACAACCTCGCGTGCCGGCGGCACCGTGAACTCGAGGCCGATCGTCAGCTCGACGCGTCCACGCGCAAGTCGCTGCTGCAGGAGCGAGCGCAGGCGTCCTTCGATCCCACCAACGAGCGACGACGCTTTCACCTGCACGTCGAGAAAGCGATGATTCACCGACTTCACGGTGACGTTCACGCGCTGGCCGCCGTCTTCACGGCTGATCGCGGCAAACCCGGTCATCGAACGAATCACTGGCGCTCCCACTCTTCTCGCGCAAAATCCGGACCGCCCCTGCCGAGCGCTTCGGCCAGCGCGACGCTGTGCTCGTCGAATGCCTGCAGCGCGTACAGCTTCGCATACACGCCGCCGGCACGCGACACCAGCTCCTCGTGCGTCCCGGTCTCGACGATGCGGCCTTCTTCGAGCGCGACGATCATGTCCGCTCGCCGCACGGTCGACAAGCGATGCGCGATCACGAACGTCGTGCGGCTCCGCATCAGATTCGCGAGCGCGTCCTGCACCAGAAGCTCGGACTCCGTGTCGAGCGACGATGTTGCTTCGTCGAGGATGAGCAGCGGAGAGTTCTTCAGGATGGCGCGCGCGATGGCCAGACGCTGGCGCTGGCCGCCCGACAGGCGTTGTCCGCGCTCGCCGATCCGCGCGTCGTAGCCGCCCGGCGTTTCGACGATGAACTCGTGCGCGTGCGCGGCTTTGGCCGCCGCTTCGATATCTTCACGCGGCGCGCCCGGCACGCCGTAGGCGATGTTCGCGGCAATCGTGTCGTCGAAGAGCACGGTCTCCTGCGTGACGAGCGCCACTTGTGAGCGCAGCGACGCCAGCGTGACCGTCCGCACATCGACGCCGTCAATCAGAATCGCGCCCGCCGTCACGTCGTAGAACCGCGGGATCAAGTTCACGAGCGTCGTCTTGCCCGCGCCGCTGAGACCGACGAGCGCGACCATCTGCCCCGCCCGCACGGTAAATGACACGTCGGCGAGCACGGGCCGTCCCGGCGCGTCCTCGTACGCGAATCCGACGCCGCGGAAATCGACGCGATCGCGATGCCGCGCGAGCGTCGGCGCCCCCGGGCGCTCGGTCACTTCGCTGTGCGTGTCAAGCATCTCGAAGATCCGGTGCGAGGCCGCGATCGCCTGTTGCAATCCCGCGTTCACGCGGCTGAGCTTCTTGACCGGCCCGTACATCATGAATGCCGCCGCCAGGAAGCTCGTGAAGTCGCCCGGAGTGAGCCGTTTCAGCGCGATCTCGTGCGATCCGTACCAGAGCGCCGCGACCGCGGCCACCCCGCCGATGAACTCCATCAACGGCGGGAGCGCCGACAGCGCGCTCGTGATCCTCATGTTCGTGCGGTACAGCATTTCCGACGCGCGGCTGAAGCGCGTCGTCTCCCGCGCCTCCGCACCAAAGGCCTTGACGATGCGATGGCCCGTGAAGCCTTCGGCGGCGAGATGCGTGACGTACTCGAGCTCCTCCTGCCCGCGCCGCGTCGTCTGTCGCACGCGCTGGCCCAGCCGCACGAGCGGGTACACGACGAGCGGCGCCGCGGTCATGCAGACGAGCGCCAGGTGCCAGTCGGTGACGAACAGAAAGCCCGCGTACCCGACCACCGTGATCGATTCTCGAACGAGATCGGCCAGCGTCTCCGACACGGCCTGCTGGATCTGCGCGACGTCGTTCGTGATCCGCGAGATGAGCTGACCGGACGTCCGCCGGGAGAAGAACGCCGCCGACTGCCCGAGGATGTGGCCGAACAGACGATTGCGCAGGTCGCGCACGACGCGCTGGCCGACGTCCGTCATGACGTAGCCGGACACGTACGAGCCGACGCCCTTGACGAAGTACGCGATGAGAATGAGCACGCTCACGCGCAACACGTCCTGCTGCAGCGAGAGCACGTCGTCGTAAATCGGCTGAATGAGCTTCGCGAGGCCGACCGAGCCGGCGGCGTAGACCACCATCGCAAGGACGGCAATCACGAGCCGGCCCCGGTACGGCGCCGCGTAGCGAAGAAGTCGCCTGAACTCGTTCACTCAGTGAACCGGAACTTGAGCAGCACCCACAGGGCGACGACGCCGTCGCGCCACGTGATCTTCTTGCCTTCTTCGTATCCGCGCCCGTCGTACGAAATCGGCACTTCGTAGACGCGATAGTGCCGCTTGAAGATCTTCGCGGTCAGCTCCGGCTCGATGCCGAACCCGTTCGCCTCGAGCGAAAACGAGCGGAGGACGTCCGTCCGCATAACCTTGTAGCAGGTCTCCATGTCGGACAGCATCGTGTTGTACAACACGTTCGTGATCGACGTCAGCAGCCGATTGCCGAGATAGTGCGTAAAGAGGAAGACGCGGTGCCGCCCCAGAAACCGCGAGCCGTACACGACATCCGCCCGGCCCTTGCAGATCACGTCGATGAGGTCCGGCAGCTCCTCGGGCGAGTACTCGAGGTCGGCGTCCTGAATCACGACCAAATCGCCCGTGACCTCCTGAAAGCCGCGGCGGAGCGCTGCGCCCTTGCCGCCGTTCTTCGGCTGAAAGATCAGCTTGAAGGTGTGCTGCTTCTGCAGCGCGGTCAGCAGGTCACGCGTCCCGTCCGTCGACCCGTCGTCGACGACGATGAGCTCGATGCGAAGGGGCACCGCGAGCACGCGGGGAATGATTTCCTCGATGGTGGCCCGCTCGTTGAAGACGGGCATCACCACCGATAGAAGCGGATCGGTCAGGACACCTTTCAGCCGCGACATTCCCTGCCCATGTCAGTACCCTCGCGGGTGGCGCTGATGCCACGACCACGCTGTCCGGACGATCACGTCGAGATCGGCGAAGCGCGGCGTCCAGTGCAGATTGCGCCGCGCCCGCTCGCTCGAGGCCACCAGCCGCGCCGGATCGCCGGGCCGCCGGGGGCCAATTGTGTGCGGCACCGGGCGTCCCGTGACGCGCGCCACAGCGTCGATGACTTGCCGCACGGAGCTGCCTTGACCGTTGCCCAGATTGTAGGCTGACGAGGGCGCTCCCGACTCGAGCGCTCGCAAGGCGGCCAGGTGCGCAGAGGCGAGGTCCGCGACGTGCACGAAATCGCGAATGCACGTGCCGTCCGGCGTCGGATAGTCCTCGCCGAAGAGCGTCAGGCCAGGCCCGCCGGCCACGGCGGCGATCGCGCGCGGAATCACGTGCTCTTCGGGATCGTGATCTTCGCCAATGCGACCCTCGACGTCCGCGCCAGCGGCGTTGAAATACCGCAACGCCGTCCAGCGAATACCGGTCGCGCGCTCCAGATGCGGCAACGCCCGCTCGACGGCGAGCTTGGTCTCGCCGTACGCATTAATCGGGCGCTGCGGGTGGTCCTCGGCGATGAGCGGCGTCTGTGGCTCGCCGAATGTCGCGCACGTCGACGAGAGCACAAAGTGCTTCACGCCCGCCTGCGCCATCGCGTCGAGCACGGAGAGCGTGCCCGTCACGTTCGTGCGGTAGTACTTCAACGGTTGCGCGACGGATTCGCCGACGAGCAGTCGTGCGGCGAAGTGCATGACCGTCGTCGCGCCGCTCGCACGCAGCGCCTCGAGCACGCGGGCGCCATCGAGGATGTCGCCGGTGACGAGCGAGATTCTCCGCGCGGGAAACGCCTGTTGGATGTGCTCGACCGCCTCGCGATGGCCAGCCGACAGATCGTCGTACACGACGACATCGTCGCCGGCCTCGGCAAGCGCGAGCACCGCGTGGCTGCCGACGTATCCGGCGCCGCCCGTGACGAACACCACGCTCATGGCCGGCCGATCGACTTGTAGGTGAACCCGAGCGCGCGTACCTGCTTCGGATCGAAGATGTTGCGCCCGTCGAAAATGACGGGCTGCTTCATGACACGCTTCATTCGCGCGAAATCGGGCTCGCGAAACTCATTCCACTCGGTGACGATCAATAGCCCATGGGCGCCCGAGAGCGCGTCGTACTGATGGCGCGCGTAGTGAATCCTCTTGCCGAAGATGGTCTGAGCGACCGCGCGCGCCTCGGGGTCGAACGCGCGCACTTTCGCGCCGCGCGCGAGCAGGCCCTGGACGATCGGAATTGCCGGCGCCTCGCGCATATCGTCCGTGCGCGGCTTGAACGCGAGCCCCCACACGGCGATCGTCTTGCCCCTGAGCGACTTGCCGAAGTGCGCGTCCAGCTTGAGGAGCAAGCGCTGCTTTTGCGTTTCGTTGACCGTCTCGACGGCCTCGAGAATGCGGAATCGATACTTGCGGTCCGCCGAGAACTTGACGATCGCCTGCACGTCTTTCGGAAAGCAGCTGCCGCCGTAGCCGACGCCGGGAAACAGAAACGCCGGGCCGATGCGTTTGTCGGACGCCACCGCTTGGCGCACCTTGTCGACGTCAGCGCCAAAGGCCTCGCACACGTTCGCGATCTCGTTCATGAAGGAGATGCGTGTGGCGAGCATGGCGTTCGCGGCGTACTTGCAGAGCTCCGCGCTCGCGCAGTCCATGACCATGATGGGTGCGCCCGTCCGTGTGAACGGCCGATGCAGCTCGGTCATCACATCCGCGCCGCGCGGGTCGGAGGCGCCAATCACGACGCGATCCGGACGAAGAAAATCATCGACGGCGGCGCCCTGCTTCAAAAACTCGGGATTGCTCACGACGCTGAACGGATGTTTCGTCTCGCGTGCAATCACTTCGCGAACGCGCTCGGACGTGCCCACCGGCACCGTGCTCTTGTCGACGATGACCTTGTAGCCGTTCATCGCGCGGCCGATCTCGCGCGCGGCCGACAGCACGTGCTGGAGATCCGCCGAGCCATCCTCGCCCATGGGCGTGCCGACCGCAATGAACACGACGTCGGCTTTCCGCACGGCCTCGGGCAGCACCGTCGTGAACGTCAGACGCTTCTCTTGCCGATTGCGGCGCACGACTTCTTCGAGCCCCGGCTCGTAGATGGGAATGCGGCCGCGGCGGAGCATCGCCACCTTGCGGCGGTCCTTGTCGACGCAGGTGACGTCGTTGCCGGTCTCCGCGAAACACGCCCCCACCACCAGCCCGACGTAGCCCGTGCCAATGACCGCGATTCTCATGAACGCTCCGAGTCCTCCGGCTAAAACTCCTCACCGTAGCATGGCGATCGAAACGGTGTCAATCGATTGACTGTAAAGGACTTGCGACCCGTGGCGCTATCAGCGTGATAGCATCCGGACACCTTCGCCCGTGCGGATTCTGCTCGACTACCGACCGGCGCTCCGCGAGCGGACGGGCGTCGGCGAATACGTCCATGAAGTCGCTCGGGCGCTCCTCGACTCGGCGCCGGCCGGCGAATCGCTGACGCTCTTCTCCTCGTCTTACAAGGATCGACTGGACGTCGGCGCGCTTCGAGGTGCGTCCACCGTCGATCGTCGAATTCCCAATCGCTGGCTGAATTCTTTGTGGCATCGCGTCGGCTGGCCGCCCGTCGAACGCGTCGCCGGCGCGTCATTCGAGGTCGTGCACGCGTCGCATCCGCTGCTCATTCCGAGTCAGAGCGCCGCCCGGCTCGTAACGATTTACGATCTCGATTTTCTCGACCATCCCGAGCGTACGACCGCCGAGATTCGGCGCGACTACCCGGGGCTCGCCGCGGAACACGCGCAGCGTGCGGATCACGTCGTAACGATTTCGCGTCACACCGCCGAGGACATCGGGCGACGACTCGGCGTGCCGGCCGAGCGGATTTCGATTTGCTATCCCGGCGCGCCGGCATGGCCCGCGCGTGAGGCCGAGCCGCGTGAGGGCGTCATCCTGTTCCTCGGATCGCTCGCGCCGCGAAAGAATCTGGGGGCGCTCCTCGATGCCTACGAGCGCGTCCTCGCGCGACTGCCGCACGCGCCGAGACTGGTGCTGGCCGGCGGCGAGACACCCGAATCGCGATCGCTTGTCGAACGCGTGCGTCGCGCGCCGCTCGCCGGACAGGTCGATCTTCCCGGGTACGTCGCGCCAGAGCAGCGGCGCGATCTCTACCGCCGCGCGGTGATCTTCGTCATGCCCTCGTTCACCGAAGGCTTCGGCATGCCCGTGATTGAAGCGATGACGTGCGGCGTGCCGGTCGTCGCGGCGAATCGCGGCGCGCTCCCTGAAGCCATTGGCACGGCCGGACGCCTCGTCGATCCAGAAGACGCCGGCGCGCTGGCCGACGCGTTGATCGCGCTGATCGGAAACCCCGACGAGCGTCGGCGGTTGAGTCAGGCTGGACGCTCGCAGGCCGCGAAGTTCCGCTGGCAGGACACCGCCGCTGGCATCCGCGACGCCTGGTCGCGCGCACTCGCCGCAAAAAGGGCCGCACGTGGCTAGCCGCCCGCTCCACATCGGTGTCGACGGCCGCGAGTTGGTCGGACAGCCGACCGGCGTCGGCCGCTATCTCGACGCGGTGCTCGATCAGTGGACGGCCGATGCGTCCTTTCCTCATCGGCTCACCGTCTTTCTTCCGGAGAGCACGCGCCGAGCGCCGCGTGAGGATACGGCTCGCGTGGCGTGGCGAGTGTTGCCGGGCGCGAACGCGGGCACGTGGTGGGAGCAGACGACGCTTCTAACCGCGGCAAATAGCGCGGCGCTCGACGTGTTCTTCGCCGCCGGCTACACCGCACCGCTTCGCCTCTCCGCCCCACTCGTGGTCGCGCTCTACGACGTCTCATTCTTCGCACATCCCGAATGGTTCGGTGCGAGCGAAGGCTGGCGACGGCGATGGCTATCGAGGTCGGCGGCGCGACGTGCCAGGCGGATCGTGACGATCTCCGAATTCTCCGCGGCCGAAATCGTCCGGTGGGTCGGCGTGCCACGCGCACGCATCGTGCTGGCACCGCCCGGGGCGCCGGCGCTCGTCCCGGGCGCAAGCCTCGCAACACGACCGCCGGTCGTATTGTTTGTCGGATCGCTCTTCGCTCGACGACGGATCCCCGAGCTCATCGCGGCGTTTGCTCAGGTGCACGCTCGCGTGCCCGACGCGCGGCTTGTGCTGGTGGGCGCGAATCGCACGCAGCCGCCGATCGATCCGCGCTCGCTGGCTGCGGCGGCTGGCGTCGCCGATCGCGTCGAATGGCGCGAGTACGTGGACGATGTCGAGCTCGACAAGCTCTACGCTCACGCTCGGGTGTTCGCGTTTCTGTCTGATTACGAAGGCTTCGGGATGACGCCCCTCGAGGCGATCGCGCACGGCGTGCCGCCGGTCGTGCTCGATACGCCGGTCAGCCGTGAAGTCCTCGGGAGCGCCGCGCGATTCGTGTCGCCCGCCCCGGCCGATATCGCGAAGGCCCTCGCTGAGCTCCTGACCGACACGTCGGCCGCGGCCTCGCTTGCGGCGGCCGGCCGCGCGTGTCTCGCACGCTTTTCGTGGGCACGATCGGCTGAGGTGATTCGGCAAGCGCTGGAGGCCGCCGCCGGCTGACGTGGCCTCCACGCTCGACGTCATCATCGTCAGTTACAACACGCGTGAGGATACTCTCGCGTGTCTGCGGTCGATCTTTGCGGCTCCGCCGACGGGCCTCGGTCGCGTGCGGGTCGTCGACAATGCGTCGACGGACGGATCGGTCGACGCGATCCGCGCCGCCCTTCCTCGCGTCGAAACGGTCGCCCTGGCGTCGAACGCTGGCTTCGGCGCTGCGAACAACGTCGCGCTCCGGAAGAGTGACGCGGCGCTGGCGCTCCTGCTTAACAGCGACACGCTCGTGCGACCTGGCGCCATCGACGGGCTCGTCGCGCGGCTCAACGACACGGGCGCCGTGGCGGCCGGGCCACGACTGGTCGATCGCGACGGACATCCTGAGATCTCGTTCGGTCCGATGTTGTCCCCCTGGTCGGAGGCCATCCAGCGCACGCGTGTGAAGTTGGCCGCGCGGTCTGGACCGCTGGCCCGCCGATACGTGGCGAGCCTCGTCAATCGCGAGCGGAACGTTGATTGGGTGAGCGGCGCCTGTCTGCTCGTCCGCCGCGACGCCCTGGCCGCGGCGGGCTTCTTCGACGAGCGCTACTTTCTCTACGAGGAGGACGTCGATCTCTGCGCCGCGCTTCGCGCGCGTGGCGGGCGCGTCTTGTTCACGCCGGCCGTCGAGGTCACGCACTTGCGCGGCCGATCGCCGCGAGCCGGCGGCGCCGGCGCGTTGCACTACGACCGCAGCCATCTCGCCTTCTACGAGAAGCACCGCCCCGGTTGGGCGCCCTGGCTCCGGGCCTGGCTCCGGCTGCGCGGGCGATCGATCCAGTAAAATCAGCGCGGAGCCGCAACGAGTGCGCATCGCGATCGACGCTCGCAAGCTGCACGACTACGGCATCGGGACCTACGTTCGCAATCTCGTGCGTGCGCTTGCGCGACAGAATACCGATGACACCTACATCCTGCTGTGTCCACGCAAGGATCGCGGCTTCGTCGAGTCGCTCGGTCCGCGATTCGAGGCGCTCGAGGAGCGCGCCGGCAACTACACCGTCCGGGAGCAGATCAGCGTGCCGGTCGATCTCTGGCGCGCGCGCGTCGATCTCTTCCACGCGCCGCACTACGTGGTCTCGCCGCTGACGATGTGTCCGTTCGTGGTGACGATTCACGACTGCATCCACCTTCGCTTCCCCGAGTACCTGCCGAACCGGGCGGCGTACTTCTACGCGCGCACCGTGATGTCGTCGTCGGCACGGCGGGCGCGGCGAGTACTGACCGTCTCTCGCGCCTCCAAACAGGACATTCTGCACTTTCTGAAGATTCCGGCCGACAAGATCGAGGTGATCTACAACGCGCTGGACGAGCGGCTGGCCGCGGCGCCCTCGGCCGAGGACGTCGCGCGCGTCGAGCAGCGCTTCCAGCTCAGCTCGCCGTTCGTGCTCTACGCCGGCAACATCAAGCCGCACAAGAATCTCGGCCGGTTGATCGAAGCCTTCTCGCTCTTGCGGCAACGCGGCGCGGGCGAGACGAAGCTGCTCATCATTGGCGACGAGGTCTCGAAGTACCAGAATCTTCGCCGGCTCGTGCACCGGTATCAGCTCCATCAATACGTCCGGTTCCTGGGGTTTGTGCCTGACGATACGCTCGCGGTGCTCTACCGGCTCGCGTCGGTGTTCGTGTTCCCGTCGCTCTACGAAGGCTTCGGCCTGCCACCGCTCGAGGCGATGGCGGCGGGCGCGCCCGTGATCACATCGAACGTGTCGTCGCTGCCGGAAGTCGTCGGCGACGCGGCGCTGCTCATCAATCCGCTCGACGCCAGCGCCATTGCCGGAGCGATGGCGCGCGTGCTCGAAGATCCTGCGTTGCGTGCGGATCTCATCCGGCGCGGACATGAGCGCGTCAAGACGTTCTCGTGGCAGGAGGCGGCAGCGCGAACCTACGCCGCCTACTCGGACATCGTGCGATCGCCCGCCCATGCCTGACGCGACGACCAAGGACGGCATGCTCGCCGGGCGCCGCGTCGCGCTCGTGCATGACTGGCTCACCGGCATGCGCGGCGGCGAGCGCGTGCTCGAGTCGCTCTGCCGCATGCTGCCCGACGCCGATCTCTTCACGCTCGTTCACGTACCTGGCAGCGTGTCGAAGACGATCGAAGCGCGGCGCCTCCGCACATCGATCGTCCAGCGGCTGCCGCTCGCAGGCCGGTGGTACCGGCAGTACCTGCCGATCTTTCCGACGGCGATCGAGCTGTTCGATCTCGATGGCTATGACGTCGTGATCTCGACGAGCCACTGCGCGGCCAAGGCGGTCGTGCCCCCGGGCCGCGCGCTGCACGTCTGCTACTGCTTCTCGCCAATGCGCTACGCGTGGGATCAGTTCGACGCGTACTTCGGGCCCGAGCGCGTGGGACCGACCCGGAGCGCCTTGTACCGCCGCATGCTTTCCTGGATCGCGCGCTGGGACCGCGCGACGGCGCCGCGCGTCACGCGCTTTCTCGCGGACTCTCAATACGTTGCCGGGCGGATCGCGCGGTACTATAATCGTCAGGCCTTGGTCCTTTACCCGCCGGTGGACACGGCGTTCTTCACTCCCGACGGAACCCAGGCTGAGTCCCATTTTCTCGTGGTGTCCGCGCTCGTTCCCTACAAACGCGTCGACCTGGCGATCGCCGCCGCTCGGCAGCTGGGCGTACCGCTCAAAATCGTCGGCGGCGGCCCGGACGAAACACGGCTCCGCGCGATGGCCGGACCGACCGTCGAGTTCTTGGGAACGCTCGACGATGAGGCGCTGAGGCGCGAGTATCGGCGCGCCCGCGCGACCATCCTGCCGGCGGAAGAAGATTTCGGTATCGTGCCGGTCGAAGCGCTCGCGTGCGGCCGGCCCGTCGTCGCGTTCGCGCGCGGCGGGGCGTGCGAGACCGTGACGCCCGGCGCGACCGGCGTGCTCGTCGACGAGGCGACGCCCGAGGCGTTCGCCGACGGCCTGCGCGAGGTGAGCGCGCGCACGTGGAATCCGGCGCGCCTCCGCTCCGACGCGGAGCGCTTCAGCGTCGATCGATTCGAAACAGCGATGCGCGCGACGCTCGCTGACGCGGCGGCGGTCTGATGCTGCGCCGCTACAACCGGCTCCTCGTCGCGATCTACGTCGCCGCCGACACCGTGTCGGCTTTCGTCGCGTTCATGGCCGCGCACCTCATCCGGTTCGACAGCGGCCTGATGGACGTCACGCGTGGCGCGCGCCCGCTCCGCGAGTATCTCTGGATCGCGCCGTTCATCGCCCTGCTCGTGCCGCTCGCCTTTCAGCTGCAGGGCATCTATCGCCTGCGACGCGGTCGCACGCGCGTCGACGACTTCTTCGCGGTCTTCGTCGGCAGCGTGCTCGCCGTCATCGCCGGCGTCACCGGCACACTCGTCATCCAGGCGTACTACGCCACGCCCGAGCTCAAGGCCGTGGGCTTCTTCGAGGTCTCGCGCGGCGTCTGGGTGCTGTTCCTCGCGCTCAACGTGCTGTTCACGTACACATCGCGCGAGGTCGTGCGCGATCTGCTCCGCCGCCGGTGGCGCGCGGGCATCGGCCTCAAGCGCGTGCTCGTCGTCGGCGTCGGCGATCTCGGCCGCATGGTCGCGGACCGCATCCTCGAGCACAGCGAGCTCGGCTTCCAGCTGATCGGGTTCATCGACGACCGCTTCGCTACGGGAGACGCGATCGGCTATCGCGGCCTCCCGCTGCTCGGCACGGTGGATTCGGCGCCGGAGGTCTGCGCGCAGGAGAAGATCGACGAGATCTACGTCGCGCTGCCGATCGAGGAGCACGTGAAGATGCTCGGCGTCGTGGAGTTCGCGTCGCGCGAGTGCGTCGACGTGCACGTCGTGCCCGACCTGCTGCAGTTCATCGCCTTGCGCGCGCGGCTCGAGGACCTCGACGGGCTGCCGCTCATCAGCATCAATGACGTGCCGCTGCGCGGCATGAACAACGTCCTCAAACGCGCCGTCGACGCGACGCTGTCGTTCGGCGTCATCGTGGTCGGCGCCATTCCGACGCTTATCATCGCGGGGCTCATCAAGCGCAGCTCGAATGGGCCGGTCTTCTACAAGCAGGTCCGGATGGGCCTCGATGGTGAGGCCTTTACCGTCTATAAGTTCCGGTCGATGCCCGTGGACGCCGAGGACGCGAGCGGCCCCGTGTGGGCGCGAGACGATGACCCGCGGGCGACCCCGATCGGCCGGTGGCTGCGCCGCCACGACATCGACGAGCTGCCACAGTTCTGGAACGTGCTCGTCGGCGACATGTCGATCGTGGGGCCTCGGCCCGAGCGGCCATTCTTCGTCGAGCAGTTCAAGCATCGCATTCCGCAGTACATGCTGCGCCACAAGGTCAAGGCGGGGATCACCGGATGGGCGCAGGTGAACGGCTGGCGCGGCAACACGTCGCTCGAGAAGCGCATCGAATTCGACCTCTACTACATCGAGAACTGGTCGCTCGCGCTAGACTTCAAGATCATGTGGCTCACGCTCGTGCGCGGGCTGCACAAGATGGCCTGACCGTCCCCTGACCCACGCCATGCGCATCGTCATCACCGGCGCGGCCGGTTTCATCGGATCGCATCTCTCGGAAGCGCTGCTCAATGCCGGGCATTCCGTCGTCGGGATCGACAACCTGCTGACGGGCGACGTCGCGAACATCGCGCATCTGGCCGGACGCGACTTCCAGTTCATCAAGCACGACGTTACGAACTACATCTACGTCGAAGGACACGTCGACCGGGTGCTGCACTGGGCGAGCCCCGCGAGTCCGATCGATTACCTCGAGCTGCCGATCCCGACGTTGAAGGTCGGCGCGCTCGGCACGCACAAGGCGCTCGGCCTCGCCAAGGCGAAGGGCGCACGCTTCGTGCTCGCGTCGACGTCGGAGGTCTACGGCGATCCGCTCGAGCATCCGCAGAAGGAAACGTACTGGGGCAACGTCAATCCCATCGGTCCGCGCGGCGTGTACGACGAGGCCAAACGATTCGCCGAGGCCATCACGGTCGCCTACCATCGCTATCACGGCGTCGACACGAAGATCGTCCGCATCTTCAACACGTACGGTCCGCGCATGCGCGTCAACGACGGCCGCGCGGTGCCGGCGTTCATTGGCCAGGCGCTTCGCAACGAGGATGTGCCGGTCTTCGGCGACGGGTCGCAGACGCGCAGCTTCACGTACATCAGCGACCTCGTGCGCGGCATCATCGCGTTGATGGAGTCGAACGTGAACGAGCCGGTCAACATCGGCAACCCGCACGAGATGACGATCGCCGATATGGCAAGGCTCATCATCAAGATGACCGGATCGAAGAGCCAGCTCGTCTTCAAGCCGCTGCCGACCGACGATCCGAAGGTGCGGCAACCCGACATCACCCGCGCGCGCACGCTGCTCGGTTGGGAGCCGAAGGTCGGGCTTGAAGAGGGGCTGACGGCGACGATTGACTACTTTCGGGCGAAGTCCGGAATTCACAAATGAGGTGCGGGCCCCGCATTCCGACTTCCCGACTTCCCGACTTTTCGACCTTTCGACTTGCCGCTGAACACTACCCCGCCGCGCGGTTTCCCGGACGAGAGACGCTCGGGGCGCCCGAAGTGTCTGCGGCGCGCAAGCGTGTGAGACGGAGCGCGTAGTCGAAGCCTGACGCCAGCGTGATCGCAAGCGACACGTAAATCGCGACCGTCACAATCGTGGAGTGGACCCGAAAGTAGTTCGCGACGAGCGTCACCACACACGTGAGCACGTACGTCACCGTCGCGGCTTTGCCGAGCAGCGACGGCCGGAAGGTGCGCCGCGCGACCGCAAGGTTCACCACCGCCACCGTGAGCACGATCGCGACGTCGCGGCTGATGACGAGCACCGTGAGCCAGACTGGAAATCGATTGACGAGGTTGAGCCCCGGCAGCGTGAGCATCACGAACGTCGTGACGAGCAGCAGCTTGTCCGCCATCGGATCGAGCCACGCCCCTAGCGTCGTCAACTGCCCGGTGCGACGGGCGATCAGGCCATCGAGCGCATCGGTGAGGCCGGCAACGACGAAGGCGGCCAGCGCCCAGCCCGGCCAGCCGTAGAGCACGCACAGGACGAACACCGGCACCAGCACGAGCCGGAGAATCGTGAGCTGATTGGGCGCGGTGAGCATCGTCATCGCTTCGTCATCGCTGGGCGCCGGCGATCTGCTGGAGGCGCGTCATCGCCGCGATGGCCGCAGCGCCTGTCGCCGGCGTCGTCGGTCCGAAGCGATTGCCGTCGAGCGGCGTCATCGCGCCGGCGGACACGGCCAGCGCCGCCGAGGCATAGTACACGTTGGTCACCGGCAGATCGGGGAACGTCGGCCGCGCCGCCTTCCATTTGGCGAGATCGATCTGCTTCTCACTGGCGATGAGCGTGAGCAGCTGAGAGACGACGCGCGCCAGGTCGGTGCGGCGCACCGTGTTGCCGGGCTGAAACGTGTGATTGGGATAGACGTCCATGACGCCACTTTGCGTAACGGGCAGGATCCACGGCTCGGCCCAGTGGCCGCGGACGTCGGTCGCGACCGCGTTCACGTGTTCAGCGGACTTGCTGAGCACCGGCTGCAGGCGCAGTCCGATGAGCGCCGCCAGCTGCGCGCGCGTGACGGTCGTCGCCGTATCGATCGAACGGAAGTCGGCCGGCACCGCCGCCATGTCGGCTTTGTCCGCGAGCGAACTGGCCTTGGTCGTCCACGCCGGCCGCGGATCGATCTTGGCGGCCTGCGCGTAGGCCGCCGCCGCATCGCGAGGTTTGTTCTTCGCTTCGAGCACCGCGGCGAGCGCGGCGTACGCCTCGGCGTCGCCGCTGTCGAGCTGCGTGGCCCGTCGTGCGTGCGCTTCGGCTTGATCGAGCGCGCCTCTCGATAGCTCGACGCCCGACAGCTCGCGGAAGATGACCGCGCTCGACGGCGACAGCGTCAGTGCTTGCTCGAAGCTCGTTTGCGCGTCCTCGAGATGGCCGGCGTCGCGCGCCTTGCGTCCGGCGTCGATGAGCGACTGCACCTGGCGAAACTTCAGCAGGTCGAGCCGGCTGCGCACGGCGTCCTGCTTCGGGTCGATTGTGAGGATGCGCTCGAACGACGCGATCGCGCCCGTCTCGTCCCCCTGCGCGAGCTGCACGTTGGCCTGCCCCTGGAGGGCCGGAATGTACTTGTCGTTCTCCGTCAGCACGGCCGCAAAATGCCCGGCCGCGGACTTGTACTGCTTGTCGGCGAGCAGCGCGAAACCCAGACCGGTCTCCGCCGGATAGAACGCCGGCGCGGTCCTCGTGATTGCCGTGAAATCACGTTCGGCGCCTTTCAGGTCGCCGGATTGCAGCGAATTCCAGGCTTTGGTGTGTGCGGCCTGCACCTCTGGCGTCACCCGCAGCGCCGTGGGTACGTCGGGCGTCGGGTACTGCGGATACTTGGGCGCCCCGGGCGCGGTCGTGGGCGGCGGCGCATTGTGCGTGACGCACGATCCCACCAGCGCCAGACCGCCGACGACCAGGAGCGCGCGCGCGACGGAACGGGCTCTCACGCGGGCACCCTGACGCGATCGAAGCGATCGACCAGGCGACGCGGGATATCCGCTTCGATGCGGACGCGTCCGTTCTCGCCGGCATGACTGATGACGCGCCCGTGCCGGTAGAGCTCAGCGACGAGACGACGATCGACCTCGCGGTCGGCGTCGAGCTCGAGTCGCACGCGCTCGACGTCCATCGCGAGACGGCTCGTCATGACGTCGGTGAGGGCCCGCGCGCCCGTGCCCTTGGTCGCCGAGATCAACACGGCATCCGGATGCTCCGCCTCGAGGCGCGACGCCTCGGCCGAACTGATCCGATCGATCTTGTTGAAGACGTCGACGACGGGCACCTCGCCCGCGCCAATTTCCGAGAGCACCGTACGCACGGCCGCGACACGACGATCGCGATCTTCCGCGGCGGCGTCGATCACGTGCAGCAAGAGCTCCGCGCCCGCCACTTCCTCGAGCGTCGCGTGGAACGCCGCGACGAGCTGATGCGGCAGACGATCGATGAACCCAACCGTATCCGAGAGGAGCACCTGTCGGGCATCCTGCAGACGCACGCGGCGCACGAGCGGATCGAGTGTGACGAAGAGCGCGTCCGACGCCGTTGCCCGTTCCCCGGTCAACCTGTTGAACACGGTCGTCTTCCCCGCGTTCGTGTAGCCGACGAGCGCGACCGTTGGGACGTCCGTGCGCCGGCGGCGGGCGCGCAGATACCGCCGACGACGGCCGACCGCGGCGATTTCACGCTTGAGGCTCGAGATGCGCTGGCGCACGCGCCGGCGATCGGTTTCGAGCTTCGTCTCGCCAGGTCCGCGCGTGCCGATGCCGCCGCCCAGGCGCGACAGCGCCGCGCCCGATCCAGCAAGCCTCGGCAGGACGTATTCGAGCTGCGCGAGCTCGACTTGCAGCTGTCCGTCGCGGGTGCGAGCGCGCCGCGCGAAAATGTCGAGAATGAGCGCCGCGCGATCAATCACGCGACGGCCGAGAAGCTCTTCGAGATTGCGCGTCTGACCCGGCGTGAGCTCGTGATCGAAGATGACCAGCGTCGCGTCAGCGGCCTGGCACGCGATGGCGAGCGCTTCGGCCTTGCCGCGGCCGATCACGGTCGCCGGATCCGGCGTCGTGCGTTCCTGCACGGCCGTGTGCACGATCTCGGCGCCCGCGGCGCGCGCCAGCCCGGCGAGCTCGTCGAGCATGATTTCCGGATCCAAATGGCGGGCGGCACGCGTGGCCAAGCTCACGAGCGCCGCACGCTCGAGCGGCGGCTCGTTCGACACAGCCCGGCGAACACTCATGCTTTCAGCGATTCTAGCACGCGGGTCCACGCGATCGCCCCTTCGCGGACGAGCGTCAATCTCGGCCCGCGCGCGTCGACGATCGTCGACGGTGCGCCGCCGGCCGTCGGCCCCGCATCGACGACGCAGACATTTGGATCATCCCCGATGGAACCAAGTGCCCCGGCTTCGCTCGCGGGATCGGCGCCCGTACGATTCGCGCTCGTGGCGGTGAGCGGACCGCCCCACGCCTCGGCGAGCGCGCGGGCGACCGGATGATCCGGAACGCGGATCGCCAACGTTCGACTTCCGCCGTGCACGGCGACGCTGATCGCGGCTGGCGCATCGAAGACGAGCGACAGCGGGCCCGGCCAGAACGTCGCAGCAAGCCGCGCCGCCAGACTGCCGAAGGGGCCACACAGCGCCTCGACCTGCCGCGTGCTCGACGCGACCAGCGGCAGCGCCGCGCGCGCCCGCCGGCCCTTCAGCTCGAACAATCGATGCACGGCCGCATCGGACCGCGGATCGACCGCGAGGCCGTAGAGCGTGTCCGTCGGAAACGCGACGATCTTGCCCGCGCGCAGCCACTCCACGGCGGGCTGCAGCTCCGTCGGACCGCACGTCGCCGAATCAACTTTGATGACGACCATCGCCGTTTCGACCTACGACATCAGCCATCGCACGCAGCCGGCCATCACCGCCAGGCCCGCGCCGTCGACGAAGAACACGGCGCGCATGCTGCGCGCACCGATGAACCCGGACACGACGGGACTCACCGCGAGCGCGACGAGATATCCCGTCGTCAGATACCCAAAGAGCACTCCGCGCGCCGAGACCGACGCCGCCCGTCCCGCTGCCGTGTACACCGCGGTCGTCGCCACGCCGATACCGGCGCCGAAGATTGCCGCCGAGACGAGCAGCATGACGACCGACGGGCCCAGCCCGAGCGCCATCGAACCGAGTGCGCCTCCCGCCGCGGCAGCCGCGACGACGACCGCGGGACGCCACCGCTGCAGCAGGCGGCTCGTCACATGATGACCCAGCGCGGCGGCGCCGGCGGTGATCGTGAACATCGCGCCGCTCAAGAACGCGAGGCGATCGGGCGGCGTGCCGATCTCGCCGAGAAAGAGCGGCAGCACGGGACCGAAGCTGCGGTCGACGAGCTGCAAGCCAAAGATCACGCCGAGAAAGAGAAAGAAGTGCGGCATCGCGCGGACGACCGACCACGTCGGCGGTCCGCTCTCGTCGTGCGTGGCCGGCGCGCGCAGGCCTTTTTCCTGATAGCCGAAGAAGACAAGCAGGACCGCCCCGACATACAGCAGCGACGCGATCAGAAACGTCGCGCGCAGCCCCACCCACGCGGCCAGCAGACCGCCAACCACCGGCCCGACGGTTGGCCCGAGCCGTTGCGCGGTCTGCACCCACCCGATGGCGACGGCCATATGCTCGTGCGGCGCCGACTCGGCCGCCATCGTGAGCGCGATCGGGCCGTATCCGGCGAAGAGTCCGAGCAGCGCGCGCAGCGCCAGCACCTGCCACGGCGCGCGCACCACGGCGAGCGCGGCCATCACGACGACAAACGCGCCCAGCGAGCGCTCCACCATGAGCTTGCGGCCGTGTCGCTCCGCGATACGCGACCAGACGGGGGCCATCGCGGCCGTGATTGCCGGCGTGATCCCCAGGCTCACGCCGGACCAGATCGCCAGCGCGCTGGTCCCGTGCACGCCGAGCTGTTCGAAGTAGAGCGGAAGAAACGGCATCGCCAGCGTGAAGCCGGTGAAGCCGATGAACGTCGCGACGGTGACGGCGAACTGATTGCGCCGCCAGTCTGGTATCCCCGCCTCGCCCGCGCTGTCGCTAGAACCGGATCCGAAGGTCGTCATCCGTGCGTTGCACGTGGATGGTGTCGATGAAGCGAATCTGATGGGGTTGGTTCTGCATGACGATCGAGCTGGTGCGCGTGCCGTCGCCGAAGAAGCGCACGCCCTTCATGAGCGTACCGTCGGTCACGCCGGTCGCCACGAAAGTGATCGAGTTGCCCGACGCCAAATCGCCCGACGAGTAGATGCGCTTGAAGTCGGTGATGCCCATCGCCTTGCAGCGCTCCTCGTGCTCGGGCTTGGTCACGACGAGCCGCCCGTAAATTTCGCCGCCGAGGCAGCGCATTGCCGCGGCCGTCAGCACCCCTTCCGGCGCCCCGCCCGTGCCCATGACCACGTGCACGCCCGATCCATCGACGGCCGCGGCGATACCCGCCGACAAGTCGCCGTCGCCGATCAGTCGGATGCGCGCGCCAGTCGCGCGGATATCCGAGATCAGCCGTTCGTGACGCGGACGATCGAGCACCATAACGACGAGGTCCTCGACTTTGCGGTCGAGCGTCTTGGCGATCGACTTGAGGTTCTGCTTCACCGTTCGGTCGAGGCTCACCGCGTGCTTCGAGCGCGGGCCGACGACCAGCTTCTCCATATAGAGATCGGGCGCGTGCAGCAACCCGCCCTTCGTGGATGCGGCGAGCACCGCGATCGCGTTGGGCGCGCCGGTCGCGCACAAGTTCGTGCCTTCGAGCGGATCGACGGCGATGTCGACCTCCGACTGCCCGCTGTTCTGCGTGCGCGCGCCTTGCCCGACCTTCTCGCCGATGAACAGCATCGGCGCTTCGTCGCGCTCGCCCTCGCCGATCACGATCGTGCCGTCGATCGGCACTTCGTCGAGCGTCTTGCGCATGGCCTCGACGGCGGCGCGGTCAGAGCCCATGGGATCGCCCTGGCCCATCGTGTGCGCGCAGGCGATCGCGGCCTGTTCGACGACCCGCAGGAGCTCGAGAGAAAGATCGAACATCGACGTCGTCTCCGTCAGCGGCTGGAATACGCCGGGAGCTCGCACCGGAGCGGCTTGTCGACCCGGTACCCGAGCACGTAGTCCGCCTGCATCAGCGTGTGAATTTCGCGCGTGCCTTCGTAGATGACCGCGCCCTTGCAGTTGCGATAGAACCGGCCGACCGGATATTCGTCCGAATAGCCATTGGCGCCGTGCACCTGGACGGCGTCGCCTGCGGCGCGCTCCGAGGCGACGGTCGCAAACCACTTCGCGAGGCCCGTCTCGCGCGTGTTCCGGCGTCCGGCGTTCTTGAGCCAGCCCGATCGCAGCCACAGCAGCCGCGCGGCTTCGTAGTCGGACTCCATTCGCGCGATCATCTCCTTCACGAGCTGATGCTGCGCGATCTCGACGCCGAACGTCTTGCGTTCGAGCGCGTAGCGGGCGCTCGCGTCGCGGCAGGCGCGGATCAATCCCGTCGCGCCCGCGGCCACTGTATACCGGCCCTGATCGAGCGCGAACATCGCGATCTTGAAGCCCTCGCCCTCGCGGCCCACGAGGTTCTCGGCCGGCACCTCGACGTCCTCCATCTTGAAGAAGCCGGTGTTGCCCGCGAGGATGCCCCACTTGTGCGTCAGCGTGCCGCTCGAAAACCCCTTGAACGCGCGCTCGACGATGAACGCGCTGAGCCCGCCGGGATCGCGCTTCTTCTTTTTCTCCGCGTCGGTCCATGCGAAGACGAGGAAGTTGTCGGCGACGTCCGCGAGCGAAATCCACATCTTCTCGCCCGAGAGGTAATAGCGGTCGCCCTTCTTCACGGCGACCGTCTGGATGCCGCGCGCGTCGCTGCCGGCAGAGGGTTCGGTCAGGCCGTAAGTCGCGATCTTCTTTCCCTGCGCCTGCGGCACGAGGTACCGCTTCTTCTGATCCTCGGTGCCCCACGTGAGCAGCGTCAGACAGTTCAGCCCGGCGTGAACCGACATGATCACGCGAAGCGATGTGTCGACGTACTCCAGCTCCTCGCTTGCGATTCCGAGCGAGATGTAGTCCATGCCGGCGCCGCCGTACTCGGCCGGCACGGACACCCCGAGCAGGCCGAGTCCCGCCATGCCGGAGAGGATGGATTTGTCGAAGCGGTGCTCGCGATCCAGATCGCGGATGCGCGGCGCCACTTCTCTGCCCGCCCAGTCGCGAATCGTTTGCTCGAGAATGCGGTGCTCGTCTGACAGGTCGAAATCCAACATGCGGGGATGCGTCTCCTCAGGCTCTGCGCAGCTCGACCGGCTCGCCGACGGCGACACCGAGCCGCTCGGCCGCGCTCGCCGAGGGCATCGCGCACTCGAGATGGTCCGTGCCGCCGAACAGCGCGCCAACCTCGCCGGGCGCCAGATCCGCGTAGGTCGACACGATGCGCGCGATCGTGTGCTGCCCGACCGTCAACTGCACGCCTGCGGCGCCGTCCGTCACCCGCTCGCACGCGCGTCGATCCAGATTCGTCACGATGTTGCCAAATCGATCCACGCGAACCACGCGGCCGCGCAACACGTCGCCGTCGAATTCCGGCCGGCTGAGCTCGAGCATCTGAAAATCGGTGACCGCCCGTCCGAGCGCCGTCAGGTGCACACCTCGCGCCAGCCATGCTGCCGCCGGCGCGAATCGATCGCGCCCCTCGAACGTCCGGCTGACCGTCGGCCGCGCGTACCGCCGTTCCGTCAGCTCGACGACGCGCTTGGGCGTCGTCTCGCGAAAGACATCGGTGAGGACGCCATTGTCGGGCGCGACGAATCGCCAGTCCCCCGCCTCGGCGGCAATCCCGCGTCGCTGCGTGCCGACGCCGGGATCGATCACGACCAGAAAGATCGTCGCCGCCGGGAAATACTTGTACGTCGCCGACAGCTCGCGCGCCGCCGCGCTGACGTCGTGTGCCGGCAAGTCGTGCGAGACATCCACGAGCGTCACGTCCGGACAGATACCCAGCACCACGCCTTTCATGACGCCCGCGTAGTGGTCGCGGGTGCCGAAATCGCTGAGCATGGCGATGATGGGGCGCATGGACGCAGACCCGCGCTACTCTGGGCGGACATTAGTTTTTCACATTTCGGGCACAAAACCCAATGTGGGATCATTCTCAAGCTAGAAGTGAGAAGCCAGAAGCTAGAAGTTTCGGAGTGACACGCGTGCGCTCCGAACTTCTAACTTCTGGCTTCTCACTTCTAACTTGATCAGGCCTTTCTAAACAGCGTTTCCCTCGTGCTCGTCTTGAGCAGCACCGACTCGGCCACCGTGAGCCCGTCGAACATCTTGTTGATGTCGCGAGTGAGCAGCACATTGCGCTTGGTCGGCGTGGCCGGGTAGGTGCGGAGCCGGAGCGTGTCTTCCGACTCGACCGTGTAACGCGTGTAGTGCGTCAGGTCGATCGGCGTCGTGCCGAAGAGTCCATAGACCGCACCGCCCGGGCGCAGCAGGTCTTTCAGCTTGGTGGCGAGCGCCTGGCCCGTGGTCTTGTCGAGGAAGTCGAACACGTCCCAGCAGAGGATGCCGTCGATCGTATTCGGCTCGTGCGCCAGGCGCGCCAGCAGATCGGCGGCGAGCTGATCGCGCGTGCCTTTGCGCGCGTGCAGCTCGACGTCGGCGAACAGATCGTCGACGAAAATCTTGCACGCCAGCCGCTCGCCGAAGAATGTGATGTTGGTGCCGACGACAGGACCGAGATCGAGAAGCGTGGGCGTGGTCTTCTGGGCGACCGCGGTCATGAAGCGAGGAAAGACCTTCGAGGTCGTCTGCGTGTCGGGCACGGCAGGCACGGTGGCCGCCGGCGCCGACGCCGCGGACGATTCCTCGGACTTTCGACCGCCCCAACTGAAGAGACCCGACAAAGCGCGGGACCTCGGCGTCGCCGCGACGAGCGACGCTACCGCGCTGGGGTCGCGGCGATGCCAGCCGGCGTGGCGCTCGGCGACGTCGTCGTGCTCGACGGCGTGCTCGTGGCCGCGGGCTTCGTGTCAGCCGGGCGATGCTCGGCCGGCTTGCCGCCGCTCTTCTGCATGTCGATGCTGCCGCGGAAATGCGCGCCATCAGCAATCGCCACGCGCGGGGCCGACAGGTCGCCGTCGACCGAACCGGCATCGCGAATGTCCACGCGCTCGGTGGCCGAGATGTTGCCGGTCACTTCGCCCTGGACGACCACGGCCTTGGCAGAAATCTGCGCCTTGATCTTCCCGTTCGGTCCGATCGTCAGCACGTTCTGTTTGAGCTCGATCTTGCCCTCGACCTGACCTTCAATCGTCAGATCTTCGCTGCCGCTGAGCTCGCCTTTGATGATCACGCTTTTGCCGATGTTCACCATGTCCCTCTCTTGCTGACGAACAGTCTCGGAACGTGCGGCCGAGATTTCGGGCGCAGCCGCAGCGCTAGGACTCGTCGGTTGAGCCGGTCGAACGGACTCATCTCGCTTCCACATGTCACGATCTCCACGCCGACAGCACGCCTGTTAATGATGCCGGCTGTCAGCCCACTGCGGTCAGCTGGGAAGACAGGCTCGGCTCAGTATACCGACCGGTTCGAACGGCTGTCTACCGCTTTTCCATCTGTGAGTTAGCGCGAGTGCTACCATGTGAAGTGGTGCGCATTTATTTTGACTACAACGCGACGGCGCCGGCTGCGCCGGGCGTGGTCGAGATCGTGGCGCGGTTGCTCTCGACCGACTTCGGCAACGCGTCGTCGGTGCACGCGTACGGCCAGCGCGCCAAGGCGCACGTCGACGATGCGCGCGGCGAGGTCGCGATGTTGCTCGACGCCGAGCCGAGCGACGTTGTCTTCACGAGCGGCGGCACTGAGTCGGACAATTTCGCCCTGCGGGGCGCCGCTGAGGCGCTCGAGGCGACGGGCCGCCGGCACATCATCTCGAGCCGAATCGAACACGAGGCCGTGCTGACGACCCTCAAGGCGCTCGAGCGACGGGGCTGGACCGTGACGCTCCTGCCCGTCCGTGCCGACGGCATCATCGCGGTCGACGCGCTCGAAGAGGCGATCACGGACGAGACGGCGCTCGTCTCGGCGATGCACGCGAACAACGAGGTTGGCACGATCCAGCCGATCGCGGAGCTTGCCTCGATCGCGCACGCTCACGGCGCGCTCTTTCACACGGACGCCGTACAGTCGGTCGGCAAGATCCCTCTGTCGGTTCGCGCCCTCGATGTCGATCTGCTCTCGCTCTCCGCGCACAAGTTCGGCGGCCCGAAGGGCGTGGGCGCCATGTGGATTCGCCGCGGCGTCCGATTGATGCCGTTCATGACCGGCGGACGTCAGGAGCGCAACCGTCGCGCCGGCACCGAGAACGCTCCGGCACTGGCCGGCATGGGTGTGGCCGCACGAATCGCGCGCGAAAAACTCGCCGCCGGGATTACACCGTCGGCGCTGCGCGATCGCCTCGAGCACGGCATCCTGACGGCGGTGTCGGGCACGACGCTCAACGGCGATCCCAAAATGCGCGTGCCGAACACGACCAACATCAGCTTCGACGGGATCGAAGCCGAATCGCTCCTGATCGCGCTCGATCTCGAAGGCGTCGCCGTGTCGACCGGATCCGCGTGCTCGTCCGGATCGCTCGAGCCGTCTCACGTGCTGAAGGCGATGGGCGGCTCGCACGCGCGCACGCGCAACTCGCTGCGCTTCAGTCTGGGTCCGGAAAACACGCGCGAGGAAGTCGATTTCGTCCTCGGCGTGCTGCCCACCCTCGTCACGCGGCTGCGCGGGCTCACCCGCACGGCGGCGGCCCTGCGCTAGCCATGCGGATTGTCGTCGCGATGTCGGGCGGCGTGGATTCGTCTGTCGCCGCGAGCCTGCTCGCCGAGGCCGGGCACGACGTGATCGGCCTCTCGATGCAGCTCTACGACCAGCGGGAATCGCCCGAAACGTTCGGATCCTGCTGCAGTCTGGACGACCTGCAGGATGCCCGCCGGGTGGCTCGGACCATCGGGATCCCTCACTATCTGGTGAACTTCGAGGCCGAGTTTCGCGACGCGGTCGTGCGGAATTTCGTGGACGAATACGCGTCGGGCCGCACGCCAATTCCCTGCGTCCGTTGCAATTCGGACCTCAAGTTCGCGCAGCTCGTCGAGCGCGCCGCCGGCTTCGACGCGCCCTGGGTCGCAACCGGCCACTATGCGCAAGTCGCCTTCGACGAGGACCGTCGTCAGTACAAGCTGCTGCGGAGCCGCGATGCGGACAAGGATCAGTCGTACTTCTTGTTCTCGCTGACGCAGGATCAGCTCGCGCATGCGGTCTTCCCGGTCGGCCATCTCACCAAGCCGGAAGTGCGCGCGCACGCGTCGCGGCTCGGCCTGGCGGTCGCCGACAAGCCCGATAGTCACGAGATCTGCTTCGTGCCCGATGGTGACGCCGCAGGATTCGTCGAGCGACAGATGGCGGATGGGCCTCGCGCCGGATCGATCGTCGATTCGTCGGGGCGCGTGCTCGGTCGGCACGCCGGGCTGCATCGCTTCACGGTTGGACAGCGGAAGGGACTCGGCGTCGCCACGGGCGTGCCGCTCTACGTGCTCAAGCTCGAGCCGGCGACGGCCGACATCGTTGTCGGTCCGCGCGAAGAGCTCGGCCGCTCGGAGCTGATCGCCGTCGGCGTCAACTGGCTCTCGGGCACTGCTCCATCTTCACCGCGCCGCATCACCGCGCGCATCCGACATCGCCATCGCGACGCCGCCGCCACGGTCACCCCCTCTGGCGTCGAGGCAACGGTACGCTTCGACGAGCCACAGCTCGCCGTCGCGCCGGGACAGGCGGTGGTGTTCTACGACGGAGAGGAAGTGCTTGGGGGGGGATGGATCGAATCAAGTTAGAAGCCAGAAGTTAGAAGTTAGAAGTCGGAGTTAAAAGTTCGGAGTGCACGCGTGCCTTCTGAACTTCTAACTTTTGGCTTCTAACTTCTAACTTGTAACTTGATCCATTAGTGCCCGTGGTGTTCCAGATACCGCTCCGCATCGATCGCGGCCATACATCCAGATCCGGCCGCCGTAATCGCCTGACGGTATACGTGATCCTGGACATCCCCGCAGGCAAAGACGCCGGCGACGCTGGTCTTGGCGCCGTCGCGCGCCACCAGGTACCCGTTTCCGTCCATCTCGAGCTGGCCTTTGAAGAGCGTGGTGTTCGGCTCGTGGCCGATGGCGACGAACACGCCGTCGACCGCGAGCTCGCTTTCGGCGCTCGTCTGCAGGTTGCGCAGTTGCAGGCCGGTGACCGCGCCGCCTGATGCGCCGAGCACGTCAACGACCTCGGTGTTCCAGACGAACGTGATCTTCGGATGCGCGAGCGCCTTGTCCTGCATGATCTTCGACGCGCGCAGCGTGTCGCGGCGATGGATGACGCTCACGTGCTCGGCAAAGCGCGTGAGGAAGACCGCTTCTTCCATCGCGGAGTCGCCGCCGCCGATCACGGCGATCTTGCGCCCGCGAAAGAAGAACCCATCGCACGTCGCGCAGGTCGACACGCCGTGGCCCATCAGGAGCCGTTCGGACGGCACCCCCAGGAGCTTGGCCGACGCGCCCGTCGCGATGATGAGGGCGCGAGCAGAGATGGTTTCCTCGCTGGTCTTGATGTGAAACGGCGGCGTCTTGAGCTGCACGGATTCGACGTTGCCGCGCGCGAACTCCGCGCCGAACCGCTCGGCCTGCGCGCGCATCGCCGCCATGAGCTCCGGGCCCATGATGCCGTCGGTGAAGCCCGGAAAGTTCTCGACCGCCGTCGTCAGCATCAGCTGACCGCCGGCGTCGAGCCCTTCAATCACGATCGGCTTGAGGTTGGCGCGGGCCGTGTAGAGCGCGGCGGTCAAGCCAGCCGGCCCGGACCCGATGATCGCAACTTTTCGAATCGCGTCGGACATGCCTCAGAGGTGCTTGTCCACCATTTGCTTGATGACGCCCTTGTCCACCAGGCCGACGACCTGATCGACAATCTTGCCGCCCTTGAAGAGCATGACGGTCGGAATGCCGCGCACCATGTAGCGCATCGTCACGGCGGGGTTGTCGTCCACGTTGAGCTTGCCGACGGTCACTTTGCCGACGTAGTCGCTCGCGACCGCGTTGATGGCCGGTTCCATCGCCCGGCAGGGCCCGCACCACTCGGCCCAGAAATCGACCAGCACGGGTGTGCCGGCCTGAAGCACGGTCGAATCGAAATCGCCGTCACTGAACGTCTGCACGTGTTCGGATGCCATCGTGGCTCTGTCCCCTTTTAGTTGTCACCGATGCCGGACCCGACGAGCGCCGTTCTGGCGGCTGCGTCGCGCCGGGCACGTCTATACACTTTGACATATTCCCTGGCCGACTTCTCCCACGAGTGATCCTCGGCCATGCCTTGACGAACCAGCCGGTCCCATGCTGCGCGATCGCGATACACGCGGAGCGCCTGACGGATCGTGCGCACGAGCGCATCACCCGTCGCCTCGTGAAACTTGAATCCGTTCGCGCGCACCGCTCGTGACGTGTACGGGCGAATCGTATCGTCCAGCCCGCCGACGGCACGCACGATCGGCACCGTCCCGTAGCGCAGGCTGTACATCTGATTGAGGCCGCACGGCTCGAAGATTGACGGCATCAAGAACATGTCCGAGCCCGCTTCCACCAGGTGCGCGAGCGCTTCATCGAATCCGACGAACGCGCCAACGCGCGAGCCATGACGCGACGCCAGGGCGCGCAACAAGCGCTCGTGCTTCGCGTCGCCCGTCCCGACGAAAACGAACGTCGCATCGAGCCCGACGAGCGCATCGCTCGCCTTCTCGACGAGCGCCAGCCCTTTTTGATCGACCAGCCTCGACACGAGCCCGATGACCGGGCGATCCATGGCGTCGTCGCCCTGCGGCATCGAAAAGCGCGCGAGCAACGCGCGTTTACACGCGGTTTTGCCCGCGATCGCCCGCGACGAATAGGATGCCGGCAGCCACCGATCGGTTTCCGGGTTCCAGACGTCAGTGTCGATGCCATTGAGGATGCCGACGTACCGATCGGCGCGAGCCGAGAGCACGCCCTCGAAGCCGCAGCCGAACTCACGCCGTTGCGTTTCG
>CAYQRM010000252.1:0-3253 GCA_964419785.1 uncultured Solibacteraceae bacterium | reverse complement strand
CCTCAATGACGTGACGTCGATGCCGACCGACTTCGACAACATGCTCAAGCGTTTCGTCGAGCAGGGTGGCGGCCTCTTCATCGTCACGGGCGATCACAATCCGTGGTCGGGCGATGCGCCGCTGATGCCCGGCACGCTCGGCGCGCCGGTCGATCGCGCCGTTGGTCAAGGCGGCACGCTCGGCTTCCTCGACTACAGCCACAAGATATTCGAGGACTTCAAGGACCCGCGCCAAGGCAATTTCGCGAACGCGCGCTTCCTCCGCTATCGATCGCTCCAGCTCGGTCCGACCGATCGCGCGCTCGCGAAGTTCGACGACGGCGCCGTCGCGATGGCGGAGCGAAAAGTCGGCGCCGGCCGCGCGATCGTCTTCACGTCGCCGCTCGACGACTCGTGGAACGACTTCCCGAAGCGCCCGATGTTCCTGCCGCTCCTCCACGAGACGATGACGTATCTCGCGCAGTATGACGAGCCGCCCGCGTGGTACACCGTTGGCGCGATGCTGGATGTCGCCGCGCCGCTCGCCTCGCTCGTGCGCGAAGGCAACGCGGCCGAAGCGAACAGCCCCGCGCGCCGCGCGACCGGCGTCGTGATGGCGCCCTCCGGGCAGCAGCAGACGCTCGGCGAGGGCGGGGCGCCGGCCATCGAGCTGGCCGAACAGGGGTTCTACTCCGTGCGGATGCAGGGCACCGGCGAGCGCCGTCCCTTCGAAGCCGCCGTCAATCAGGACCCGACCGAGTCCGATCTCACGCCCCTCGAGCCCAAGCAGTTCGTCGCCTCGGTCACGGGCCAGGCGGCAGTGACGGCCACCGGCGCGTCGCTCGAACACCCGGACCTGACGCCCGAGGACATGGAAAAGAAGCAGTCGTTCTGGTGGTATCTGTTCGTCGCCGGTGTTCTAGCCCTGTTGGTTGAGGCCGTTTTGGCCAATCGGCTGTCTGAACGGCTGATGGCCAGGTTCCAGGCGCCCGGCCGCGCGTGAACCGAATCGGGCAATTGCCGGGACGAGAAGGCGAGCGTAAGCTCAAGGTAATAAAGGTAATAAAGGAGTCACGTTCATGACCGAAGCTCCGGCTGGCGCGAGTCATCGTCAGGAACTCGTCAACGTGGTGCGTGAGGTTCGCCACCGGTGGCGGATGAAGCTTCTCGTCCGCGGCGCGATCGTGATCGTCGCCGGAGCGATCGCCGCGATCGCCGTCGCTTCCTACGGTCTGCAGATCACCAAGTTCAGTCCGACGTGGGTGACCGGTCTCCGAGTCGCCACCTGGACGGTCTTCGTCGGTCTGCTCGCGATGTGGCTCTTGCGCCCGCTGCGCCGCCGCGCGAGCGACGAGCAAGTCGCCCTCTACATTGAAGAATACGAGCCGTCGCTGCAGGCGGCGATTCTCGGCGCCGTGCATGTCGGCGCGCTCGGCACGAGCAACGCGCCTCCGGACGTGCCGCCGGTCATTGTCGACCGGATGATCGAGCAAGCCGCGGAGAAGGCGCGCGCGATCGAAGGCGGCAAGGCGATCGGCCGGTCGCACCTCAAGCGCTACGCGATTGCGCTCGGCACCGTTGCCGGCCTTGCGATGCTCGTCATGATGTTCGGGCCCGAGTTCCTGCGTCAGGGCGCGTCGGCGTTGCTCGACGTCCGGCGCACGGCCGAAGCCGCCAGTCCGTACGCGATCAACGTTCGACCCGGCGACGCGACGATCCCGCGCGGATCGGATCAGACCGTTACGGCCAAGCTCGCGGGATTCCGGTCGAACGAGGTCGTGCTGTTCGTGAAGCCCGAAGGCGCGCCGAAGTTCGATCGTGTGCCGCTCGTCGCGAGCGCCGACCCGATGACGTTCGAGGGCATGCTGTTCGACGTCGCCAAGCCGATCGAGTACTACGTCGAGGCCGACGGGGTGCGATCGCCCAACTACTCGATGAAGATCGTCGAGCTGCCAGCCGTTGCCAAGCTCGAGCTCGAGTACGTGTTCCCGGCCTACACCGGTCTGCCGTCGCAGAAGGTCGAGTCGGGCGGCGATGTGGCAGCGCTCCGCGGTACGGAAGTCCGCGTGAAGATCACGCCGACCATGGCGTCGCCGGCCGGACAAGTGCAGCTCGACCCGGGCACGCCGTCGGGTCTCACCACGCAAGCCGACGGCACGCTTACCGGCAGCTTCAAGATGGACAAGGACGGCTTCTACCAGATCGAGCTGGACGGGCCGCACGGTGAAAAGGTGACCGCGTCGCCGAAGTACACGGTCGACGTGATCGAGGACCAGCCGCCGACCGTGACGTTCGAGAAGCCGAAACGCGACACCAGCGCCAATCCGATCGAAGAAGTCTTCGTCCAGGCGAAGGCCGACGATGACTTCGGCGTCAAGCAGCTGGATTTGATCTACTCGGTGAACGGCGGCGACGAGAAGACCGTGTCGCTCTACGGCAAAGGCGCGAAGCCGCTGCCGGAAGTGAGCGCCGGTCATACGATCTATCTCGAAGAGCTCGGCGTGAAGCCCGGCGACTTCGTGTCGTACTACGCGAAAGCGTACGACACGGACACTGTGTCCGGCCCGAAGAGCACGTCGAGCGACATTTATTTTGTGAAGGTGCTGCCCTACAACCAGAACTTCCGGCAGGCGCAGTCGCAGGGCGGCGGCGGTGGCGGAGGTGGCGGCCAGCAGAACCAGGCCGGCGCGCTCTCCGAGCAGGAGCGTCAGATCATCTCGGCGACGTTCAACGTCGAGCGCGATCGGACGAAGACGCCGGCCGACAAGTTCAAAGAGAACACGGTGTTCATCGGGCTGTCGCAGTCGAAGCTGCGCGAGCAGGTGCAGGAGCTCGTCCAGCAGATGCAGCAGCGTCTCGGCAACGACGACAGCTTCCGCAAGATCGCCGAGATCCTGCCGAAGGCTGCTGACGAGATGAAGGGCGCCGAGGACCAGCTCAAGGGCCTCAAGACGAAGGACGCGCTCGCGCCAGAGCAGCGCGCCCTCAAGCACCTGCAGGACGCCGAGCAGCTCTACGAGATGATCGTGCGGCAGGGCGGCGGGGGCGGCGGGGGCGGCGGCGGACAGATGGCGAGCGAACTGGCCGATCTCTTCCAGCTCGAGCTCGATCGGCAGGCGAATCAGTACGAGACGGCGCAGCGCGCCAATCAGCAAGCCGCGAATCAGCAGATCGACGACCTGGCCGAGAAGCTGCGCGAGCTCGCGCGGCGTCAGCTGGCGCAGGCCGAGCAGCAGCGCCAGCGCGGGCAGCAGCAGAGCGGCGGAAGCGGCGG
>CAYQRM010000251.1:0-4348 GCA_964419785.1 uncultured Solibacteraceae bacterium | reverse complement strand
GCGCTCGCTCGAGATCATCGTTATCGAGAATCGTTTCTCAACCCGCCGGATATCGGCGGCAGGTATTCGGCGCTGTCGCTGTTCGGGCTCGTCCCGGCCGCGATCGCGCGGCGGCCGATCGACACGCTCCTCGAATCGGCGGGGGCGATGGCGGCAGCCTGCCGCGAGGATGCGGCGACGAACCCTGGCCTCGAGCTCGGCGCGTTTATGGCGTCGGCCGCGGCAGTCGGGCGAGACAAACTCACGATCCTGACGGCACCGCCGTTCGACAGCCTCGGCGGGTGGATCGAACAGCTCGTCGCCGAAAGCACGGGCAAGGACGGGCGCGGCATTCTGCCGATCGTCGGCGAGCCCGTCGGCAAGGCCCGCGAGTACGGCGACGACCGAGCGTTCGTGATCATCGCGCCGGCCGAGGCGGCCGACCTCGCGACGCTGGGTGACGAGCTCATGCACGCGGGCCATCCGGTCTTTCGCATCGTGATGACCGACGCAGCGCTCGGCGGCGAGCTCTTCCGCTGGGAATTCGCGACGGCCATCGCGGGACGCGCGCTTGGGGTCAACCCGTTCGACGAGCCGAACGTTGCCGACGCCAAACGGCGCGCGCAGGCGCAGCTCGACGCACGTCGCTCGTTCGGCGCGTTCCGGATCGATCCGCCGTTCGAGCGCGGCCCCGGGTACTCGCGCCGCGAGCACGCGCGCGACGCCGGCGGCGAGGAGCGCGATCCGGCACGCGGCTACGTCGCGATTCTCGACTACTTGCCGATCGAGCCGAAGCGCGCGAGCGTGATCGCGCAGCTCAGAGGCGCGCTGCGACGCCGCAGCGGGCTGGCGACGACGTATGGCGTCGGCCCGCGCTATCTGCATTCCACGGGCCAGTACCACAAGGGCGGGCCGAACTCGGGTCTGTTCCTGCTGTTCACCGCGGTCGACAACAGCGTGACGGCCGTGCCGGGCACCGACCACACGTTCAGCGCGCTGAAATTCGCGCAGGCGCTCGGCGATTTCGACGCGCTCGCCGCCGCCGGCCGCCACGTCGTCCACTACCACTTCGAAGATCCGTCGGCCGACTACTCCGCCGCGTTGGAGTCGGTGCTTCGGAGCTATAAATGACGCCGGGTGTTTTTTTACGTAGGACGTAAAAAAACACCCGGCGTCATTTCCCGGTATCCTTTTCTCTATGAGGCTGCTGATCCTCGCGCTTCTCGCGGCCGCGGCGGTACCGATCGCCGCGCAGCAGAAGGATCCGCGCCTCTTCCCGCCGTCGGAGCTCGGAATTCTCGAGGGGCCGGATCGCGATGAGTGGCAGCAGCCCGATCGCGTGATGGATGCGCTCGGGATCGCCGACGGCAGCTCGGTCGCCGACCTCGGCGCGGGCGGCGGCTGGTTCACGACCCGGCTCGCGCTTCGCGTCGGGCCCAACGGCGTCGTGTACGCCGAAGACATCCAGCGCGAGATGATCGAATCGATCCGGCGCCGCGTCGATCGCGAGGGCCTGCGCAACGTGCGCACGATTCTCGGCAGCCCGGACGATCCGAATCTTCCGGCAGGACTGCAGGCCGTGCTCATCGTGGACAGCTACACGCAGTTCCAGGATCCGGTCAGCTTGCTTCGCAACACCGGCAAGGCCCTCGCGCCGAACGGCCGGCTCGGCATCGTCGATTTCAAACGCGACGGATCGGGCGGTCCCGGTCCGGCGCTCGAGGAGCGGATCTCACCGGAAGCAATCGAAGCGGACGCCCAGAAGGCAGGCCTGCGGCTCTACAGTCGCGAGACCTTCCTTCGATACCAGTACTTACTGGTCTTTACTCGATGAGCGCACCGGTTCCCGCTCCCCCACCGTTCTTCAATCCCCACTTCGAGCGCGTCGGCAAGGCCTTGGACGAATTTCTGCCGGCCGACAGCCCGCAGGTCGTCCTGGATGCGATGAGGTACACGCTGCTCGCGCCGTCGAAGCGCGTACGCGGCGTGCTCGTGTGCCTCGCCGCGGATCTCTGCGGCAACGCCTCGCGGGCGCTGCCGGTCGCCTGCGCGATCGAAGCCGTGCACGCGGCGTCGCTCATGCTCGACGATCTGCCCAGCATGGACAACGCGCCGCTGCGCCGCGGCCGGCCGTCGTCGCATCTGACGTACGGCGAGGCCGTGACGATCCTCGCGGCGTTCGCGCTCCTCAATCAGGCGTTCGCGCACATCGCGAAGAGCTACGAGGCGGCGATGTCGCAGCGGCTCACGCAGCTCCTGACAGGCGCCGTCGGCCTCGACGGTCTCGTTGGCGGCCAGGCTGAGGACGTGCTCGCCACGGAGCGCGCGCTGTCGTTCGAGACCCTCGAACGCATTCACCGCCGCAAGACCGGCATGCTCTTCAGCGCGGCGGCGGCCGCGGGCGTGCTCACGGCGAACGGATCATCGTCGGATCTCGCGGCGCTCACCGCGTACGCGAAGAACCTCGGGCTGGCGTTTCAAATCGTGGACGATCTGCTCGACGTCACCGGCACGACGGCCGAGACGGGTAAGGCCATCCGCGCCGACGTGCGCAAGACGACGTTCGTGTCGTTCAGCGGAGTGGATGGCGCGCGCGAGCTGGCCGACGAGCTCTGCAGAACGGCGGCGGCCACGCTTGCGCCGTTCGGCGACCGCGCCAACCCGCTGCTCGAGCTGGCGAAGTTCGTGGCGGCGCGGAGATTGTAGTGGCCGGCGGCCCCGATCGACGCGTCGACGAGCTCCGCGATCAGCTTCGCGCGCTCGGTTATCTCGACGCGCGCGTCGATCGCTTCGTGCTTGGCGCCGCGGCGCGGCGCGATCGGCCCGTCGGGCTCGCGGCAGTCGCGAGCGTGCGCATCGGCATCCTCGCCGGGGCGCTGCTGGGCCCGGCGGCCGCGATCGGACTCGGCGCGCGGCTGCCAGGCCTCATCACCAAGACCAGCGACGCCATCGTCCTCGCTGGCTATCTCGCGGTCCTGTTCGGCGTGGCCGCGGCGCTCTTCGCGTTTCTTGCAACGCTCGTCGCCGGAATGGCGGCTCGTCGTGCCAGTGATCCCGAGACGTTTCCGGCGCGCGCCCGACGCGTCGCCACCTCCGCCGGCCTCAGCGTCACCGCGGCCTGTCTCGTCTATCTCGCGCTTTGGTGGCGCACCACCGTGCTGGCCGCAGCGTCGAGCGGGGTGGCCGCGACGGCGGCGGCGATGGCCGTCGCCGCCGCGATCAGTCTGCTGCTCGGTCACGGCGTGACGGTCACATCGCTCGCCTATCTCGCGCGCGTCGGCGGAAGCACGCGGGCGCCTGAGGCCGGTTTGCCGCTGTCGTCGTGGAAAGCGGTGCTGCCGGTCGGTCTCATCGCGTTTGTGGGCGCGATGGCGCTACTCTTCGCCACGTCGGCGACTCAGGCAGGCGCCGGCGACGCGCCAGCGCTCACGGTCGTTTCGACCGGACAGCGTGTCGACGTAATCGCAATCGACGGCATCGATCCTGCCACGCTCGAACGGTTGCGCACGGCCGGCCGGCTGCCCAAGTTCTCGCGGCTGCTCGGACAGAGCATCGCGACGCTCACGCCCGAAACCGATCGCGATCCTGCCAAAGTGTGGACGACGATCGCGACGGGACAGCCGCCGGAGAAACACGGCATCCGCGGCCTCGAGTCGCGGCAGATCGCCGGCGTCGACGGACAGTTTCAATCCGAATCGCGCGTCTGGTCGGCGCTCACCGCCGCGACCGATCTCGTCCGCCTGACGCGGCCGGCGATCGCCTCCGGCGAGCAGCGGCTGATTCCGGCGTTTTGGGAAGTAGCCGCGCGCGCCGGACTGCGCACGGCGGTCGTGCATTGGTGGGCGACGTGGCCAGCACCGCAGGATCTCGGCATCGTGATCTCCGATCGCGCAATTCTGCGCCTCGAGGCCGGCGGTCCGCTCGACGGCGAAATTGCGCCGGCGTCGCTCTACGACACGCTGAAAAAGGAATGGACCGAGACCGACGCGGGCGCCGCGCGCGCCGCGGCTGAGCGCGCGACGCCGCCGCGCACGCCGGCGGAGATCGCGTCCGTCTTCACGCGCGCGGCCAGTCTCGACGCGAGCGTCATGGCGCTCGCGACCTCGAACCTCGGTCCGCTCGATTTGCGCGTCGTGTATCTGCCCGGACTCGACATCCTGCAGCACGCGCTTTTCGGATCGGCCAACCCGGCGGCCATCGCGCCGTCGGACGCGGCGGATCGCTTGAGCGCGCTCGAGGCGTACTACGCGTTTCTCGACGAGACGCTCGGCGCGTTCGTCGGCGCGTCACCTGCGTCAGATCGCACGTGCATCCTCGTCACCGAGCCCGGCCGCGTGACCACCGCATCGCCGGGCCTGCTCGCCGTCGC
>CAYQRM010000250.1:0-4017 GCA_964419785.1 uncultured Solibacteraceae bacterium | reverse complement strand
CTTGCCGGCGGCGGGTGGACAAGGCGAGGCGGAGGACGCCATGCAGCGGCAGGGTGAGTTCAGCGTGTCGGTGACGAAGGACTATCTGGTCTTCGCCTCGGCACATTTCATTACGTTCGCCGGCCACAGGTGCGAGGGGCTCCACGGCCACAATTATCGCGTGCGCGTGACGATCGACGGCGCGCTCGACGAGGAAAGCTGGTTCGTCTTCGACTTCGTCGTGCTCAAGAAGATCATGCGGCGGTTGTGCGACGAGATCGACCACAAGGTGCTGCTGCCGCTCGAGAACCCGAAGATCCAGCTGAGCGAGGCCGGCGACTCGTTGAACGTCGCGTACGAAGGGCGGCCGCGGTACGTCTTCCCGAAATCCGACTGTGCGCTGCTGCCGGTGCCGAACACCACGGTTGAAATGCTCGCTGAGTTGCTGACGACGCGGCTGCGCGCCGAGCTCGACGCGATGGGCGCACGCGGGCTGACGATGATCGAGATGGAAGTGGAAGAGAACTTCGGCCAGACCGCCGTCTACCGCGTCCGGTTGTAAGCGTCGTCTGTGGGGCGACCCTTTCAGGGTCGCCGAACCAACCTTCCATCCAATAGCGCCGTTGCGACGAGTGCGCCATCGCAGCCGATGCTGGCGAGACGGTCCAGGTCGTCCTGCCCGCGCACGCCGCCGCCAGCCAACAGCTCGACGCCGCGAGCGGCGTTTCGTACGTCCTTCAGCAGGTCCATGTCGAGTCCGGCTCGCATCCCGACACGCGCGAGATCCAACACAATGAGCGCTGACGCCCCGCAGCGGATGGCGCGCAACGCAAGGACTTCAGGATGCTCGCCTTCGCCGATGCCGAGGGGCTGGCCATGTCGCATGTCGAGGCTGAAAGCCACGCGCTCTCCGTCAACGGCCTCGCAGATGGCCGCGAGCACGTCGAACGACGGGAGCGTTTCGAGCCCGACGACCGCACGTGCCGCACCGAGCGCGATGGCCTCGCGCGCGCGGGGGACCGACGATATCCCCGCATCGAGCCAGACGGCGGCCCGCTCGCAAATGGTCCGCACGTGTGGATGGTGCAGAGCCTTTGCCGGGTTCTCAATGGCGTCGAGATCGGCGACGTAGAGCTCGGTGAGACCGCAGTCGTCGAGATACTTGCGCGCGAGATCGAGCGGGTCCCCGATCACCTCGTACTGTTCGCGAACGCCGCCGCGCGCGTGCACTGCGACGCCGTCGCGAATGTCGAGGACGCCGATTACTCGCATAGTGGCCCTGATTCTGATACGCCGACGAGATGTATCCCAGGCCTTCAGGCCTGCGGCAGACCTAAAGGTCTGCGCTACATCAGAAAAAGCAGAATGCATTATTCTCCTTGACCTGCGATGCAGAAAAAAACGGTTCTTGGCTGGGACATCGGCGGTGTCAACACCAAGGTCGCGCTCGTCGAACACGGGCGTGTCGTCCATGCATCGGCGAGGCCGTTCGAACTGCAACGTGCGCCTGACACGCTCGTGACTGTGTTGCGCGAGCTGGCATCGGAGGCCGCCGCGCCCACCGATTCGCAGGCCGTCGTACACGCCATCACCATGACCGCTGAGCTCTCGCAGATGTTTCGAACGAAGCGAGAAGGTGTCGCGTTCGTGCTCGACGCCGTGGACGCCGCATTTCCGTCGGCATTTCCATCGTTGGCAGCTCGAGTGTTCGCGGTCGACGGCCGATTCGTCAGTCCTGCGGACGCTCGTGCCCGGCCACTCCTCGTCGCGGCCGCCAACTGGGCGGCAACCGCCGCGCTCGTTGCGCGGCAGTATCGGGACGCCGTGCTCATCGACATCGGGACGACAACCGCCGACGTGATTCCGATCGTTGACGGCGTCGTCGTCGCACGTGGACGGACCGATCCTGAGCGGCTCGCATCGGGTGAACTCGTGTACACCGGCGCGCTCCGAACGCCGGCCGAAGCGATCGCGACCCATGTGATCGTCGACGGCGAACGTGTCGGCGTATCTGCGGAAGGTTTTGCGCTCGCTGGCGACGTGCACGTCTGGCGCGGAGATCTCGCGCCAGCGGACTACACGGTGCCGACGCCGGACGGCCGTCCTCCCACGCGGGAGTTTGCGGCCGAACGGCTGGCCCGGGTCATCTGCGCCGATCGCGAGATGCTCGACGCGGCGGGCGTGTCGGCGATCGCCGACGCAATCGCTGAGGCGCAAATCGAGCGCGTCGCCGAGGCGATTCGTCGTGTCTGCGCGCGTCATGCGTCGCTCGTGACAGCGGTGGTGACCGGACTCGGCGCGTTCATCGCGAAGACGGCCGCCTGCCGCGCCGGCCTGCCTGTCGTCCCACTCGAGAATCATCTTGGCGCCGATGCCGCCCGCTACGCCCCCGCGGCTGCGGTCGCCCTGCTGCTGGACGCCGAGCCGTGAACGTCGAACTCGTGGTCAAGCTCGGCGGAAGCCTGTTGAAGGATGTCGAGGAGTTCGATCGTGTCCTCGGCGTGCTCGCAGATGTCGGACGCGCACGCCGGCTGCTGATCGTCCCCGGCGGCGGTCCGTTCGCCGACACCGTACGTGCCGTCGACGCACGCCTCCGGTTGTCGGACGACGCGGCGCATTGGATGGCGATCCTGGCGATGGACCAGCACGCGCATCTCATCGCCGAGCGTCTGGTTCATAGCGCGCTGGTGACGAGCGCAATCGAGATCGCGGACGCGCAATCGACCGCGCGAATTCCCGTGCTGGCGCCGTATCGATGGCTCCGCGACGCCGACCCGCTGCCGCATTCGTGGGACGTGACGAGCGACAGCATCGCCGCCTGGTGCGCGCGCGCAGTCGGCGCGCCGCAATTGGTTCTGATCAAGCCGAGCGGCGCTTCGGAAGGCGACCTCGTCGATCGGTATTTCTCTCGGGCGCTCCCGCCGGGCGTGTTCTCAGCGTGCGTGCCCGCTGGCGAGATCGACCGCCTGCTCACCGCGCGTGACTTGCGCGAGCTCTCGAACGCGCGCTTCTGAGATCGCACTCGCCCGGCCGGCGCGACAGGCCGCGCCGCGCACGCCGGCGATGTCGGCACCCGACGCGCGAACGACGGCGAGATCGGCGGACGACAGCTTTCCCGCCAGCGCGATCGACAGACCCCGATCGTGTGCGGCCGATGCGAATCGCGTGAGTGCCGACGGCGGCAAGAGCTTCAGAAGCCCGGGGCCGTTCTTGTCGGCCGTGTCGATCAGCACACCGGAGGCTCCGCCGCGAGTCGCGGCGTCGAAGAGGACGTCGCACCCAATGCTGCCGGCGCGGTCGGCGTCCGCATAGCCGACGGCGACAACCGCGCACGCGTATGCGCGTGCTGCGCCGACCGCCGACGCGATGAGATCGGCGACGCGAGTGGCGTCGGTAGTCCCTGCGAATCCGATTTTCACGAACGCGACGCCTTCGGCCGCGTGTGCGCGCACCCGCCGCTCGAGTGCCGCCCTGTTCGTCGCGTCGCCGAGGGCAGTGCTCACCGGACGCGCCGCAGCGACAACCGAGAGCATTTGACGGAGCGCGTCGAGCGTGACGGCTCCGAGCGCCCCAGCCGACGGTTCTTTCGCGTCCACGATGTCCGCGCCGCCGGCCAACGCAGCGGCGGCGTCGGCAGCGTTCCTCGCACTGACGAGCAGCCGCATCGGCCGCTACTGTATCATCCGCTGAGTGGGCGACTCGACATCTCCGCCGCTTGCGGGTCGCGCGGTGCTCGTGACCGGCGCATCGAGTGGCATCGGCCGCGCGATCGCGCTGGCGGCCGCGCGCTCGGGTGCGGACGTCGCGATCACGTATCGCGCCAACGAGCGCGGCGCGCGCGACGTGGAGCGCGACATCGCGCGCGTCGGCCGCCGCACCTTCGTCAGCCAACTCGATCTTGCTGACGAACGATCGATAGCCGCGCTCGGTCCGGCCGTGCGCGTGGCGTTCGGCCGCCTCGACGTCTGGATCAACAACGCGGGCGCCGACATCCTGACCGGCGCCCATGCGAAGTTGCCGGTCACTGAGAAGCTCGAC
>CAYQRM010000249.1:0-6410 GCA_964419785.1 uncultured Solibacteraceae bacterium | reverse complement strand
AGCTGCCGTCCTGCTGCCGGAGTTCAATGGCCGGACTCCACACGAGCTCGCGCTCGGCGCGGAACCAATCGGCCAACGGGCCCGGGAGGGCGCCCTGGTGTTCGTTGAAGAACTCATAGGCTCGGCGACTGATCTCGCCCTGCAGCCGTGTGATCTCATCGAGTATCGAGTCCGACTTCTTGAGTCCAATTTCATCTTTCGCCATGTTCCCTCTCCTCACGCGCTCGCACGCGGTTCTTCGGTCGTGATGTCTTGACCATCGCCCGCCGAACTTCAGGGCTCGAGTCCTTGGCTCTTGACGATTATCCGCGCCCGCACTTCGCCCATAACGACGTAACGCAGAACGCGTACCAATCAAAGAGCTCGCAGTCCCGGGAAGTCTCGAGCCAGAGGCATGCGTTCCGGAGAAGAGCCGCGCAAATTGCCGCGACGCCTCGAGGGATAGTGCGCATACGCGGAAATCTTCGCCGTTCCTCCTATGGATTCAGCGCTTGCTCCAGCCGGTCATTTGCAGCGCGCGCTTTCTTGAGCCGGATTGGGGGCACTTGTGATCGGCCGCTGCGGCAAGGCTCTTGCAGTACGTGGCGCCGGAGGCCGCAAATGCGCGAGGCCAAACGAAACCAATCGAGTCGAGATCGAGCGTTGAGACGAGTCCTCGAGAGCGAACGCGATCGCATCCTCAACGCGATCCGTCTCGCGATCCGGACGGGACGGGAGCAAGGGGCGATCGAGGACGCCGAAGTCCAGGATGGCGCCGAGGTATCCGAGGCGGACGCGCAGGGTGAGATGGAGTTCGCACTCCTTCAGATGCATGGAGACGCGCTCCAGCAGGTCGAGGACGCGCTCGACCGTCTTGATGGCGGCAGCTACGGGACCTGCCTCGATTGCGGCGCCGAGATCCTCGCGCATCGTCTCGAAGTGCTGCCATTCGCGACGCGGTGCGTGAATTGCGAAGAGGCTCACGAGGCGCAGCGCGATCAGCTTCCGCCTCCGGCCGCGACGTGGCGGAAGACGGCCGAGCTGTTTGGCTAGCCCGCAGGAAGCATTCACCATGGCGAGTCGCGCTGACACAACGGAGCGAGCCATGACAACGCGAAGAGTCTTGCTCATCGGCGGGATCGTGTCCTCCTTGTTATACGTCGCGATGACCGTGTTCATCGCGACGCTGTGGGACGGGTACAGCTCGGCTTCCCAAACCATCAGCGAGCTTTCCGCGATCGGCGCGCCGACACGATCGTGGTGGGTGCCCCTCGGCGCGTTCTACACCCTGCTCGTAACCGGTTTTGGATGGGGCGTCTGGCTCTCCGCTGGTCCGAGTCGCGTTCTCCGCATCGTCGGCGGGTTGATCATCGCCTATGGGTCGCTCGGTCTTATCTGGCCGTTCGCTCCGATGCATCTTCGCGAGGCGCTCGCTGCCTGCGGAGGCACGTCGAGCGACACGTTGCACCTTGTGCTGGCCGCCGTGACCGTCTCGCTGATGCTCGTCGCCATCGGACTTGGGGCGGCGGCATTCGGGACCGGGTTTCGGTTCTATTCGATTGTGAGCGTGATCGTTCTCGTGGCGTGCGGCGCATTGACGTTCATCGAGGCGCCCGGGATCGCCGCCAATCTGCCCACGCCGTGGATCGGGGTGTGGGAGCGTATCAACCTCGGTGTGTTTCTGCTCTGGGTCGTCGTGCTGGCGGCGACGTTGCTGCGGAGAACGGCCGCCGCGTCGAGGACTGAACGTCGAGATGCCGAGGCCGCGTAACGCGCCGCGCCCTGCGCGGTCCTCACGGTGAACGGCTCGGCGGTCGGATCGGCGGTATTACGCTGAGGACAGAAGTCGCCGAACGAGCGGGCGCTTCGCGATTTCGACGAGCAGCAGATACGCAATCGTCGCGCCGGCCACGAAGACCAGATAGCCGATCGGCGGCACGGTGAATCCGAGAAGGCCAGCGATTGGCGTCAGCGGCAGCACGGCGCCGATCGCGACGATGGCCAGCGTCGTCGCGGTCAGCGCGCCGCTCGGGCGGCTCCGCAGCGGATTGCCCATCGTGCGGATGACGAACAGCACCAGCGTCTGGGTCGCGAGCGACTCGACGAACCACCCCGTGTGGAACAGCGTCTCGCTCGCGTGGAACACGCGCAGGAGCACGTAGAACGTCAGAAAGTCGAACACCGAGCTGATTGGGCCGATGAACAGCATGAAGTCGCGGATCGTGTGCAGGTTCCACCGCTGCGGCCGGCTGAGGTAGTCGCGGTCGACGTTGTCGCTCGGGATCGTGATCTGGGCGAGGTCGTAGAGAAAGTTGTTGAGCAGGATCTGCGTCGGCAGCATCGGCAGAAACGGCAGAAAGATCGAGGCCGCGGCCATGCTGAACATGTTGCCGAAGTTGGAGCTCGTGCCCATCAACAGGTACTTCATCATGTTGCCCGAGGCGCGCCGGCCTTCGAGAATGCCCTGGTGCAGCACGCGCAAGCTTCGTTTGTCGAGAATCACGTCGGCGGCCTCGCGCGCCACATCGGTCGCCGAGATCAGCGAGATGCCGACGTCCGCGGCATGCAGCGACGGCGCGTCGTTGATTCCGTCGCCCATGTAGCCGACGACGTGGCCCCGGCGCTTGAGCGCGGCGATGATGCGGTTCTTCTGCGCCGGCGACACGCGCGCGAACACCGTCGTCTGCTCGGCCACGTGCCCGAGCGCGAGGTCGTCCATGCGGCTGACGTCGTCGCCGGTCACGATTTCGAGATCGCCCAGCCCGATGCTGCGGCACACGTGGCCGGCGACGAGATTGTTGTCGCCGGTCAGGATCTTCACGGCCACGCCGTCGCGCTTCATGTCGTCGAGCACCTCGTTGACGCCCGGCAGCGGTGGATCGGCGAAGCTCAGAAACCCGGCCAGCACGAGATCGCGCTCGTCGTCTCGGGAATACGCCGCACGCGCGTCCATCCATCGGTAGGCGATCGCCAGCACGCGCAGGCCATTCGCGCTGAGCTGCTGGTGCACGCCGCCGCATTGCTCGCGCAGGCCGGCATCGAGCGGCTCGATCTTGCCGGCCACTTCGACGCCGGTCACCTGGCCGAGCACCGACTCGGGCGCGCCTTTTGTGATCAGCAACCGCCGCGCTCCGCCGTCCGGTGTGTCGACGACGACCGACAGGCGGCGGCGATCGAAATCGAACGGCACCTCGTCGATCTTGTGGTAGCTCGAGAGGTCCACACCGCCGCGCCCGAGAATCGCGGCGTCGAGCGGACTCCGAATGCCCGTCTGAAAACTGCTGTTGACGAACGCGAGCGCGAACACCCGCGAGGACGCCGCCCCGGACGGATCCAGTGCTGCGTCGAGCTGCATCTCTCCGGTCGTCAATGTCCCGGTCTTGTCGCTGCAGAACACGTCGATGCTGCCGAAGTTCTGAATCGCGGGCAGGTGCTTGACGATGACGCCCATGCGGGCCATGCGCAGGGCGCCCTGCGTGAGCGTGATCGACGCGATCATCGGCAGGAACTCGGGCGTGAGGCCGACGCCGAGCGCCACGGCGAACAACAGCGATTCGAGCGGATTGTGCTTGAGCGCGATGCCGACGAGCAGAATGAACAGCACGAGCGCGACGGTCGTCCGCAGGATCAGCAGGCTGAAGCGCCGAAGCCCGCGCTCGAATTCGGACTCGGGCGCGCGCATCCCGAGCCGCACCGCGACGTCGCCGAACATCGTCTTCGCGCCGGTCGTCACGGCGATCATCGTCGCCGTCCCGCTCATCACCGATGTTCCGAGAAACACCAACTGGGGCGCGTCCGGACCAGTCTCGGCCGAGCCCGCGGCCGCCGCGTGCTTGTCGGCGGGCAGCGATTCGCCCGTCAGCATCGACTGCTGCACCGACAGGTCGCGCGATTCGAGCAACCGGCCGTCGGCTGGGACCAGATCGCCCGCCGACAATCGAAGGACGTCGCCGGGCACCACCGTCCGAAATGGGATCTCGCGCCAGCCGCCATCGCGCAGCGCCGTGGCCGTCGGCATCACCGACGAACGCAGGCGATTCGCCGCGCGCTGCGACTGAAACGATTGCCAGAAGTCGATCGCGATGCTCGTCAGCACGATGATCGCGATGATCGATGCGTCGAGCTGCTGGCCGAGGGAAGCGGAAATCGCGCTCGCGACGAGCAGAATGATGACCAGCGGGTTTGCGAAGAGCCTGAAGAACTGGCCGACGGCCGACAACCGTCGCACCGGGACGGGCTCGTTCGGACCGTCCTCCGCCAGGCGGCGCTCGGCTTCGGCGGTCGTCAGCCCCGTCGGATCCACGGCGTCCAGAGTACATCCTTCGAGCGCCCGACGCGGACCGGGCGTCCTACGTATGCGGCCATCGCCAGTCGCGGACGACCGGCATGTCCTCGCCGTGCTCGCAGATGTAGCGCCGGTGCTCGCGGAGCAGGTCTTCCAGATCTTGCTTGATGTACGCGGCCTGAGCGCCCAGTTGTGGCAGCAGGTCGACCGCCTCGCCTGCGAGATGAAAGCGATCGAGATCGTTGAGGACCGCCATGTCGAACGGCGTCGTGATCGTGCCTTCTTCCTTGTAGCCGCGCACGTGGAGATTGCGATGATTCGTCCGGCGGTACGTGAGGCGGTGGATGAGCCAGGGATAGCCGTGATAGGCGAACACGACTGGCTTGTCCTTCGTGAAGAGCGCGTCGAAATCGAGGTCGCTCAGCCCGTGCGGGTGTTCGCTCGCCGGTTGCAGCTTCATCAGGTCTACGACGTTGATGACACGAATCTTCAGCGTCGGAAGATGCCGTCTCAGAATCGACACGGCCGCCAGCGTCTCGAGCGTGGGCACGTCGCCGGCGGCGGCCATGACGAGGTCCGGCTCGCCGTTCTCGTCCGTGCTGGCCCAGTCCCAGATGCCGATGCCCGCGCTGCAGTGTCGCTCGGCGGCCTCCATCGTCAGCCACTGCGGCGCGGGATGCTTGCCGGCCACCACCACATTCACGTAGTGACGACTCCGCAGACAATGATCGATCACATTGAGCAGGCAATTGGCGTCCGGAGGCAGGTAGACACGGACGACTTCCGCTTTCTTGTTTACCGCATGGTCGATGAATCCCGGATCCTGATGCGTGAAGCCGTTGTTATCCTGCCGCCACACGTGACTCGTGAGCAGGTAGTTGAGCGACGCGATGGGATAGCGCCACCGCAAGCCGCGCGTGACCTTCAGCCACTTGGCGTGCTGGTTGAACATCGAGTCGACGATGTGCACGAAGGCCTCGTAGGTGTTGAAGAGGCCGTGGCGTCCGGTCAGCAGGTAGCCTTCGAGCCACCCCTGACACTGATGTTCGCTCAGCACTTCGAGGACGCGCCCGTCGGGCGCCAGCCACTGGTCGTCGGGTTGGGTCTCGGCGATCCACTGCCGGCTCGTTGCGGCAAAGACGTCGTCGAGGCGGTTCGACACCGTCTCGTCCGGGCCGAAGAGCCGGAAGTTGCGCGTCGAGTCGTTGTGCGCGATCACATCGCGAAGGAATCGGCCGAGCACGCGCGTATCTTCCGCGTCCGCGGCGCCCGGCGCGGGCACGGTCACGGCATAGCGGCGGAAGTCGGGCAGGTGCAGGTCGTGGAGCAGTTGACCGCCGTTGGCGTGAGGGTTCGCGCCCATCCGCCGCGTGCCGACCGGCGCCAGCGCGGCGAGGTCGGCGACGAGCGTGCCTTGCGCGTCGAAGAGCTCCTCGGGCCGGTAGCTCCGCATCCACGATTCGAGTAGCGCGAGGTGTGCGGGGTTTGTTTGGGGATCCATCAGGGGCACCTGGTGCGAGCGGAAGGTTCCCTCAACGCGCTTGCCGTCCACGGTCGCCGGCCCTGTCCATCCCTTTGGTGTGGCGAGGACGATCATCGGCCACCGGGGTCTGAACGCGCGGCGGTTGCTCCGCGCTGTCTCCTGGATTGCGCGGATGTCGTCGATCACGCGATCGAGCGTCTCGGCCATGAGCGCGTGCATCGTTCGAGGATCCGCGCCCTCGACGAAGAACGGCCGCCAACCGTACCCGCGAAGCAGCTGTTCCAGTTCATCGCGGGAAATCCTCGCCAGCACCGTCGGATTCGCGATCTTGTACCCGTTCAAGTGGAGGATCGGCAGGACGGCGCCGTCGCTGATCGGGTTCAGGAACTTGTTCGAATGCCACGCGGTCGCAAGCGGACCCGTCTCGGCCTCGCCGTCGCCGATGACGCACGCTGCGATCAGGGAAGGATTGTCCAGCACCGCGCCGAAGGCGTGGCTCAGCGAGTAGCCGAGCTCGCCGCCTTCATGGATGCTGCCGGGCGTCTCGGGCGCCACGTGGCTCGGAATGCCGCCCGGAAACGAAAACTGACGGAAGAGGGCCTTCAACCCCGCTTCATCCCGACCGATGTTCGGATACACCTCGCTGTACGTCCCCTCGAGGTA
>CAYQRM010000248.1:0-10153 GCA_964419785.1 uncultured Solibacteraceae bacterium | reverse complement strand
GGTAGTCGAGAATCTCGCGTTGCCGTTTGGTCAGAGGCTGCACCGGAGCTCCCCGTCCAGAAGACGTGGGCAGACTATACGCAAAGAAAAAGCGAAGATCAAGCATTGTCCACTCAGATTTGCCATCAAAGCCCCAGGAGTCAGGGGGTTGCGGGCCGATAATTGTTGGGCGGCGGGTGTAACTGGACGTGACTGGGCGCAGTCTAACGAGACAGGAAGACCTAGGGCGGCGGGTGGGCTTGGAGCGGCCCGCCCGGACTGCTTGGGAGACTGGGCATGCGGGTCGGGCCAGACTCAGCTGTCGTATTGGGCTGGATGCCAGCGCAGGATGCCAGGATGACGCGGGCTGACGCGCCCACGGACGCGGCGGCCGCAGCAGACCTGGTCGACGCCGACGATCGCACGCTGGTCGCCGCGTTTCTCGCGGGCCGGCGTGAGGCGTTCGACCTCATCGTCGTGCGGCATCGTCGTCCGATTTACCAGCTGTGCTATCGATTCGTCGGCAACCACGAGGACGCCTCTGACCTCGCACAGGATGTTTTCGTCCGCGCGTTCAAGGGCCTCGCGAAGTTCAAGGGCGATTCGTCGCTCGCGACGTGGCTCTATCGCGTCGGCGTGAACACGTGCCTGAATCGCGTGGCGGTCAAGCGGCCGCAGACGGAATCGATCGACGCGGCGCCGCGAATCGACGAGCGCGCCGACAACCCGCTTGACCTCGTGATGCGCGACGAGCGCGCCGTTGTCGTTCGGCGCGCGATCGAACAGTTGCCTCCCAAGCAGCGCGCGACGCTCGTGCTCCGCGTTTATCAGGAGATGTCGCACGAGGAGATTGCGAACGTGCTGGGCAGCTCGGTGGGCGCCGTCAAGGCTAACTTCTTTCACGCGCTTGGCAATCTCAAGCGCTTGTTGCAATCGTCATGACTCATCTCACTGCAGACCAGATCGTTGAAGCCGCCGAGGGCACGGTCGCGAGAAGCCTCGCGGATCATCTCGAGCACTGCGCGCAGTGCCGCGAACACGTGACCTTGATGACGTCGGTGATTGGCGATGTCGAAGGCGCGTCGGATGTGCCCGAACCGTCGCCGTTGTTCTGGGATCATTTGAGCCGGCGCGTTCGCGAAGCGACCGACAGGGAGCCGGTGCCGATGGCCGCCACCTGGTGGGCTGGCCTGTTCCGCCCGCTCGTGGCGGCGGCTGCGATCGCCGGAGCGATTGCGATCGTCGTCCTCGTGCGCGGGCACTATCCGTCGGGGCCAGGGCAGACCGCGAGCGTGCCGGCCGTCCAGACCGTGGCGAGCGATGCACCGGCTGACGACGTGGCGGCAGACGTCATGAGCGCGGTGGCCGGCGACTTGTCGTTCGACGAGCTGCGCGACGCGAACCTCGTGCCGAGTCGCGCTGTCGTCGACCAGGCAGTTTCGAAGTTGAGTCCAGATCAGCAGCGCGAGCTCATGCGGCTCGTGCGCGAGGAAATGTCTGGATCGGAGTAAGCTCCCCATGCGTACACGATTTTCGTTGGCCGCGGTTCTTGTCACCATCTTGCCGGCCGTGCTGGCCGCACAGCAGACGACGCCGCCTCCCGCGACGACCCCGCCGCCACAGGCGACGCCAGATGCGGCGCCCGCGCAAGGACGTGGTGCCGGTGGGGGCCCGCAGCGCCCAGCGGCCGCCGATCAGGCCAAGCTCGCGACCGTGCAGGACCTGCTCGACGGCATGGAGATCTCGAACGCCGACAAAGCGCTCCAGATCGACGACCAGCACTACGCCGTGTTCATTCAACGCCTGCGAAATTTGCAGCGGCTTCGCCGCCAGCATCTGATGCAGCACCAGCGACTCGTCGGCGAATTGCGGCGACTGACCAACCAGCAGCCGCCCGTCGAGGACGCCTTGCTCGAGGCGCCGACCAAGCGTCTGGACGACTTCGACAGGCAAAGCGCTCAGGAGATTCAGAACGCGTACGCGCAGATCGATGAAGTGCTGAACGTTCGACAGCGCGCGCGGTTCCGCCTGTTCGAAGAGAACATGGAGCAGCGCAAGCTCGAGATCCTCACGCGCGTGCTCAAGTCCGGCCAGCCGGCGCCCGGCAAGACGGGCAAGTAATCTCGCGCGGGTCGGGCTCCGCTCGACGCGCTACAATCGCTCAATGGGACGGAAGATCGCCCGGGCCGCGGCCGTGGTGCTCGTTGCCGCGCTTCCGGTCGTACTCGGCGCGCGTCAGGCGCCGACACGCGCGGACGCGACAGTCGCCGAACAGAAGGTGATGGCGATCCTGGCGCGAGGCGGGCAGACACTGGCCACGCCGCAACCGGCGGTCCGCACCTCGCTCTCGGAGCGCGAGGTCAACGCGTTCCTGCAGTTCAGCCAAATGCTGCGATTGCCGCCCGGGGTTGCGAATCCGCGTGTGACGATCGCGGACGGTGGCCGCCTCGAGGGTCATGCGATCGTCGACCTCGATACGATTCGCAAGTCCAAGGATCGCGGAGCGCTCGATCCGCTCAACTACGTGTCGGGCGCGGTCGAGGTTGCGGCCGTCGGCACGTTGAAGACGGCGAACGGGCAGGGCACGTTCGATCTGCAATCCGCGACGCTCAGCGGCGTCCCGATCCCCAAGAGCATCCTGCAGGAGCTCGTGACCTACTACTCGCGTACGCCTGACGAGCCGAACGGCATCGATATCGACAAGCCGTTCCCACTGCCGGCGTCCATTCGCAGCGTCGAGATTCGACAGGGCTCGGCGACGATCGTCCAGTAGCGCCTCGAGCCTTCGCGAGCATGCCGGATCCGCTGGCCACGCCGCTCCGCTACGTTCGTGGGGTGGGCCCTCGACGAGCGGCAGACCTCTCGCGCGCCGGACTCGAGACCGTCGAAGATCTGCTGCTCCGATTTCCACTCCGCTACGAAAATCGCGCCGAGCTGCATCCAATCAGCGCGCTGCGTCCGGGACAAACCGCGACCATCGTGGCCGAGGTGCTGTCGACCGGACTCCGCGCCACGCGGCGACCGGGCTTTCGGATCTTCGAGCTCATCGCGCGCGACGCGAGCGGCGTCGTACGCGCGGCCTTTCCGAATCAAGCATTTCTTCGCGACGTGTTCCATCCACACCAGCAGGTCGTGCTGTTCGGTCCGGTCGAGTACCGCGGCGGCTTGCAGTTCACCAATCCCGAGTACGAGATCGTCCGCGGCGAATCGGACGACGACGATACGACGGTGCACACGGGGCGGATCGTACCGATATACGAAAAGATCGGCGCGCTGACGCCGCGCATGCAGCGGACGCTCGTGCATCATTTGCTGGCCACGCTGACGGGCGAGCTGACCGATCCGGTGCCCGCGCCCGTCCGCGAGGCGCGCTCGTTGCCGGATCGGCGGCAGGCGATTCTCGACACGCACTTCCCGCCGCCGGGAACAGACGTCTCGGCGTTGAACGGATTCCGAACGCCGGCGCAGCGCCGGTTGATCTTCGAGGAGTTCTTTCTCTTTCAGGCTGGCCTCGTGCTTCGCCAGCGGCGTCACGCGTCCGATCGGAAGGGCCGCGCGGTGGTCGTCGACGATCGGATTCGCGAGTCGGCGCGGCGCGTGCTGCCGTTCAAGCTGACCGGCGGACAGCGAGCCGCGCTGCTCGACATCGTCACGGACATGCAGCGCATCGAGCCGATGAACCGGCTGCTGCAAGGCGACGTCGGCGCGGGCAAGACAATTGTCGCGATGATCGCCGCGGTCGTCGCCATGGAGAACGGCTTTCAGGTCGCCTTCATGGCGCCGACGGAGATTCTCGCCGACCAGCACTTCATCACGATTCGCCGGCTGCTCGATCAGTCGCGCTATCGCGTCGCGTCGCTCACCGGCAGCACGACCGCAGCCAAGCGACGGGAAGTGCTCGCGGAGCTGGCGAGCGGCGCGATCAATTTCGTCGTCGGCACGCACGCGCTGGCCGAGCAGGCGGTCGAGTTCCACGAGCTCGGCTTCGTGATCATCGACGAGCAACATCGCTTCGGCGTGCTGCAGCGCGCGACGCTTCGGGGCAAGGGCGCGAACCCGGATGTGCTCGTCATGACCGCCACGCCGATCCCGCGTACGCTCGCGCTGACGGCGTACGGCGACCTCGACGTCTCGACGATTCGCGAGCTGCCGCCGGGTCGCCAGCCCATCACGACGCTCGCCAAGCCCGAGTCGCGCCGCGACGACGTGTACCGGCTCGCGCGACGCGCGCTCGAGCAAGGCCGGCAGGTCTACGTCATCTATCCGCTCGTCGAGGAGTCGGAGAAAGTCGACCTCCGCGCCGCGACGAAGATGGCCGATCACCTCCAGGCCGAAGTCTTTCCGGAGTACGTCGTCGCGCTCTTGCACGGACGCTTGAAGCCTGACGAGAAGGACCGCGTGATGTCGAACTTCGCGCGTGGCGACGTGCAGGTGCTTGTGTCAACGACCGTCGTCGAGGTCGGGATCGATGTGCCAAACGCGACGGTGATGATTGTCGAGCACGCCGAGCGGTTTGGACTGTCACAGTTGCACCAGCTGCGCGGCCGCATCGGGCGCGGCGAGCACGAGTCGACGTGCGTGCTGCTGTATCAGCATCCGGTCAGCGACGCGGGCCGCGCGCGGCTGGACGCGTTGGTCGAGACGACCGACGGCTTCGTGATTGCCGAGCGCGATCTGGCGCTCCGCGGGCCTGGCGATTTCTTCGGCACGCGCCAGTCGGGCCTGCCGACGTTGCGAGTGGGCGATCTCTTGCGCGATCACACCCTCATGGAGGACGCCCGACGCGATGCCGTCGCCTGGCTCGATCGCGAGGGCACCGCCCGTCCGCTCGTCGACTATCTGAGCGCGAATTGGGCCGCCCGCTTCGGCCTCGTCGACGTCGGCTGAGGAAATAACGCCGGGTGTTTTTTTACGCAATACGTAAAATGACACCCGGCGTTATTTTCTTCATGCGCATCATCGCCGGACGGTTCAAAGGCAGACGACTTCAAGCGCCAGACGGCATGAGCGTGCGGCCGACGTCCGACGGCTTGCGCGAGACATTGTTCAACGTGTTGGGGCCGACGCTCGAAGGACAGCGCGTGCTCGACGCATTCGCGGGCACTGGCGCGCTCGGACTCGAGGCGCTCAGCCGCGGTGCGGCGTCGATCGTCTTCGTCGAACAGGATCGTCGCGTCATTCGCATGCTCGAGCGCAACATTGACGCCTGCGGTGCGTCGGAGGCGTGTGCTATCATCCGCGACGATTTCGTCGGCATCGATGCGCGAGACGGCGTGGCCGGCACCTTCGATCTGGTGCTGCTCGATCCGCCGTATGATTTGAAAGAGCTCGACCGGGCGGTCGAGACGGGCGCCGCGCTCGTCGGATCCGGCGGCCGATTGGTGCTCGAGCACAGCCGGCGGCGTGCGTCCCCCGAAGTGGCTGGCGCGTTGCACCGGACGCGCGTGCTGGTCGCCGGCGACAGCGCGCTCTCGTTTTACGCAGCGCCGGCGTGACCGACGCCCGTGTGGCGGACATGGCCAACTCCTCGCGACTCGCGATCTATCCCGGCTCGTTCGATCCGCTGACGAACGGGCACGTCGACATCATCGAGCGCGCCACCGCGCTGTTCGATCGCGTGGTCGTCGCCGTTCTCACCAACACGTCGAAGCAGCCCCTTTTCCGGGCGGACGAACGCGTGGCGATCGTCCGCGAGGTATTTGGCGGCCGGGCCGAAGTCGAGGCAGACACGTTCGACGGTTTGCTCGTCGACTACGCGCTTCGCCGCAAGGCGCACGCGATCGTGCGCGGCGTCCGCGGCGCAACAGATTTTGATTACGAGTGGCAGATGGCGCTCATGAACCGCCATCTCGCGCCCGGGATCGACACCGTGTTCCTGATGCCGTCCGAGAAGTTCACTTACGTCAGCGCGAGCCTCGTGCGTGAAATCGCCGCGCTCGGCGGCCCGCTGACCGGACTCGTTCCTCCCGCGGTCGAAGCCCGGCTCCACAGCCGGCGCGACGCCGCGACCATGCGCCGCGTATGAGCACAGACACGATTCGCCTCGCTGAACGGATGCAACACATCGGCCTGTCCCCGACGATGAAGGGGACGATTGCGGCGGAGAAACTCCGGCGCGAAGGAGCGGACGTCGTCGACCTTGGCGCCGGCGAGCCGGATTTCCCGACGCCGCCGCACATCATCGCCGCGGCTCACGCAGCGCTCGACGCCGGGTTCACGAAGTACACGGCGAACCCGGGCGTGGCGGAGCTGCGCGAGGCGGTCGCGGCGCGGTACCTCGCGGATTACGGCGTGCGGTATCAGCCCGACGAAGTGATTGCGACCGCCGGCGGCAAGCAGGCGCTGGCGCACGCGGCGTTCGCGCTGTTCGGCCCGGGCGACGAAGTCGTCACGCACATGCCCGGATGGCCGACGATTGTCGAGCAGATCAAGCTCGCTGGCGCGAAACCCGTCATCGTGCGCACGCACGCAGAAGAAGGATTCGCGCTCAACGCCGACGCGCTCCTGGCCGCAGTGACGCCGCGCACGCGCGGCATCATCGTCAACTCGCCGGGCAACCCGACCGGCGCGCTCTTGTCCGAGGCCGATGCGCGCGTGCTCGCGGCGGAGGCGGCGCGCCGCGACCTGTGGATCGTCGTCGATCTCTGTTACGAGAAGCTGATCTACGACGCGGTGCCACACAATCTGCCGAAGATCTTCGGCGACGTGATGCGCGATCGGCTCGTGCTCTGCGGATCAGCGTCAAAGGCGTACGCCATGACGGGCTGGCGCTGCGGCTGGCTGGTCGCCGCCAAGCCGGTCGTGCAGGCCGCGAACGCGCTACAAAGTCACACGACGTCGAACGTGAACTCGATCACGCAGCGGGCCGTGGTGGCGGCGCTCACCGGCCCGCAGGACTGCGTGACCGCGATGCTGACGGAATATCAGACGCGCCGCGATCAGCTGCTGGCGTGGCTGCGCGCCGAGACGCCGAAAGTTCGCTGCTCGGTGCCGCAGGGCGCGTTTTACCTGTTTCCGGACGTGAGCGAGCTTCTCTCGCCGGACGGCATCCGCACGTCGCTCGATTTTTCGGACGCTGTCCTGAAGCACGAGCACGTCGTCACGACGCCGGGCGAGGCCTTCGACACGCCCGGGTTCGTCCGCCTGTCATACGCGACCTCGCTCGCTCGCCTCCGCGAGGGCGTGGATCGCATGAAAAGGTTTGGGGACGGGGCTTTTTTCCACAGATTTGGGCCGGTTGGGGACGGAGGTCGGTAGGGCATTCGCCCCCTCGACCTCCGTCCCTCGCGAGGCCAAATCTGTGGAAAAAAGCCCCGTCCCCCTCATCTCCATCGTCGGCCCCGACTTCGTCAGGGTCGATGAGGAGAGCCGATCGAAGTACGGCGCCGACGCGCTGAAGCGCGGTCATCCGCCGGATGTCGTTGTGCTGCCGGGCACGACGGCAGAGATCGCCGCCATCGCGCGCTATTGCAACGAGACCCGCACGCCGCTCGTGCCCCGCGGCGGCGGCACCGGCTACACCGGCGGCTCGGTCCCGGTTCGCGGCGGCGTCTTGCTCAGCCTCGAACGACTCAATCGCGTCATCGAGATCGACGAGAACAATCTGCTCGCGGTCGTCGAACCGAACGTCATCACCGGCGATCTGCAGGACGCGGTCGAGCGCGTCGGGTTGTTCTATCCGCCAGATCCTGCGAGTCTCAAGCAGTCGGTCATCGGCGGCAACGTCGCGGAATGCGCGGGCGGCCCGCGCGCGTTCAAGTACGGCGTGACGAAGCAGTACGTGCTGGGCCTGGAGGCCGTCCTGCCTACCGGCGAGATCATCAAGACCGGCGGCAAGGTCGTGAAGAACGTCGTCGGCTACGACCTGACGCACTTGCTCGTCGGTTCGGAAGGCACGCTCGCCATCCTCACGAAGATCATCCTTCGGTTGATCCCGAAGCCGCCCGTCCAGTCAACGATGCGCGCGGCGTTTCCGAGCGTGACGCACGCGGTCGACGCCGTCCTGCGCCTCGTCCGCGCGCGCGTGGTGCCGGCCGCGCTCGAGCTCGTCGACGGCGATTGTCTCGAGGCCGTCGCCGCCAATCTCAACGTTCGATCGCTCGCGCCGGCAGGCACGGCCGCGATCCTGTTGATTGAAGTGGATGGACTATCCGAACAGGTGAGCGGCGAAGCGGCGCGGGTCGAGGCGGCATGCCGGCAAGCGGGCGCGACGGAGTTCGTCCGCGCGGCCGACGAAGCGCAGCGCCAGGAAATCTGGCGCGTCCGCCGCGAGCTCTCGCCATCGCTCAAGATGATCGCGCCGCTCAAGTTCAATCACGACGTGGTCGTGCCCAAGGCCCGCATCCCGCAGCTGTTCTCGCTGGTTGAAGAACTCAAGCTGCGATTCCGCCTGCGGATTCCGTGCTTCGGACACGTCGGCGACGGCAATATCCACGTCAACATTGTCGCCTCGCCCGACGAAGACGAAATCCGGCGCGTGCACGAGGCCGAGAACGTCTTGTTTCGCGGTGTCGTCGCGCTCGAAGGATCGATCAGCGGCGAGCACGGCATCGGCTTCGCCAAGGCCAAATATCTTGGCCTTGAACTGACACCGGAGACGATCGCCCTGATGAAGCGCGTCAAAGCCGCCTTCGATCCGAACGGCATTCTCAATCCCGGCAAGATCTTTCCCGACGAGGTCACGTCCTAGTCAGGAGGGCCGATGTTCGATCTTCGCTACGCCGTGCTGAGTCTCTGATGCCAGTCGTCGCCGTGATCGGCGCCTCTGCCGACCGACGCAAGTTCGGGAACAAAGCGGTCCGCGCGTTTCGTCACCAGGGCGCGACAGTTGTGGCCGTCAATCCGAACGCCCACGAGGTGGAAGGGGAGCACGTCTACGCCAGCGTGCTCGACTATCCGGGACCGATTGACGAAGCCACCGTTTACGTCCAGACGTCGGTCGGTGTGCGCGTGATGGATGACCTCGCGAAAAAGGGCATCAAGGTCGTGTGGCTCAATCCCGGTGCCGACGCGCCGGAGGTCGTGGCCCGCGCCCGCGAGCTCGGACTCAACCCGCGAGTGGCCTGCTCGATTCTCGGGATTGGGGAGAGTCCGGGGGATTACTGAGTGCCAGGTGCCGCTTTCCGCACCCAGCACTATTCGTGGTATAGTGACTCCTGTCTAGCCGCAGCGCGGTCAGTTCGGGTTCCGCGCATTCCGTTCCACGTTCCAACAACAACTTCAACTTTGTTCCGTAACAACTGCGATGGCCAATCACCAGAGACGCTCCTCAGGGCGGCAGCCTGCCGACACGACGGTCGCTGAACCCCAAATCGAGAACGCCGACGGCAACGTCGCCGAAACCGCGGCGACCCCGGATAGCGCGCCCGCACAGGCGCCTGCCGGCAGCCCGGGCGGCGATGCCCCGCGACCGCAAGGCAAGCAGGCTCCTGCTCTCAACATTAATGACCTGAAAGACATGAGCATCCAGAAGCTCACGCAGGTCGCCAAAGATCTGAACGTGGCCGGCGCGACCGGCATGCGCAAGCAGGATTTGATTTTCCAGATCCTGAAGGCGCAGACCGAGCAGAGCGGGTTCATGTTCTCGGAAGGCGTGCTCGAGGTCCTGCCCGATGGCTTCGGCTTCCTGCGCGCGCCCGATTACAACTACCTGCCCGGTCCCGACGACATCTACGTGTCGCCGTCGCAGATTCGCAAGTTCGACCTCCAGACCGGCGACACCGTCTCCGGCCAGGTGCGGCCGCCGAAGGACGGCGAGCGCTACTTCGCGCTCATCAAGGTCGAAGCGGTCAACTTCGAGTCGCCGGATCAGGCGCGCAACAAGCTGTTCTTCGAGAACCTGACGCCGCTCTATCCGCAAGAGCGCATCAAGCTCGAGACGACGGGCGACAACCTGTCGGCGCGCGTCATGGATCTCATGACGCCGATCGGCAAGGGCCAGCGCGGCCTCATCGTCGCACCGCCGCGCACCGGCAAGACGATGCTGCTGCAGAACATCGCGCAGTCGATCACGACGAATCACCCGGAGATCTATCTCATCGTCCTGCTCATCGACGAGCGGCCGGAAGAAGTCACGGACATGCAGCGGTCGGTTCGCGGCGAGGTCATCTCGTCGACGTTCGACGAGCCGGCGCAGCGCCACGTGCAGGTCGCCGAGATGGTGATCGAAAAGGCG
>CAYQRM010000247.1:0-25090 GCA_964419785.1 uncultured Solibacteraceae bacterium | reverse complement strand
GGAACCGCTTGCCGTTCTAGGGATTTTCGTTGGCATTCCGATGGTCCTGGCGTCGATCTATCGGACGCACCTGCAGCACGTCCAGCTCATGAAGACGCTGCAGCTCAAGGCCGAGGCGAACGCGCGCATGCTCGACCGCTTCGGATCGGACGCCGCGTTCCTCGAGTTCCTCAAAAGCGACGCCCAACAACACATGTTCGATGTGAAGCTGCCGGACCCGAAAGTGCCGGCGCCGTACATGCGGATGCTGACGGCGATTCAAATCAGCTTCCTCCTGCTCTCGGCGGGCCTCGCGTGCCTTTACGTTCGCGGATTCATGTTCGAGCGTGACCAGCAGGCGTTTCTGTTTCTCGGGACGATGGGCGTTGCGCTCGGTATCGGGTCGCTGCTCTCCGCTGTCGCGGCCTTCGTCGTCGCGCGCATGTGGGGAACGCTGCAGCGCAATGAGGCCAACGCGCACTCGTGAGCGGCGCGCGCTGATCGAGGAGACCATCCAGGGTGCCAAGATTTTCCCCCGCGGCCGCGCTGGCAGAGGCGTTTACCACTGAAGCGGGCAGGCGTCTGCCGTTGAACGAATCCGAGTTCCTCGCGATCTACGCGCGAACGGCCGGACCGCTTGCCGGCTACCTGCGGCGGCTGACCGGTGACATGGCGCTCGCGGAAGATTTGCTCCAGGATGCCTTCATTCGATTCCTGTCCGTCGGCCGGCTGCCGGACACGGACGAGCATCGCAAGAATTATCTGTTTCGCATCGCGACGAACCTCGCGCGCGATCACTTCCGATCGCTCAAGCGACGCCAACCGTTCGCCGCCCCTGCGGCCGATCCGGCCGCACCCGCGCAAGCGGACGGCCGGGACGTGTGGCGGCAGCTCGCGCGCCTGACACCGCGCGACCGCGAGCTGCTGCTGCTCGCCTACGTCGAAGGTCTCACGCATCAAGAAATCGCCGAAGTCACCGGTCTCATGCGTGCGAGCGTGCGGCCGCTGCTGTTCCGCGCGCGCCAGCGGTTCGCGCTCGTGCTGCGTCACGCAGGTCTCGCGCCAGATGCCATCGCGGGCGGTGCTCGATGACGACCCTCATCTGCCCGCGCGAGCATGATGTGCGCGAGGCGACCGCGTCTGGCCGTTGGCCCGTCGATCTCGCCGAGCACGCTGAGAAATGCGATGTCTGCCGCGAGGTGCGGCTCGTGACGAGCGCGCTCGCGGAGACGTCGGCGCCGCCGCCGGCAAACGTCGAGCCGCGCGCGCTCTTCGCGTGCGCGCGTCACGTGCGGCGCATCAACGTCGAATCACGCATCTCGTTCATCGTCACGTTCACGCAAGCCCTCGCGCTCATCGGCGCGGCCGCGCTGCTGCTCTCGTGGGTCAGCTGGGCGGACGTGGTGCGAGTGTGGACGGACGCGCCAGGACGCAACGCGTGGATTTTCGTTGCGGCCGGCGCCGGCCTGGCCGGCGCCGTCAGTCTCTCGCGGTGGCTCCGCGAGGAACATTAGTTGGCGAGCGTCAGCGTGCTTCCGCGGCCTACTTCTTTTCCAGGTGTCCGCCGAATCCGAACCGCATGGCGGACAGCACCTGGTTCTGAAACTGATCGAGATCGCGTGAGGCGAAGCGCTCGAAGAGCGCGGCGGTGAGCACGTGCGCCGGCACGCCGACATCGTTCGCAGCGGCGACCGTCCAACGGCCCTCGCCGGAGTCGGAGACCTTGCCGCCGAATTTCTCGAGCTTGGGATCGGCCGCGAGCGCTTGCGCCGTCAAATCGAGCAGCCACGAGCTGATGACGCTGCCGCGCCGCCACACCTCCGTGACGTCAGCAAGATTGAACTCGTACTGATAGTGCTCGGGATGCCGCAATGGCGTCGTCTCGGCATCTTGCTCATGAGCGTGCGCGCTCATGCCGGCGTTGGCCTGCTTGAGGATGTTCAATCCCTCGGCGTACGCGGCCATCAGTCCGTACTCGATGCCGTTGTGGATCATCTTCACGAAGTGGCCGCCGCCCGACGGCCCGCAGTGGAGATATCCGGATTCGGCCGTGCCGCCGAGCTTCTCGCGTCCGGGCGTCCGGGCGATCGACCCAGGGCCGGGCGCGAGCGACTTGAAAATCGGGTCGAGGCGCTTCACGACGCCCGTTTCGCCCCCGATCATCAGGCAGTAGCCGCGCTCGAGTCCCCACACGCCGCCGCTCGTGCCCATGTCGACGTAGTGAATCCCCTTCGGCTGCAGCCGCTTCGCGCGCGCGATGTCATCGTGATAGTGCGAGTTTCCGCCATCGATGATGACGTCGTCTTTGTCGAGCAGCGGCGCGAGCGTGTCGAGAATCGAGTCGACGATCGCCGCCGGCACCATGAGACAAATCGCGCGCGGCGTTGCGAGCTTGCCGACGAAATCCTGAAGAGACGACGACCCTTTCGCGCCTTCTTTCGCGAGCGCCGCGACGGCATCAGCCGACACGTCCGAGACGACGCATTCGTGGCCGCCGCGCATCAAGCGCCGCACCATGTTCGCGCCCATCCGGCCGAGACCAATCATTCCGAACTGCATTAGGAACGCTCCTGAAGGACATGAAGGCCCGCCGCAACATCCGGACCGAGGTGCACGCGCAGTGCGCGCCGCTTTCGATCGGCCAGCACCTGAAAATCACCCCGGGCCTGCGCGGCTTTCACGATGCCAAACGTGTACTGTTGGCCCGGCACCCGCAGATCGCGGGCATCGTCGCACGTGATTTGCAGAAACACACCGCTGTTCGGGCCGCCCTTGTAGCACTGACCCGTGGAGTGGAGGAATCGCGGCCCGAAACCGAGGCACGTCGCGACGCGCCGGCGATCCCGCACGTGATGCCGGATGAGCTGAAGCGCCGCCTCGTGCGCGTCGTTCATCTCGATGTAGGCGAGGAGCGCGAAGTAGTCGCCTGGGCTCAGCCGATCGAGATGCGCTTTCAGGTACGCCGCAAGCGACGGCGCGCCCACGGTCTTCTTCAGCGCGTCGACGTTCGCGGGATCCGCGAAGAGCTTGACCCCGTCGCCCTCGAAGAATGACGCTTCGCTTGGAAGTCTGCCGGTTTTCTCGAACTCGCTCGTAAGCGTTCGCGTCGCCACCTTGCTGGCCTCGACGTCCGGCTGGTTGAACGGATTGATGCCGATCACGGCGCCGGCGATCGCCGTGGCGATCTCCCATCGCACGAATTCCTGCGCAAGGTCGTACTTCGTCGTCACGCGTATCGTGACGACGGGCTTGCCGGCGCGCGCCAGTGCGTCGACCGCCGCGTCCGTCGACGCATCGGGCGCATCTTCGAGACGGAGATATGCGAACACGCGGTCGTCGCCGTACACCGCCGGCGGCCCGGCGATCTCGCGGTCGACGGGCACGATGCCTTTGCCATCTTTGCCGGTCGATTCGGCAATCAGCTGCTCGAGCCATGCGCCGAGGTCGCGGATGCCCGGCGACGCGATGAGCGTCAGTTTATCGATGCCGCGAAGTGCGGCGACGCCCAGAATCGTGCCGAGCACGAGGCCGGGATTGTCCGCGGCCGCGACGTTCGGACCGCACGCGGTCATCATCTGTGCGGCGCCTCGAAGCAGCCGCTCGACGTCCAGCCCCATGACCGCGGCCGGCGCCATCCCGAAATTCGACAGTGCCGAGTAGCGGCCGCCGATGCTCTTGACGCCGGCAAAGATCGCGCGGAAATGCTCGGCCTGCGCCTCTTTGTCGAGGCTCGAGCCGGGATCGGTGACCGCGACGAAGCGGCTCGCCGCTGTCGCAGCGCCGACTGTCTTCGCGACCCGATCGAAAAAGTACGTCTTGAAGATGTTGGGCTCGAGCGTCGAACCGGACTTGCTGGACACGATGAAGATCGTGCGCGCGAGATCGAGCGCGGAGTCGAGCGTTCGAATCTGCGCGGGATCGGTCGAGTCGAGCACGTGCAACGCGGGCGAGCCGGCGATGGTGCCGAACGTCTTTGTCCACACTTCCGGACAGAGACTCGATCCGCCCATGCCGAGGAGCGCGGCATGAGTGAATCGCTCGGTGCGGACGGCGCGCTGAATGTCGAGCAGCGGCGCAAGGTTGGCGAGCTGCTGATCGACGATCGGCAGCCATCCAATCCAGCTCGCCTCATCGTCGTTCGTCCAGAGCGACGCGTCGCCGGCGAAGAGCCGCCGCGTGCCTCCGTCGGCGGACCAGGCCTTGAGGCGTGCGTCGACGTCGACCTGGAGTGCGCCTGGAAGTGAAATCGATTGCGCGTTGAGACCGGGCGTTACCATTCGTCCTCGATGGCTTGGATCTTTGCGAGCCGGCGAACGTGTCGCGGCTCGCCGCTGAACTTCGCGCCGATGAACGCGTGTACCAGCTCGATCGCAAGCATCTCGCCGAGCACGCGGCCGCCGAGCACGAGGACGTTCATGTTGTCGTGCTCGACGCCTTGATGAGCCGAGTACGTGTCGTGACAAATCGCCGCGCGAATGCCACGGACCTTGTTGGCGGCGACCGACGCGCCGACGCCGCTCCCGCAGATGAGCACGCCGCGCTCGGCCTGGCCGTCGAGCACGGCGTTCGCCACCGCCACGGCAAAGTCAGGATAGTCGACCGGATCGGTGGAATCGGTCCCGACGTCGATCACGTCGTGCCCCTGCTCCCGCAGGTCGCGCGCGATCTCCTGCTTCAGCATGAAGCCCGCGTGGTCGGCGCCGACGACGATCCGCATGCGGTAGTCCTACAAGGCCGGTCGAGGCGTGCTTTCTGCCGCCGTGATCGTCGCGGTCGCGGGCGCCAATCCATCCGCCGTCGCCTCCACGGAAATCACGCCGGGTGTCTTTTTCGATTGTACGAGCGCCATGCAAAGACCGTTGAACGCGCGTCGCTTCGACGCGCGATCGGGTTCGTGACTGCTCGGGTCGCCGTTGCCGACGCCGATGACCCGCGCCGGCCCGGCGATCGCGAACGTCACTTCATTATCCGCGATCGGCACGACACGGCCGCTGGCATCGACGATTTGTGCAACGACGACGGACACGTCCTCGCCGTCGCCGGCAATCTTGACGCGATCCGGCACAAGGACGATCTTCGCGGGCGCGCCTGTGGTCTCGCGGCGATCGACGAGCGGCTTGCCGTTCGCGACGCCCCTCGCCTCGATCGTGCCGGCGGCGTACGGCACTTTCCACGCGACGTGCGAGTCCTTCTTCACGTCCTGTGCGCCGGCGCTCGTGCCGTTCACGAAGAGCTCGACGCGATCGAGATTCGTGAAGCACCAGACTTCGATCTCCTGTCCCTCTTTGCCCGCCCAGTTCCAGTGAGGAAAGAGATGAAGGACCGGCTTGTCGCTCCACCACGCTTGGTAGTAATAGAAAATATCCTTCGGGAACCCGCACACGTCGATCACGCCGAAGTGCGAGCTGATGCAGGGCCAGTTGTACGGCGTCGGCTCGCCGCGGTAGTCGAAGCCGGTCCACACGAAGCCACCGGCGACCCAAGGACGCGCGTTGTAGATCGACCACCACTCCTCGGCGGTCGACGCCCACGGCGGAAAGTTCCGATCGTACGCGCTGACGTACCCGCGCGCTTGGTCGTTCGTGTAGATGCCTCGCGTCGACACCGTGCTCGCGACCTCAGTCCCCATCGTCGGCTGCGTGGGATGCGCATGATGGTACTCGTCAAGCGCCTTCGCAAAGTCTGGCGCCGCGGCGCCGCCGCGATAGTTGAAGCCCTGGACGTCGACGACGGCCGAGAGGCCGCGGCCCCACGCGTTGTTCATCGCTTCAGTCGTGAGGCGCGTCGGGTCCAGCTCGTGCACCACGCGCTTCATCGTTTCCGCCACGCGCGCGCCGCGCTCGGTGCCCTGCTCGGGCTCCTCATTGCCGATCGACCAGCAGAACACCGACGGATGATTGCGATCGCGCCGCACGAGCCGCTCGAGCTGGCTCAAACCTTCCTCGTTCGAGTCCATCATGCGCGTCTCGTCGAGGACGATCATGCCGAGGCGATCGCACGCGTCGAGCAGCTCGGGCGTCGGCGGATTGTGCGACGTCCGGTACGCGTTCGATCCCATCTCCTTCAGCTTCTCGATGCGGAAGTACTGCAGGCGGTCGGGCAATCCCGCACCAACGCCTGCGTGATCCTGGTGATTGCAGGTGCCTTTGACCTTGACCGACTTGTCGTTGATGAAAAGTCCCTTGTCCGCATCGAAACGAACCGTGCGGATGCCGAAAGGCGTCTCGTACGAGTCGACGACGGTTGTGCCGCTGCGAACTTCGGTGACGAGTTTGTAGAGATTCGGCGCCTCGACGGACCAGAGCGACGCCCGCGCGAGCGTAGTCGGTTGCCGAACGCTCTGTCGGCCCCACGCGGCGATGGACAGCGGCGATGACGTCAGCGTCGCGGCCGTCCGTCCGTCTTTGTCGACGATTGTCGAGACGACCACACAGTTTGCGGCCGCCGGTGCGTCATTTTGAATCTCCGTCGCGATCGTCACCGTCGCCGAGCCTGCCGCGATTTCGCTCGTCACGAACGTGCCCCAATGCGCGACGTGCAGCGGCGCGGTCTTCTCGAGCCATACATGGCGATAGATGCCGGCGCCCTCGTAGAACCAGCCTTCGTACTCGGTCGCGTCCACCCGGACGACGAGCGCGTTCTTGCCGTCGTACGTCACCAGATCGGTGATATCGAACCTGAACGGCGTGTACCCGCTGAGATTCCGGCCAACGTAGTGATTGTTGAGGATGACGATGCAGTCGCGGAAGACGCCGTCGAAATCGAGTGAGATCCGGCGTCCGCGATCGCTGGCCGGGATGTCGAACGTGCGGCGGTACCAGCCGACGCTCGTGTCGGGGAACGCGCGGCCGAGCGGCTTGGCGCCGTGGCCGTTCAGATTTCTATCTTCGGAGAAGGGGAGATCGATGGCCCAGTCGTGCGGCAGATCGACGGCCGTCCAACCGCCGTCGTCGAACTGCGCGGAGGTCACGCTGCCGCGGCCGCCGATGAGGCTGCCGGATTTGGCGAACGCGCCGCCGCGCCCGAAGCCGAAATCCTTGGTGACGTCGTCGGCGTGACCGAGATGGAAGCGCCAGCCGAAATCGGCGAGGAGCCGCTCGCGTCCGGGCGTGGGCACCATCTGCGCGCGCGCATCGCCGAGCAGGCCCGTGACGTTTGGCAAAAGCGCCGCGCCGCCTGCGGCCGTCGTCAGCTTCAACCAATCACGTCGGGTCATCGGTCCTCCGCTTGGTAGCGTCGCAGCGAGACGCGATCCTAGCACTGCAGGGAGAAGAGACAGGCGAGCGTATCAAGAGCTTGAAACATGAAGGGCATGAAGATCGTGAAGGACATGAAGCGACGGATCCGACGAACGCCCTCGATCTGACGGCCGCCAAGCGCGGCCACGACGGCTGGGTCGAAACGACGAACACAAGAACGCCAAACCCTCACGCGGCGTTCTTGTGTTCGTCGTTTCGACCCAGCCGAGCCCGGCGTAGCCGGGCAGTCAGATCGAGGGCGTCCCGCCAACTCGGACGCTCGTCATATCTCATGCACTTCATGTTCTTCATTCCCTTCATGTCCTTCATGCCAAAGCCCTCTACGCTGCCTGGGCTTTGGAGAACGACCATGCGCCTGCGGCGGCGAGTGCGACGGCGACCAGCGCCATGAGCGCGACGTCGAAGCCGAGATCGAATCGGACGAGCCCGCCTTGTCGCGCGACGTCGATGAGCGACGAGACCACGCCGCCGTTCTCGATCGTCGTGTTCGAGAACACGACATTGCGAATCGCGTCGACACCGTAGGTGAGCGGATCGAGCGCCATCAACGATTTGAGCCACGTCGGCGCCGACGTCATCGGGAACATCGCGCCGCTCAGGAAGTAAATCGGCATGATCAGAAAATTCATGACCATCTGGAAGCTCTGCATCGATGCCATGCGCGATGCGATCACAATGCCCAGACTCGTGACCGCGAAGCTCATCAAGAACGAGAGCACCAGCAGCTTCGCGATGATCACGACCGACAGCGTGATGCCGACGAGCGGCGCCATCGCGACCATGATGACGGCCTGCACCATCGCTACCGTCGCGCCGCCGAACGCTTTGCCCATCGCCACCGCCCAGCGCGGCACCGGCGCAACGAGCACTTCTTTCAAGAATCCGAACTCGCGATCCCAGATGATCGACAGCGCCGAGAAAATCGACGTGAAGAGAATGCTCATCGCGATGACCCCGGGATACAGAAACTGGATGTATCCCACCGCGCCCGCGCGATTGAGCCGCATCCCGGCCGTGATCCCGTTGCCGAGAATCAGCAGGTACAGCAACGGCTGGCCGATCATGGCGACGATCCGCGCCTTCTCACGCCAGAAGGTCTTCGCCTCGCGCAGCCAGATTGTGTAGATGGTCTTCAGGGCTCGTCTCATCGTCGGTGTCTGCCTCTCGATCAGCCATCTGCTTCGAATGCGCCAGGGGCTGTTCTGCCCTTTGCCCTCTGCCCTTTGCCCTCTGCCCTTTACCTACCGCCCCCACCACCGCGCCGCCACAGCGCGATCCCCTGCCGCATCATGTCCATCGCCGAGCCTTCTTCCGGCCGGATGCCGTGGCCCGTGAGCTTCAGGAACACGTCCTCGAGACTCGGCTGCTTCACTTGCACGGAGGCGATGCGGCCGCCGAAGTCTCCGACGAGCTTCGGGATGAACTCCGCGCCGCTCGGATGTTGGAAGTGCACTTCGCGGCCCGATCGCTGGACCGACACGCCGTACTTCGCCTCGATGTCCGGGCCGAGCTGATCGTCACCTGAGACGATCACCGTGTCGCCGCCGATGGATTTCTTGAGCTGGGCGGGCGTGTCGATCGCCTGGATCTTGCCGTGATCGATGATCGCGATCCGATCGCAGTTCTCCGCCTCATCCATGTAGTGCGTCGTCATGAACACGGTCGTGCCGACTTCGTCGCGAAGGCTCCGGACGTGCCGCCAGATCGCGTTGCGCGTCTGGACGTCCAGCCCGAGCGTCGGCTCGTCGAGGAACAGCACTTTCGGGTGATGCAGCAGGCCGCGCGCGATTTCGAGCCGGCGCTTCATGCCGCCCGAGTACGTCATGACGATCGACGAGCGCCGATCGACGAGGTCGACCATCTTGAGCACCTGGTCGGCGCGCTCGCGATACACGTCGGCCGGGACGTCGTACAGCATCGCGTGAAACTTGAGGTTTTCGTCGGCGGTGAGGCGGTTGTCGAGCGATTGATCTTGAAAGACGAGACCAATCGATTGCCGCACCTCGGTCGGCTGCGTCGCGACGTCGTAGCCGGCAAGCGTCGCGCGGCCGCCCGTCGGCTTGAGCAGCGTCGCGAGCATCTTGATGGTCGTCGACTTGCCCGCGCCGTTCGGGCCGAGGAAGCCGAAGATCTCGCCGGCGCCGACCTCGAAGCTCACGCCGTCAACAGCTTTAATCTCACCAAAGGTTTTGGAGAGTTGATCGACTTTGATCATGAGAACGCCGGGAGTCATTTTACTTATTTCGAAAAATGACTCCCGGCGTTGTTTTTCGGAGGTTCATGAGGAGCGAGCCAGTCAAAGCCGACCCCTGCGGCTTCGTCCGATTCCGTCAGTCCACTAGGACTTCAGCCAGTCCGCCCGTCGAGCACATGCTCGCCAAGCCTTAGCCCTGACGGCCCGCTCCTCTCGAACCCCCGAATCCTACACGGCCGCGGCAGCCGGTTTGGACGACCGCCGTGGCGCAGGCCCGTGACGCCGGGCCTGATCGTTCACTTTCCTGCACGCGTCGCGGAACCGCGGCTCGAGCGCTTTCGCGTCGGCGCTCGAAAGCGCCGCGAGCCGCTGCCACGTCGACTGGGCGTCTTTCACGGTATCGGCCGCAGCGCGCCATTTCGCCTCGTCGCTGCCGCGGCCGCCCATGGCGTTGCTTGCCAGAGCCGATCGCAGCCGCGCGGCGAGGATTTCCGCCTGCGAGCGGCCGATCGGCGTGTCGGCGACGCCGCCCAGGAGACCTTCGACGCGCGCGACGAGCTTCTCGAGCTTCTGCCGCACGGCCGCGGGATCCATATCGGTGCCGACGAACGCCTCCGGGTGCGCCGCCAGTACTCTCGAAAATGCCGCTTGCCAGCGATCGGCAATCGGCTTCATCTCGGCGGCCGGAATCGGCACGCTGCGGTTCCATGAGGTCCGCAGCTGTTGGACCTTCTCGAGCAGCTCGGCCGGTGGCTGGCCCTCTGCGCTCGCGACGGTCTCGAGCTCGGTCACGAGCGCTTCACGCTCGGCGAGCTTGCCGGCCACCGCGATCTGATGGCGATTGTGGTACCGCTCAAAGAACTTGTCGGCCGCCGCGCGGAACCGGTTCCACACGACGTCGGACTTGTTGCGGCGCACGGGACCGATCGTCTTCCACTCGGCCTGCAGCCGCTTGAGTTCGGACGAGGCGGATTCCCACTCGGTCGATTGCGACAGGGTTTCGGCGCGCTCGCAGAGAGCTTCCTTCCTGGTGAGATTGTCGGCCCACGCCTTCTTGCGGCCGGCGAGATCCTCGCGGCGGCGCGAGAAGAAGGCGTTGCACGCGATACGGAAGCGGTGGGCGAGCTCGCGGCCCTGATCGCGCGCGATCGGCCCGAGCTGCTGCCATTCGGTTTGCAGCGCCTGGAACCGACCCGCGGCCTTGCCCCACTCGTTCGACTGCGCGAGCGCTTCGGCCTCTTCGACGATCGCGACTTTCTTCTGAAGGTTGCCGGCGCGCTCTTCGCGCAGTTTGACGAAATAGGCTTCGGAGCGGCTGCGGATGAAATCAGTGGCGGTGCGGAAGCGATCCCAGAGCCGCTGCGCCGAGTGGCGCGGCGCTTCGGCGGCTTCCTGCCACTTGGCGTGGAGCTCGCGGAGGGCGCGTGCGGTGGCGGCGAGGTCCGACGTCTTGCCGGCTTCGTCGTCGCTCTTGAGCGACGCGACGATGGCTTCGGCCATCGCGATGAGCTGTTCCTGGCGCTGCGCGTTGGCGAAGCGGCGCCAGTCGTCCATCTCGCGCAGCTCGCGGACGCGCGGCGCGACCTTCTCCTGCAGCGCGCGCAGCTTGCCGGCGGCATCGTCGATCTCACGCGTCGATTCGACGCGGCTGATCTCGTCGAGGCCCGCGTTGATGTCGCGCATCAAGCGGTCGCCTTCGCGGAGCGTGATGCTCTCGGCCTCGGAGGCGCGCCGGGCGCGTTCGGCCAGCCGTTGCAGGTGGGCGACCACGTCGTGCTGAGCCTTGGCGACGGCGTCGCGCCGGGCGGCGTCGCGCGCGGCGAGGCCGGCTTCGACCGCCACCAGACGCGCCGTGAGATCCTCGGGCGCGCGAAGTGCTTCGGTAAGTGAGGCGGTCAGGCCGCGTGCCTCGCGGCTTAGCGACTGCCAGCGGGCGGCGGCCGAGGCGGCGTCCGCGTGGGACGGCAAGCCCTCGGCCTCAGCGACGAGCGTTTCCAGCTTCGTGCGCATCTCCGCCAGACTAGCGCGCATCTCGTGCCGTTTGCGACACGCGGCCACCGCCAGAGCGAACCGCTCCGCCAGTCGGTCGGCCTCCGGGCCATTACCAACGAGCGGCAAGAGCGATCGCCATTCCTCTTCGATTGGAACCAGTTGTTCGAGCGCGTCGTCGCCTTCGAGCGTCTCGACGCGGGCGCAGAGCGCGACGCGCGTCGCGATGGCCTCGGCGCGCTGGCGCGCGCGCTCGGCGATCTCTTCAGCTTCGCGCTCGCGTCGTGCGATAGCTTCGCGCGCGAGCACGGAGGCGCGATCGAACCGCGCCGTCGCCGTCTCATCCGCGGCTCCGAGCGCGTCCCAGTCCTTGGTCAGCCGCGCAAGATTGGCCCGGACGACCGCTGGATCCGTCGCATCGCTCAGCCGCTCGATCGCCTCGAGCACGGACGACTGCTGACGCCGGCGCTCTTCTTCGGCCGCGCGGCGCGCGGCTTCGGCGTCTTCGATTTCCTGAATCAGCGTGCGCGCGCGCTTGCTGACGGCCTTCTGCTGCGCGCGCGATTCGACAGACTTGAGCAGCGCCAGGTCCACGCCGTTCGCCAGCGCGCGATCGAACGCCGCGAGCGCGGTGTCGCGATGCTCGGCGTGCTCCGCCACGTCCACCAGCGACTCGTGAAGCGTCAGCCGATCGAGCGCCGCGCGCGCCGTCGACTCGACCTTCGCGTGCCGCGCGACCGCGCTGATTGACCGCTCGTCAGAGAGGCGCGACAGCGCATCGGTGCGCACGGACTCGGGCGCCTCGCTCTTGGCCACGGCCGACAGCCGCCGGGAGTCCGTGAGCGCTCGCGTGGCCAGCAACGCCGTCGCTTCGTCCGTCTCAGGTGACGTCGCGAACGCAGTCAGCCGATCGGCCGCGCGATCCCTGGCATCGGCGTCGCTCTCGGCGGCGACAATCCGACCAAGGGCCGCTGGGTCTGTCAGTTTTGCGACCGCGGCCCGGCGCACCCGGACGTCCGTGTCCGTCTCGGCCAGCGCCGCCAGCTCGATTTGATCTTCGAGCTCGCGTACGGCCTCGAGGCGCACTGCGGCGTCAGTGTGCTTCCAGCGTGGTTGGGGTTTGAGCTTGTCGAGAAGACCCATATTTGTCCGGGCTTCCTGACAATAAGGAAAGAACGTGCCGTACCAGTCAGCGGAGCGGGATGATCACTATTGTGCACTTGGCCCTTTTGGCTCAGTCAATTACGGAAAGTCTGCCAAAGGAGCGTTTCTGGAGATTGTCCTTCCGATCCAGAGTCCCGAATCTCGAATCCAATTCCCTAAACCAGCTCCTCGAGGCGGCTCACCAAGCTATCCAGCTGGTCGACCACGGCGCGGACGGTCGACGGCTCGCTCAGGTCGACGCCGGCGCGCTTGAGGAGGGTCATCGGATGGTCGCTGCCCCCCGACGCGAGCAGCTCCAGGTACCGTCCGCGCGCGCGGGCCCGTTCGGCCTCCGGGCCCTCGGAGATCTCCCGGGCGAGCCGGGCCGCCGACGCAAAGCACGTCGCGTACTGGTAGACGTAGTACGGCGTGTTGAAGAAGTGGGGGATGCGCGCCCAGGTAATCGCCGTCAGGTCCTCGACGTCCACCGCGTCGCCGTAGTACGCGTCGAAGCGCTCCTTGTACAAGGCGTTCAACGTCTCGGACGTCACCGGCTCGTCCTGCTCGACCAGCATGTGCGCGGCCAGCTCGAAGTCGGCAAACAGCACTTGGGTGTAGAAGGTGCTCGTGATGTTGTCGATCGCGTGCTGCAGGAGGACGATGCGCTCGTCGCGCTCGGTGACCTCGGCGAGCCATTGTTCGAGGAGGAGCGCCTCGCTCAGCGTCGACGGCACCTCGGCGATGAAAATCGTGTAGTCCGAGTACACGAACGGCTGCCGCTCGTGCGAGAGCATGGTGTGCATCGAGTGGCCCATCTCGTGGGCCAGCGTGAACACATCGTCGAGGGTGTCCGCCCAATTGAGGAGCATGTACGGGTGCACGCCGTAGACGGGCGCCGAGTAGGCGCCGCTTCGCTTGCCGTCGTTCTCGTACACGTCGATCCAGCGCTCGCGAAACCCGCGCCACATCCGGGCCTGATATTCGTCGCCAAGCGGCGCCACCGACTGCACAATCCGCGCGAGCACATCGTCGTACGCGTATCGGCGGTCCCATTCGACGATGGGAATCGAGAAGTCGTAGTTGTGGTACTTGTCGAGCTTGAGCGCACGGCGGCGCAGGCGATGGTACCGGCGCAGCGGTTCGACGCCGGCGCGCGTGGCCGCGATCAGATTGTCGACGACCGAGCGCGGGATGTTGTTGCCGTGCAGCGCGGCGTCGAGCGTCGTCGGATATCCGCGGGCGCGCGCGTGAAACCAGTCGCGCTGGCAGATGCCGTGATAGAGCGTCGCGTACGTGTTGAGCGATTTCTGATACGTCCCGTAGTGCGAGAGGAACGCTTCGCGGCGATCGGCCTGATGGCGATTGGTCGCGAGCACGGCGCGATATTGGCCGTACGACATCGTGACGGTGTCGCCGGTGCTCAGCGTGACCTCGGGGAATTTGGCATCGGCGGTTGAGAGCGCGAGATACGCTTCGCCGGGCGCGCCCGAGAGCCGCGTCGAGAGCGACATCAGCCGCTCGCCCGCCTCGTTGAGCACGTGCTCCTGCTGCCGGAACACCTCTTCAATCGCAAACCGATAGACGGCGAGATCGGCGTTGGTATCGAGCCAGCCCTTGACCGTCGCGTGAGGAATCGCCAGGAGCTCCGGGCTGAACCAGGAGGTCGCCTCCTGCCAGCGCGCCATCAGCGCCTGCACTTGCTGCCGCCGCGCGTTGACGCGGTTGTCGCGCTGGTCCTCGTCGTACTTGAGCGAGGGATAGAAGTAGACCTTGTAGGCGAGCTGGCCGAGCGCGTCGTTCAGGCGGTAGGCCGCGAGCAGCCGGTCGGGTCCCCGAGCGAGCGTGCCCTTCAACTCCGCGTACTCGCCGATGCGCCTCTCGAGCTCGGCGCGCGCCTGCTCCCACACGGCCCAATCGCCGTAAATGTCGTCGAGGTTCCACTTGTGCGCGTCGTCGATCTCGGCGCGGTTGCGCGTGCGGGCGGTTGCGGTGGGGGCCACGACGAGAATCATATCAATCCCAAAAACCAGGTTGGCCCTTGGTCCAATGTGAAACTTCCCGGCCCCTGGAATCGTCCTTGTTGTAGACATTCGACAAGAGTTGGGTTGCTCTTGTCGGTTCTCGACAACACGCGCGTCTTCACAGGAGTTGTGCCATGTTAGTCCTTCGTCTTTCTGGCGTGACCGCCGGTCTCGCCGCGATTCTGGTGACCGCTGCCGGTCACTCGGCGGCCCGCGCCGCGAGCCCACGGGAATCAATGCTCACGCCCGTGTCCTGGCTCGCGCAGCATTTGAGCGATCCACATGTCGTCATCCTGCAGGTCGGCGAGACGGCGACGTACAAACGCGAACACGTGCCCGGCGCGCAGGCCGCCGACATGGGCGAGTTCGCCGCGCCGATGGATCACTCTGCGTCGGCGCCGGCGAACCAGCTGATGCTCGAGCTGCCAACGGATGACTCGCTCCGCACGACGCTTCGGGGTTTCGGCGTCTCCGATAACTCGCACATCGTCATCGTCGAGAGCGACAACTGGTTCTCGCAGTCGACGCGAATCTATTTGACGCTCGTGCACGCAGGCCTTGAGGCGAACACGTCGCTGCTCGATGGCGGCCTCGCGGCGTGGAAAGCGGCGGGGCAGAAGACGACGAGCGATATCCCGCCCGCGAAGGCCGGCACGTTGTCGCCGCTCAAGACCGTGCAGGTCACCGTCGATCGCGCGTACGTCGAGGCGCACGAGAAGACGCCTGGCGTGACGATCGTCGATGCGCGGTCCACCGAAGCGTGGGAGGGGAAGCAGAACAGCGCAACGCGCGAGGGGGAGCAGAAGTTCGGCCACATTCCCGGAGCGCACAGCCTGCCGTTCGGGAAACTGTGGGACCAGGACAAGAGCGCGCTGCGGCCGGCCGCCGAGCTCGAGAAGCTCTTCGCGGACGCCGGCGTGAAACCGGACGAGACGGTCATCGGCTACTGCTGGGTCGGCCAGTTCGCGACGGCGACGCTCTTCGCGGCGCAGTCTCTCGGACACAAGGTCCTGCTCTACGACGGATCGATGGACGAGTGGTCGAAGCTCAATCTTCCGCTCGAGATGCCGGCGAAGAAAGGCGGCGCGCGGTGAGGACGCGACCTCCGACTTCCGACCTTCTCTTCTCCTCGCGTCCTCAACCGTACGCCGACCCGTACGCGGCTGGCGTCGCGCTCGGGCTCGTGTTGCTGGCGGCATTCGTTTTCGCGGGCCGCGGGCTCGGCGCGTCTGGCGCGTTCGCGCGTTCGGCGTCCGGGCTCGTAGCTGCGGCCTCACCGTCGGCGGCGGCGGACAACCCGTATTTCTCCAGGTATCTCGCCGACGACGCCCCGGTGTGGCGGGACTGGCTCGTCCTCGAGCTATGCGGGGTCGCGATCGGCGCGTGGGTGTCCGCGCGAATCGTCGGCCGCGTGAAGCTCGCGATCGATCGCGGACCGCACATCGCATCGGCATCTCGACTGACGCTCGCCGCGATCGGTGGCGGCGCGATGGGCGCCGGCGCCGTGTTCGCGCGTGGGTGCACCAGCGGACAAGCGCTTTCTGGCGGCGCGATGCTCAGCGTCGGCAGCTGGCTCTTCACGATCGGCGCGTTCGGATCCGCGTACTTGCTCGCGCCGTTGCTTCGGCGCGCGTGGCGATGACGACGATCGCGCTGCCGCTCGTCATCGGTATCGCGTTCGGCTGGACGCTCGAGCGCGCCGGTCTCGGCAGCGCGCCGAAGCTGGCGGGACAGTTCTACTTGCGCGATCTGACCGTCTTCAAAGTGATGTTCAGCGCGATCGTCACGGCGATGCTCGGCGTGTTCTGGCTGAGCCGGCTGGGGGTGATCGATCTTGCGTCGATCGCCATTCCTGAAACGTATCTCGCGCCGCAGCTCGCCGGCGGCTTCGTCTTCGGCGCCGGCTTCATCGCCGCCGGGTTGTGTCCGGGCACGTCGTGCGTGTCTGCGGCGACCGGCCGCGGCGACGGGCTCGCGACGATGGCCGGAATGCTCGGCGGTGTGATCCTCACAGGACTCGCGCTGCCGGCGGTCTCGACGTTCTACACGTCAACCGCGCGCGGCACGATGACGCTTCCCGACGTGCTGCACCTGCCGTACGGCGTGGTGGTATTCGCCATCGTCTCGATCGCGCTCGCGGGATTCGCCCTGGCGGAGCGAGTGGAGCGGCGCGCGTGACGATCGGGCGCGCGTTTGGTGTCACCGCGTTCGTGCTTGGCGCATTCGCCGCCGTGGCCGGATCGGCCACACCGCCGGCCCCGCGCCAGGCCGTCGAAGACGATCGCGTGAGCGCGCAGCTGCTGACCGAATGGCTGCGCGCGAAGAAGAGCGGGCTGCGCGTCATTGATCTTCGTCCCGTCGAAGCGTTCGACGCGTACCACATTCCTGGCGCCGAGGACGTGCCGATCGCCACGATTACGCAAGCCGAGTTCGCGCGCACAGCGACGATCGTGCTGTACGCGGAGACCGAGGCTCGCGCCGAGCAGGCGTGGGTGACGCTTCGCGCCCGAGGCCTGACGGACGTGCACATTCTGCGCGGCGGCCTGGCGGAGTGGCCCGGCATCATGTCGGCGAGACGACGCGGATGTTGACCGCGGTCGACTTCGACGCGCTGCGCCGGTGCGAGTTCGCGCGGCTCGACGAGGCCGGCGAGATCTACCTCGACTACACCGGGAGCGCGATTCCCGCAGCGTCGCTCGTTGCGGCGCATCATCGGCACATCGATCGCGCCATTCTCGGCAATCCGCATTCGGCGCATGCGGCGTCGCGCCGGAGCACGGCGATGATCGCCGACGCGCGCGCGGCTGTGCTCGAGTTCTTCGGCGTCAGCGCCTCGACGCACGCGGTGTGCTTCACGGCGAACGCCAGCGCGGCGATCAAGCTCGTGGCCGAGAGCTATCCGTTCGGTCCGAGCCGCGGGCTCGTACTCTCCGCGGACAATCACAATTCCGTCAACGGGTTGCGTGAATTTGCGCGCGGCAGGAACGCGCCGGTGCGCTATCTGCCGCCCGATGACGATCTGCGGCTCGCCGATCCGCTCGAGCACCTTCGCGCCAGCGCTCGCGGCGGCGGGCTCTTCGCGTTTCCGGCACAGTCGAACTTTTCCGGTGTCGAACACCCGCTGACGCTGGTCGACGGCGCCCGGGCGCTCGGCTTCGATGTCCTGCTGGACGCCGCCGCATTTGTGCCGACACACTCGCTCGATCTCGCGGCCTGCGACGCTGACTTCGTCGTCGTTTCGTTCTACAAGATGTTTGGCTATCCGACGGGCGTCGGTGCGCTCGTCGCGCGGCGTGACGCGCTCGGCAGGCTCAGCCGGCCATGGTTTGCCGGCGGCACGGTGGACGTCGTCTCCGTGCAGAACGATCGGCACGCCCTGCGGGGCGGCGAAGAGGCGTTCGAGGACGGCACGCCGAACTTCGCCAGCATCGGCGCCGTGCCCGCCGGGCTCGATCTGCTGCGCGGCATCGGGATGCGGGCGATCAACACGCGCGTGCGCGCTCTCACCGCAAAGTTTCTGGGCGCCCTTCAAGAGTTGAGTCACCCGAACGGCGCGCCGCTCGTGACGATTTACGGTCCGCGCGACGCGTCCCGCCGCGGCGGTACCGTCGCGTTCAACGTCCTCGACTCGTCGGGTCGCGTCCAGCCGTACGAGCCGATTGAGATGGACCTCAGCGATCGCAAAATCTTCGTACGAGGTGGCTGTTTCTGCAATCCAGGCGCGGCGGAAGCCGCGTTTCATTTCGACGCCGAGACCGAGGCCCGCTGTCTCTCCAGCCTCGAAGGAAGATTCACGGTCTCCCGCTTTGCCGAGTGTCTGGGTTCAAGCATCGCCGTCGGCGCCCTCAGGGCGTCGATTGGTGTGCCGACTATTGAGGCCGACCTGACCCGCGCCATTGGAGCTCTCCGAGAAATCACGCGCCGTCTCCGGTAGTAGCTATAATTCCGCCGGTTACGTGACGCCTGGAGGCTCCATGAAGAGGCACCTTCGTCTGGTTCTGGCTGGCACGGTTGGGATGGCTGTGCTGGCGGCGGTTCCGGTCCTGCGAGGTCAGGTCGCTGGCAGCACGCCGATCGCTGAACAATTCAACGCGCTTCACTATCGATCGATCGGTCCGGCGAGCATGTCGGGCCGCATCAGCGACTTCGCTGTGTACGAAGCCAACACGTCGATCTTCTGGGTCGGCACGGCGCACGGCGGCGTCTGGAAAACGACCAACGGCGGGACGACGTTCACCGGCCAGTTCCAGCAGAACGGCCTGATGAGCATCGGCGCGGTCGCCGTGTCGCAGAAGAACCCAGACCTCGTGTACCTCGGCACCGGCGAGGGCACCAATCGCCAGAGCATTTCGTGGGGCAGCGGGATGTACAAATCCACCGACGGCGGCGCGTCGTGGAAGTTCATCGGCCTCGGCAAGTCGTACCACATTCAGCGGCTCGCGGTGGATCCCGACAACGATCAGACCGTGCTCGTCGCCGCGCAGGGCGCGCTCTTCGGTCCCGGCGGCGATCGCGGCATCTACAAGACGACCGACGGCGGCGCGACGTGGAAGCAGACGCTCAAGGTCGACGATGACACCGGCGCGAACGATGTCGTGATCTCGTCGAGCGACCACAAGATCGTCTACGCCTCGACGTATCAGCGGCGCCGCACGCAGTGCTGCATGAACGGCGGCGGCCCCGGCAGCGGCATCTGGAAGTCGACGGACGGCGGCGACACGTTCACGAAGCTTTCGGGCGGCGGACTGCCGGCCGGATCGCTCGGGCGCATCGGCCTCGACGTCTATCGCCGCAGCTCCAACATCGTCTACGCGACGATCGAAGCGGAGACCGCCGGCGGCGGACGTGGCGGCGGCGGTGGTGGCGGCGGCGGTGGCGGCGCAGCGGGTGGCGGCGCGGCCGGCGGCGACTCGGGCGTATACCGCACTGACGACGGCGGCACGACGTGGCGGAAAGTGAACGGCAACAATCCCCGGCCGATGTACTTCTCGCAGATTCGCGTCGATCCGAACAATCCGGATCGCACGATCCTCGGCGGCGTGCGCATGACGATCTCGCTCGACGGCGGCAAGACGCAGCTGAGCGCGGACCCGGCCGTGCACGACGACAAGCACGCGCTGTGGTGGGACCCGAACAACTCCGATCACATCTTGATCGGCACCGACGGCGGCGCCTACGTCAGTTGGGACATGACGCGCTCGTGGATCTGGTATCCCAATCTGCCGGTCGGCCTCTTCTATCACGTCGGCTTCGACATGGAGTACCCGTTCAACGTGTGCGGCGGCATGCAGGACAACTACGACTGGTGCGGACCGAGCGCCGTGCGCACGCAGAACGGCATCTCGAACGATCGCTGGCAGTCGATTCAGGGCGGCGACGGCTTCGTCGCGATTCCCGATCAGCGCGACGGGCGCATCGTCTACAGCGAGACGCAGGACGGCAACACCATGCGACACAACCGCGTGACCGGCGAGTCGAAGAGCATCCGTCCGACGCCGCAGAATGTCGTCAACGCACAGGCTGGCGGTCCGAACTGCGATCCGCCTCCGCCTCCGGGCAGCGGCGGCGGACGCGGCGGTGGCGGCGGCCCGTGTGCGGCGTACCGCTTCAATTGGGACACGCCGATGGTGTTCTCGCCGACTGATCCGGGCGTGCTCTACATCGCGGGCAACCACGTCTTCCGCTCGACCGATCGCGGCGACTCGTGGACGTCCGTGAGCCCGGATCTCACGACGAACGCCGATCGCAACCAGATCGTGACGATGGGCGTGAAGGGCAGCGACATCCACATCTCGAAAGACGACGGCATCTCGGCGTGGCCGACGATCGTGTCGTTCGCCGAGTCCGCGAAACAGCCAGGCCTCTACTACGCGGGCACTGACGACGGCACCGTCAGCGTGTCGAAGGACGCGGGCAAGACGTGGGACAAGACGCTCGCCGACCGCATGCCCGGATTCGTGAAGGGCGCGTGGGTGTCGAAGGTTATGCCGTCACGCTACGACGCGGGCACCGTCTACGTCGCGTCAGACGCGCATCGCCTCAACGACTACGAAACGCATATGTGGGTGAGCCACGACTTCGGCGCGACGTTCCAATCGCTCAACGGCAATCTGAAGGGCGAAGCGATCAAGACAATGACCGAGGATCAGCGCAATCAGGATGTGCTGTACGTCGGCGCGGAGACGGGTCTCTTCGTCTCGCTCGATCGCGGCAAGACGTGGTCGCGGCTGCGCAGTAACTTCCCGGACGTGCGCGTCGACGAGATCACGCTGCACCCGCGCGACAACGCGATGCTGCTCGCGACGCACGGCCGCGCGATCTGGATCCTCGATCACATCTCGCCGATTCAGGAGTACACGGCGGCCCAGGGCGCTGAGGCGCATCTGTTCTCGATCGATCCCGCGCTCGAGCGTCGAGCGTTCGACGACAAGAACGACGAGTTCTGGGGCCATCAATTCTTCGTCGGCGAGAATCCGCCGTCGGAAGGCGTGATTCAGTACTTCCTCAAGGCGAAAGCGACCGAGGTCAAGTTGAAGATCACCGACTCGGTCGGCAAGGACGTGCGGATGCTCACGGTTCCAGCCAACCGGCTCGATCCGGGAATTCAGACGGCGTGCTGGGATCTGCGCGTCGAGCCGATCGCCCCGGCTGGTGGCGGCACAGGCGCGGGCGCAGCGGCCCCGGGTGGCGGCCGCGGCGCAGGTGGCGGCCGCGGCGGTGGCGGCGGGATCGCATTGCCCCAGCCGGAGCCCGGCTACAGCTCGGACAATCCATGCGGCGGCGGTGGCGGCCGCGGCGGTGGCGGCGGTGGGCGCGGCGGTGGTAGCAGCCCGCAGGGTCCGTACGTGCTGCCGGGCACGTACAACGTGACGTTGATGGTCAACGGCAAATCGTACGAGACGAAGCCGATGAAGGTCGTGCTCGATCCCGACCTGCAGATGAATGAGGTGCAGCGCAAGAAGTACTACGACACCGTCATGGATCTGCACGACCTGCAGCGCCGCGGCGAGGAGATGGCGGCCGCGCTCGGTCCGCTGTACTCGCAGATGAATGACGCGTCCGACAAGCTGAAGGCCGCCGGTAGCGTGCCCGCTGCCGTCACGACACAGTTCGACACGCTGAAGAAGGATCTCGATACGCTCGCGCCGAAGTTCGGTGTGACGTCAGCGAGCGCGTCGGCCGCAGGAGCGGCGGCGCCTGCCGGGGGCGGACGTGGCGGCGGTGGCCGTGGCGGACGCGGCGGTGGTGGACGCGGCGGCGCTGGCGCCGGACAGGCCGCGGGTGAAGCTCCAGCCGCGGGCGCTCCCAACGCGGCGCAAGGCGCGGGCGCCGGCGGCTTCGGATTCGGTGGCGGCGCTCCGCCCAATCCGGACGATCTCGTCGCGAAGGCGGGCGCGCTCAAAGGCGCGATGCTCGCGTTCGCCGAAGTGCCGAGCGACACGCTCATGAAGCAGTACGCCGACGTGAAGCTCGCGCTGCCGAAAGCCATCACCGACGGCAACGCGCTGCTCGTGCGCGCGATGACGGTCAGCCAGGCGTTGAAGAAGTACAACGTCACGCTCAACGTGCCGGCGCCGATCAAGTAAGAGCTGAGGTTCCAGGGGGTTCCTCGAGGTTCCAAGCGAACCCCTTGGAACCTCTTGGAACCTCAGACAAGAAATGCGCTCCCTGGTTTTGTCCATCGTTGTCGGCGCGACGCTGCTGTTCGCACCCGTCGCCGGCCAGGAACCGACGAGCCAAACCGTCTCGCGGATCGACGACGGTCAGGCCCTGCCATATCCCACGGTTGCGACGCAGTTCGACGCGCTCCACTTCCGCTCGATCGGTCCTGCGGTCATGTCGGGCCGCGTGAGCGATTTCGCCGTCTACGAAGCGAACCCGTCGATCTTCTACGTCGCCACCGCGCACAGCGGACTGTGGAGGACGACGAACGGCGGGACGACGTTCACCCCTCAGTTTCAGGACAAGGGCTACATCTCGATCGGGGATGTCGCGGTGTCGCAGAAAAATCCCGATCTCGTCTGGGTCGGGACCGGAGAAGCGAACAATCGGCAGAGCACCTCGTGGGGCGATGGCGTCTACAAATCGACTGACGGCGGAAAAACGTTCGGGCGCGTCGGTCTCGAACGCTCGTACCAGATCAATCGCATCGTCATCGATCCGTCGAACAACGATGTCGTGTTTGTCGCCGCGCAGGGATCGCTCTTCGGGTCCGGCGGCGATCGCGGCGTCTACCGCACCACCGATGGCGGCAAGACGTGGAAGGCGGTGCTCACGGTCGACGCCGACACGGGCGCCAACGATCTCGTGATCGATCCGACGAACAGCCGGATCCTCTACGCCTCGACGTATCAACGGCGTCGATCGCAGTGCTGTTTCAACGGCGGCGGACCGGGCAGCGGCCTGTGGAAGTCGACGGACGGCGGCGAGAACTGGGCGCGGCTCACGAGCGGCGTCCCGCCGGGACCGCTCGGCCGCATCGGCCTCGATATCTACCGCCGCAGTCCCAACATTCTTTACGCGCTGATCGAGGCCGAGGCTGCGCCGGCGGCCGGCCGCGGTGGCGGTGGTGGTGGCGGCGGCGGGCGCGGACAAGGCGGTGCCGACGCGACCAACGGCACGGGCATCTATCGATCGGATGACGCCGGCGCGTCATGGCATCGCGTCAGCGGCAACAACTCGCGGCCGATGTATTTCAGTCAGGTGCGCATCGATCCGAACAATCCGGATCGCGTGATCACGGCCGCCGTGCAGATCGGCCTGTCGGTCGATGGCGGCAAAACGTTCGCACAGGCCGATCCGACGATCCACGACGACACGCACGCGATCTGGTGGGACCCGGCGAATTCCGATCACGTGATGATCGGCACCGACGGCGGCGTCGGCATTTCGTGGGACGGCACGAAGCGCTGGCAGTTTCTCTGGAACCTGCCGATCGGCCTCTTCTATCACGTGAGCTATGACATGTCGCAGCCCTACAACGTGTGCGGCGGCATGCAGGACAACGACGCGTGGTGCGGCCCGAGCGCCGTACGCACGCAGCGCGGCATCACGCCGGAGCACTGGATCCGCACGCAGATCGGCGACGGCATGGTGGTGCTCGCGGACCTGATCGACCCCCGCATCAGTTACGGCGAAACGCAGGACGGATCGATGCAGCGGCACAACAACGTGACCGGCGAGTCGAAGACCATTCGGCCGACGGCCACCAACGTCACGCCGGCGCCGGCGACGGGCGAGACGTATCGCTTCAACTGGGACTCGCCGCTGATCCTCTCGCCGAACGATCCGCACGTGCTGCTGGCCGCGGGCAACAAAGTGTTTCGATCGACGGACCGAGGCGACTCGTGGGCGGTCATCAGCCCCGATCTGACGTCGAATGCGAATCGCGACGATCTCACGATCATGGGCGTCAAGGACAGCGACGTCCGCATCTCCCGCAACGACGGCATCGTCGCGTGGCCGACGATCGTCGCGATCGCGGAGTCGACGAAACAGCCGGGCGTGTATTACACGGGCACCGATGATGGTGTGGTGAGCGTGTCGAAGGACGGCGGGAGGACCTGGGACAAGACGCTCGGCGATCGATTGCCCGGCATGCCGAAGGGTGCGTGGATTTCAGGGGTCGTGCCGTCACGATTCGACGCGCGGACGGTGTACGTGACGGCCGATGCGCATCGTCTCGACGACTACGCGCCACACATCTGGGTGAGTCACGACTACGGCGCGACGTTCGAGAATCTCGCGAACAGTTGGGTCGGCGCCGTCAAGACGCTGACTGAGGACCAGCGCAATCCGGACGTGCTGTACCTCGGGACCGAGACGGGGCTTGCCGTGTCGCTCGACCGCGGGAAGACCTGGCAGCGAATCGGCGCGAACCTGCCGACCGTGCGCGTCGACGAGATCACACTGCACCCGCGCGACAACGCGATGATTCTCGCGACGCATGGTCGGGCGCTGTGGATCCTCGATCATCTCGAGCCGATTCAGGAATACACGCAAGCGCAGGCCAGCGGCGCGTATCTGTTTTCAGTGCCGGACGCGCTCGAGTGGAAGTCGTCCAACGAGCTCAACATGGAGTTCTGGGGCGACAATTTCTTTCTCGGTGAGAATCCTCCATTCGATGCGGTGATTCCGTTCTATCTGAAGGCGCCCGCGAGCGACATCCGGATGAACATCGCGGACGCCGCCGGCAAGACGGTGCGCGAGCTGGCCGTCGGCGCGCGATCGCAGCCGGGCATCGAGACGGCGTGTTGGGACTTGCGCGTCGAACCGATCCGCGCGGCTGGCACAGCGCCGGCCGGAAGAGGCGGCGGTCCGGGCGGTGGCGCTGGAAACGCGGGCGGAGGCGGTCGCGCGGGCGCTGCAGCGGTCGAAGGACCGGATGCGGGGTTCAAGAATGCATGCGGTGGAGGCGGCCGCGGCGTCGGCGCGGCGGCCGGGCCGTTCGTGCTGCCAGGCACGTACCGCGTCACGCTCGTCGTCGACGGCAAGACGATCGCGAC
>CAYQRM010000246.1:0-3598 GCA_964419785.1 uncultured Solibacteraceae bacterium | reverse complement strand
GCGCCGTGCGTCGGCGCCCAGCCGGCCATGATCACGGCCTGCGCGTGGTGCGGAATCATGCCCGAGACGAACTTCACGTCGGCCTCGTTGTAGGACTGGCGGACGAGATCGGGCCGAGCCGGCGGATCGGGCCGCTGCTGGCCGACCCGCGCGGCGATACCCGCCGAGGCCGCCAGCGCGAAGATGGCGACTGCCACCGGCCGCGACAAACGAATGATCATCACGATGCCCTCCGGGCAGTGGGGTGGACGAAATGTTACTTCAAGTAGGAGCGGACGATCTCGATCAGATCGGCCGCCGCGTCCTCCGAAGACTTCGTCTTCCCGGCCATGTGATGGAGGATGTGGTCCTCCATGAGCTCGCCCATGAGGCTGTTAATCGAGCCCCGGGCCGCGGCCAGACGCTGGAGGACATCGACGCACGGCGCGTCTTCGCCCAGGGCCCGCTCCACCGACTCGAGCTGACCCCGGATCTTGCGGGTGCGGTTCACCAAATCGAGCTTTTCGCGTGACGTGTGCGACATGATTGACTACCCTATCCAGGTATGGTACAAGGTTCCCCCGGTAGCGTTATGCCAGGGCCTTCCAGTATGGATCGCGTCCGCGCCGACGCGGACCCGCCGAGGAGCCAGACCTGAGGGGCGGATGACGCGGCACCCCGCGCCTCGCCCGCCGGGTCTCGGCCCGTCGCGACGCGAGGTCGCTCATGTCCTTTTCTCGCCGTTTCGCCGATTTTTCTTTTCGTTCATCTTCGTCCGCCGTGCCCGCCGCGGCGCTCGAAACGCTGCTGCGCGCGTCGGCCGCGCCACCCGAGCTCGTCATGACCGCGCTCGGCACCTCGATCCGTGGTCTCCCGGCCGAGACGATTCGCGCGCGCCGGGAGCAGTTCGGCTCGAACGAGGTCGCGCGCGAGCGCCTCCCCACGTGGTACTCGCTGCTCATCGGCAACTTCCGGAACCCGTTCATCCTCGTGCTGATCGCGCTCGGCCTCGTTTCCTACGAGACCGGCGACGCCGAAGGCACCATCGTCGTCGCCTGCATGGTCGTCGTCAGCGTGACGATGAGGTTCCTGCAGGAGTATCGATCGTCGCGGGCCGCTGCGGCCCTGCGCGCGATGGTGACGACCACCGCGACCGTCACGCGCCAGATCCCAAACGGCGAGCCGGACGTCACATCGGCGGTGCGTTGCGAGGTGCCGTTCAAGGATCTCGTGTCCGGCGACATCGTGCACCTCTCGGCCGGCGACATGATTCCGGCCGACGTGCGGCTCGTGAGCGCGAAGGACCTTTTCGTCGCGCAGGCGGCGTTGACGGGCGAGTCGATGCCTGTCGAGAAATCGGAAGTCGCGAGCCCCGAGACGGGAGTCGACGGGCCGCCCAAGTCGCCGTTGCTCCGCAATCCCCTCGAGCGGGCCACGCTCGGCTTCATGGGCACGACGATCGTGAGCGGCGCCGCCGTGGGCGTCGTCATCGCGACCGGCCCGCGCACGTATTTCGGATCCCTCGCCGCGAGCCTGGCTGGACCGCGGCCGCTCACAAGCTTCGACCGGGGCGTCAACAGTGTCACGTGGGTCCTCATCCGCTTCATGGTCGTGATGGTCCCGGTCGTGTTTCTCCTGAACGGCCTGCTCAAGCACAACTGGCACGATGCGTTTCTCTTCAGCGTCGCCGTGGCCGTGGGCCTCACGCCGGAAATGCTGCCGATGGTCGTCACCGCCAACCTCGCGCGCGGCGCGGTCGCGATGGCGCGCGAGAAAGTGATCGTCAAACGTCTCAACGCGATCCAGAACTTCGGCGCAATGGACGTGCTCTGCACGGACAAGACCGGCACGCTCACCGAAGATCGCGTCGTCCTCGAGCGTCATCGCGATCTCCAGGGGCGCGTCAGCCTGCGGGTGCTCGAGCTTGCGTACCTCAATAGCTACTATCAAACCGGGCTGAAGAATCTGCTCGATCGTGCCGTGCTCGAGCACGTCGAGGTGCAACACGAGCTGAACGTGCTTCAGCACTACGCCAAGATCGACGAAGTGCCGTTCGACTTCGATCGCCGGCGGATGTCTGTCGTCGTGCAGAACACGCCGTCGGAGCACGTCTTGATTTGCAAGGGCGCGGTCGACGAAGTGTTCGCGGCGTGCACGATGGCCGAGACGGATGAAGGCCTCCGGCCGTTCGACGAGGGCCGGCAGGCCGGCGCGCGGACCATTGCGGCCGCGTTCAACGCTGAAGGCTTCCGCGTCGTCGCGGTGGCGACGCGGGCGCTCGCGGCCGGACCGCGGACGTACGGCGTCGGCGACGAGCGCGAGCTCGTGCTGGCGGGGTTCATCGCGTTTCTCGATCCGCCCAAGCCGGGTGCGGCCGACGCGATTGCGGCGCTGCAGCGTCAGGGCGTGCGGGTCGTCGTGCTGACCGGCGACAACGACGTCGTCACGCGCCGCGTATGCGGCCAGGTCGGCGTGGGCGCGGAGCGGGTCGTCCTCGGCGCGGAGCTGGAGCCGCTCGACGCCGACGAGCTGTCGAGGCTCTCGGCGAGCGCGAGCGTGTTTGCCAAGCTCAGTCCGTCGCAGAAGACGCGTGTCGTCCGGAGCCTGCAGGATGCCGGACACACTGTCGGCTTTCTCGGCGACGGTATCAACGATGCGCCGTCGCTCAAGCAAGCGGACGTCGGGATCTCCGTCGACAGCGCCACGGACATCGCGCGCGAATCGGCAGACATCATCCTGCTCGAGAAGAGCCTGCTCGTGCTGCACGTCGGCGTGCGGCGCGGGCGCGAGGTCTACGGCAACATCATCAAGTACATCAAGATGACGGCCAGCTCGAACTTCGGCAATGTGTTCAGCGTGCTCATTGCCAGCGCGATCCTGCCGTTCTTGCCGATGCTGCCCGTGCAGATCCTGGTTCAGAATCTGCTGTACGACTTCTCGCAGCTCTCGCTGCCGTGGGATCGCATGGACGAGGATTTTCTGGCGCGCCCGCGCACGTGGGATCCGAGCGGCATCGCGCGCTTCATGGTCTGGATCGGTCCGCTCAGCTCGATCTTCGACGTCACGACGTTCGCGCTGCTCTGGTTCGTCTTCGGCGCGAGCAGCCCGGCCCGCCAGCCGTTGTTTCAGTCGGGATGGTTCGTCGAAGGTCTGCTCTCGCAAACGCTCATCGTCCACATGATCCGAACGGAAAAGATTCCTTTCGTGCAGAGCCGCGCGGCCGTGCCAGTGCTGTTACTCACGTCCGGCATCATGCTGGCGGGCGTATGGCTGCCATTTTCTGCGACGGGGCGCGCGGTCGGGATGGTCGGCTTGCCCGTCGCGTTTTTTCCGTGGCTGCTGGCCACTCTTCTCGTCTACTGTGCGGTCACGCAGACGGTGAAGGTGCGATACATTCGCCGATTCGGTATGTGGCTGTGAGCCGCCGCGGCGCACGCAGTTTCGCCGCTTCGCTCGTCGTGAGCGTCACCCTTGGGGGCGCGCCGAGAGCGATTGCACAGACGACGCCGGCCCCCGGGCCCGAGACGCCGCTCACGATCGTCCCACATTCGCCCGAGGCGTCGTGGTGGCTCTCGGGACAGCTCAACGTCATCTCGCAGGGCCACGGGACGTTTCGCTC
>CAYQRM010000245.1:0-7016 GCA_964419785.1 uncultured Solibacteraceae bacterium | reverse complement strand
GCATGTTGCTCGAAATTCTCTGCGGCCTGCGATCGCCGATGCTTGGCGAAACGCAGGTGCTCGGCCAGTTCAAGGTCTTTCTCGGATCGCTCGGATCGGACGAGGATTGGTTGAAGCGGCTCGGTCAGCGGCTGCTCGCGGATGCGCGCGAGATTCGCACCGCGCATCTCCAGGGACTGGGATCGCGATCGTACGGCAGCGCGGTACGACGCCATCTCGCCGGCTGCACGCACGCCGTGCTCATCGGCACCGGCAAGCTCGCCGATGAAGTGCTGCCGTTTCTCGCCGACGAGGGACGCTCGGTCGATCAATGGAGCCGCCGCGACGATGCGAGCGGTAATGTCGCGGGCGTCAAGTCGTGGGTCGTCGATCGCGCAGAGGACGCGCCGATCGTCGCAGGCGGCGTGGTGCTCGTGATTGCCGCGCCGATTCCGTCGGCCGGCGTCGAGCGCGTCGCCGCGCGCTATCCCGGCCTCGAGCGCGTGATCGACCTGCGCGCCGAAGTCGATCGTCCGCTGCACGTCTCTGCCTCGGTCGTCACGCTTCAAGATCTTTTCGCGCAGATGAGCGCCGCCAATGCGTTCGCCACGCGGCACGTCGACGCCGCGCGCGCGGACATCGTCCGCCGAAGCCGCGGGTACGAGCTCCGAGAAGAGCTCCGGCCGTTCGGGTGGGACGACTTGTGCGCGTAAGACTGCTCAGCCGATCGAGCGACCTGGCGCGCATCCAGGCCATGCTCGTGGGCCGCGCCCTTCAGGCGCGGTTTCCCGATCTCGAAGTGCGGCTGCTGACGCGAGCCTCCGCCGGCGATCGCGACACGCAGACGCCGCTCGCCTCGATGCCGGACAAGGGCGCATTTACGGCGGATCTTTCCGACGCACTCCTGGCCGGCGCGGCCGATCTCGTCGTGCACTCTTGGAAGGACCTGCCGCTCGAGCATCGTGACGGGACGTACGTCGCGGCGACACTCGAGCGCGCCGATCCGCGCGACGTCCTTCTCGTACGTCGCGACGTGATCGCGGCGCGCCCGCGCACGATTCGCATTCTTTCCTCCTCACCGCGGCGCGCCTGGTTGCTCGAGCGCGCGCTGCCGCCGATCTTGCCGTGGAAGGTCGACGCGCTCGAGTTCTTGGCCGTGCGCGGCAACGTGACGACCAGGCTCGGGCGCTTGATCGAAGGCCGCGGTGACGCGCTCGTCGTCGCAAAAGCGGCACTCGATCGATTGCTCGGATTTGGCGAGCCGTTCGAAGGCGCCGCGCGGGTCGTGCGCGCCGATCTCGATCGTTGTGGCTGGATGGTGCTGCCGCTGCGCGAGGTGCCCGGCGCCCCGGCACAGGGCGCCATCGCGATCGAAGCGCCCGTCCGCACGAGGTTTGCCGACGAGCTCGCGGCCATTTCGCATCAGCCCACGTGGGACGCCGTTGAGCGCGAGCGCGCCGTGCTCGCGTCATATGGCGGCGGGTGTCACGAAGCGCTCGGCGCCACGGTGCTGCCGCGCGAGTACGGACGGATCCTCTCGATTCAGGGAAAGTCGAAAGCGGGCGCCGAGGAGTCGGGTTGGTCGCTCGTGAGCACCGGTATCGTCCCGCCGCGCGCGCGCGCGTGCGACATCTGGCCGCGTCCCGAGGAGCGTCAGCGCACGACGCGTGAGCCGCTTGACGTCGAGGCGCCGCAGGCGGCGGGCGCGCTGTGGATCGCGCGCGCCGAAGCGCTGCCCGAGCACTGGGACGTGCCCGCCGATCGTCTCGTCTGGGCCGCCGGCAGCACCACATGGCGGCGGCTGGCCGCGCGCGGGATCTGGGTCAACGGCTGCGCGGATGGGCTCGGCGACAGCGAGCCGCCCGGTGTCGACTTGCTCGCCGGACGCGAGGTGCATTGGCACCGGCTGACGCACCAGTCGGCGGCGACGAGCGATCCGGACGCGCTCGCGACGTACGTCGTGCGGGAATCGCTGCCCGACGATCTGCCCGCACGTACGCACTTCTTCTGGACGAGCGGGACGCAGTTTCTGCAGGCCGTCGAACGCTGGCCGGAATTGCGCGATCGATGGCATGGCAGCGGGCCCGGCCGCACCTGGCAAGTGCTGGCGCGGACGCTTGGCGAGCGCGCGCGGGCGCGGGTCTGGCTCGACTACGATCAGTGGCAACGGGAGATCCTGGCATGACGGTTTCACTCGACACACGAGTTCCCTGGTCGCTCCTGCGGCTGCGACAATCCACGCACCTTCGCGACCTGGTCGCGGAGACGAATTTCACGGTCGCCCAGCTCGTGCAGCCGATCTTCGTCGCCGAGACCGTCACCGGCGCGCAGCCGATCACCGGTCTCGGCGAGAACGCGCGCTTGGGCGATGAGGCGGCGCTCGAGCGCATCGCGCGCGACGTCCAGGCAGGCGTGCGTCACTTCCTGCTCTTCAACGTTCCAGGATCGAAAGCGCGGCGCGATCTGCGGTTCGATCACGCGCGGCGCGTCGTCAGCGCGATCAAGAAACGATTTGGCAGCACGCTGCACCTGTGGGTCGACATCTGTCTGTGCGCGTCGACCGAGCACGGCCACTGCGCGATCCTCGACAGTGAAGGACAGATCGATCTGGGACCCACGCTCGAGGCCCTGGCGGCGATGGCGCTCGAAGTCGCCGAGGCCGGCGCCGACGGCGTGAGCCCGAGCGACATGATGGACGGCCGAACGGCCTATCTACGTGCCGCCCTCGACGCCGAGGGTCATCAGCGCGTGCCGATCATGAGCTACAGCACAAAGTTTGCGAGCCAGTTCTACGGTCCGTTCCGTGAAGCAGCGGGATCGGCGCCGCAGTTCGGCGATCGCCGCGGGTACCAAATCGACGTGCGAGCGCGACGCGACGCCATCTCGGCGAGCGTTCGCTGCGCCAACGAGGGCGCGGACCTGCTGATGGTCAAGCCCGGCCTCACGTCGCTCGATCTGATCGCGCCGATTGCCGAGCGGACCGGTAAGCCCGTCGGCGCGTACCAGGTGAGCGGAGAATACGCGAGCCTGCTCGCGCTGGCGGAAAAGGGATTGGTCAATCGCGACGCTGCGCTGCTCGAGACGTGGCATGTGTTCCGCCGCGCGGGCGCGGCCTACCTCATTACGTACGGCGCGCGCGACGCCAAGGCGCTCGGACTCGGAGCGTAACGAATGGAAATGAAGACGGAGGCGACGCCGAGCACGACGTCGGCGGATCTCTTCGCGCGCGCGGTGCGCGTGACGCCCGGCGGCGTGCACAGTCCGGTACGCGCGTTTCGCAGCGTCGGCGGCGCGCCTGTCTTCTTTCGATCGGGCGCCGGCGCGAGGCTCGTCGACGTCGACGGGCGCAGCTATATCGATTTCTGTCTCAGTTTCGGCCCGCTGATCCTCGGACACGCCGATCCGGACGTCGCCGAGGCGGTGCACGAGGCTGTCGAGCGCGGCTGGTCGTTCGGCGCGTGCGAGCCATACTCGCTCGAGCTCGCCGAGTGGATTGCGAGCCGGCTGCCGTGGGTCGAGCGGATTCGTTTCGTGTCGTCGGGCACCGAGGCCGTGATGTCGGCGCTGCGCGTCGCGCGCGCCGCGACGGGCCGCTCGGCGATTCTCAAATTCGAAGGCTGCTATCACGGGCACACCGACGCGATGCTCGTCCAGGCTGGCAGCGGACTTGCCGGCCGCGTCGCCGCGTCGAGTGCCGGTGTGCCCGATGGCATCCTCGGCGACACGCTCGTCGTCCCGCTCGATGACGATGCCGCAATCGATCGAGTGTTCGACGAACACGGCTCGCGCATCGCCGCCGCAATCGTCGAGCCGCTGCCCGCCAACTACGGACTGCTCGTGCAGCGGGACGAGTGGCTGCGCAAGCTGTCCGAACGCTGCCGCGCCACGGGCGCGCTGTTGATCCTCGACGAGGTGATTAGCGGCTTTCGGGTGGGACGCGGCGGGATGGCCGAAGCACTTGGCATCCGTCCAGATCTCGTCACCTACGGCAAGGTCGTCGGCGGAGGATTTCCGGTCGCGGCGTATGCGGGCCGAGCGGATTTGATGGATCTGGTGGCGCCGCTCGGGCCGGTCTACCAGGCTGGCACGCTGAGCGCGAATCCCGTCGGGATGTGCGCGGGCCTGGCGACGCTGACGAAGATGTCGGCGCAAGACGGCTGGCGCGTGTTGAACGATCGCACGAGCCGCTTCTGCGCTCGATTGGCCGCGGCGCTCGAGCGCGCGGGCGCGGGCGTCGAGATCGTGCACCACTCGTCGACGTTCTGGCCGCGCGTGCGATCGTCTGCGGCTGTCCGGCGCGTCGACGCGATCCCGGCCGATCAGGCCGCCTGGTACCGGCGATTTTTCCACGCGGCGCTGCGGCACGGCGTGTACCTGCCGCCGGCGGCCTTCGAGGTGTGCTTCCTGTCGATGGCACACGACGAAGACACGCTCGCGACGGCTGGCGACGCACTCGCGGCGGCGGCAACGGAGGCCCGGGCGTCATGAACACGCGCGGTCGCAGCCGGCTGTTGTACAGCGGCGCGATCTTGTGGCTCGTGCTCACCGTCTCGCTCGCGGTCTGGTGGATGATCTTTGCGTTCCAGCAATCGCGCCGGCTGGGCGCGGTGAGCGGCCCCGACCCGCAATTCGCGCGCGTGCATCGCATGCTCGCGTGGGAAGGCGGGTCGTTCGTCGCGCTGCTGCTTGTCGGCGGCATCGCGCTCGTTGTGAGCATTCGCCGCGAGCAGGCGCGGCAGCGCGCGGTTGAAGCGTTCTTCATGGCGTTCACGCACGATCTGAAGACCGCGCTCGCGAGCCTGCAGCTGCAGGCCGAGAGCTTGCGCGAGGATCTGCCGGAAGCCGCGGCGAATCCGAATCTTCGGCGTCTTCTGCACGACACCGTGCGGCTTGGCGTCCAGCTCGAGAACTCGCTGTACTTCGCGCAGCCGGAAGGCGGGCTGCTGCTCGAGCCAATCCCGCTCGCGCGATTCGTTGCGCAGTCGGCGGAGGACTGGCCGGAGCTGGTCGTCGACATCCAGGGCGACGCGATCGCGATCGGCGACGTGCGCGGCCTCAGCAGCGTGCTTCGCAATCTGTTTCAGAACGCGGTCGTGCACGGCGGCGCGACGAAAGTGCGCGTCGCCATCACGCCGCGCGCCGACGGACGGGTGAGCGTGACGACGACCGATGACGGCCGCGGCGCGCCACCGGACGTGCTGCGCTTGCTGGGCCAGCCGTTCGTCGGCCGCGGCGGTGCGAGGCGGACGGGCGTGGGACTCTTCGTGTCGCGCCAGCTGGCGCGGCGCATGCGCGGCGATTTGCGATTCGAGGACGCGGCCGGCCCGGGCTTCACCGCCGTGCTCGAGCTGCCGACGGCCGGGCAATGACGCGCGTGTTGCTCATCGAAGACGACCCGTCGCTTGGAGGAACGCTGGCCGAGCGGCTCGTGCGGGAGAAGCTGAGCGTGAAGTGGGTGCGGACGGTCGCCGAGGCGCGGACGGAGCTCGCAGGCGGCGCCTGGGATCTGGCGATCGTCGACGTCACCCTGCCCGACGGATCGGGCTTCGGCCTCGCGCGCGCGATTCGCAAAGACACGGCGACCCCCATCATGTTCATGACCGCGCTCAACTCGGCGGAAAGCCGGCTCGAAGGATTCGAGATCGGCGCCGAGGAGTACTTGCCGAAGCCGTTTCACCTCAAGGAATTCCTCATCCGCGTCCGTCGCCTCATTGCCCGGCAGCGGCCGCGCGAGTCGATGACCGTCGGCGGCTTCGTGCTCGACTTCGACGCGATGTCAGTCGAATCGCCGGATGGAACGAAGACGTTTCTCCAAGTACGCGACAACCGCGTGTTGAAAATGCTCGTCGACGCCGCGCCGCGCGTCGTCGATCGATCCGAGATTCTCGATCGCGTGTGGGGCCAGGATCGGTTTCCGACACCGCGCGCCGTGGACAACGCGATCGTTCGTCTGCGTCAGGCGCTCGGCGACGAGCACGGGCGGCTGATTCGATCGGTGCGCGGCATCGGCTATCAATGGTCGGGGAGCGGGGAGGCATGAGCGGACGATTTGCCCGTGCGCTGGCCGGCGAGGCGATCGACGTCCCGCCGATCTGGCTGATGCGTCAAGCCGGGCGGTATCATGCGCCGTACCAGGCGCTGCGCCAGCGCCACAGCTTCGACGCGTTGTGCCGCACGCCGGAGCTTGCGGCCGAAGTCGCGCTCGGTCCGGTGCTCGATTTCGACTTCGACGCCGCGATTCTCTTCAGCGACCTGCTGTATCCGCTCGAGGCGCTGGGCTTCGGCCTGAGCTATGACGACGGCCCGCCGAAGCTCGACGGCTCGCTCACGTTCGAGCGGCTCGCGCGCTTTCGATCGATCGACGAGGCGACCGCGCGGATGGCATTTCAGCGCGACGCCATGGCGGCGACGCGGACGCGGCTTTCCCGCGACAAGGGACTGATCGGATTCGTCGGTGGGCCGTGGACGCTGTTCGTTTACGCCGTCGAAGGCACGCACGCGGGCGCGCTCGCGCGCGCCAAGGCCGAGCGCGATCTCTATCGCGCGTTCGCCGATCGCATCGTCCCGCTGCTCGAACGAGTCGTGCGATCGCAGTTCGAGGGTGGTGCCGACGTCGTGATGCTGTTCGACACGGCCGCAGGCGAGCTGGCGCCCGACGCGTTTGCGCGCGACGTCGCGCCCGACCTCGCGTCGCTCGCCCGCGCGTTTCCGCGGCGTCTCGGCTACTACGCGAAGGGCTTGACGCCGGCGCATATCGCGGCGGGCGACTGGTCCGACACCGCGCCGTGGGCGGGACTCGGACTCGATTGGCGCTGGGATCTTGCGAGTGCGCTCGCCGACGAAGACCGGCGCGGCTTCGTGCAAGGCAACTTCGAGCCCACGCGCTTGCTGGTCACCGGAGACGCGCTCGACAGCGAGATCGCGCGCTTCGTCGCGCCCGTGCGCGCGCTCGACGCAAACGCGCGTCGGGGCTGGATCTGCGGGCTGGGACACGGCGTGCTGCCCAACACGCCGGAATCAAGCGTGCGCGCCTTCGT
>CAYQRM010000244.1:0-4327 GCA_964419785.1 uncultured Solibacteraceae bacterium | reverse complement strand
CTCCCGAAGAGTGGCCGCAGGGGCCGGTCGGAACCGTTGGGAGCGGCTACTGTAACATTCCTGCGGCGGGAGGGCTCATTCGCGGCGGAGCGCGAGGAGTGGATCGGTCTTCGCGGCGCGCCGGGCCGGCACGTAGCAGGCGATGAGCGCCACGCCCGTGAGCACCACCGCCGCCACGCTCGTGGTCAGCGCGTCGTGCGCGGTGACGCCGAAGAGCAGCGTCGTGAGAAAGCGGGTGAGCGCCGCCGCCGCCACCCCGCCGATGACCAAGCCGGTTGCGACGAGCAGCGCACCGTGCCCCAGGACCATCCGGAGAATCGCGCTTGTTGACGCGCCGAGCGCCGCGCGAATGCCGATCTCGTGCGTGCGCTGCGCGACCGAGTACGACAACACGCCGTAGATCCCCACGGCGGCGAGCAGGAGCGCCACCACCGCGAACGCTTCGATGAGCCACGTACGGAGACGATCGGGCGCCGCGCTCTCGGTCTTGAGCTGGGTCAGCGTGCGGACATCGGACACCGGCTGGTTGTGATCCACGTCGTAGATTGCGCGCCGAACGGCCTGGTCGAGCGTCGCAGCGTCCACGGCGCCCTGCACAGCGAGACTGACATAGGTCGTCGCGTCCTGTTCCATCGGGACATACATGCCCGCCCGCGCGCGCCCGTTCAGTCCGCGCTCGCTGCGCACGACGCCGATCACTTCCCACGGGATGATCGGACCGAGCTCGGGACGGCCCGCGACGATCTCCTGCACGAGGAGGTGCTGGCCGAGCGGCTCGACGCCCTTGAAATACGTCGACACCATGTCTTCGTTGATCACCGCCACTGGCGGTGTCGCTTTCGTGTCGCGATCGGTGAAGAGGCGGCCTTTCAAGAGCTGCATGCCGACCGTTTGAAAATACGACGGCCCGACCATCGTGAAGCCGCACGCGGGACGATGCGCGAGGTCGACGTCGGGGCTGCCGGCAATCAAGAACGGCATGCCGTAGCCGAAGCCTTCGATGGGAAGCGACGCGGTGATCGCCGACGATCGCACGCCGGGTACGGCATCTACGCGCGCGACGAGCTCGCGATAGTACTGTCGAAGCCCCGAGACATCCGGAAACGTGGTGTCCGAGATCGGGAGGCTCATCGTCAGGACGTTCGTCTCGGTCGTGCCCAAATCGATGGCCATCATCGAGTTGAAGCTGCGCATCAGCAAGCCGGCGCCGATGAGCAGCAGAAACGCGAGCGCGACCTCCGCGACGACGAGCGCGCTGCGCAGGCGTCGACGGCCAGTGTCCGCGGTGGCGCCGCGCCCGCCTTCTTTCATCGCGTCGGTGAGATCGGGCGACGTCGCGTGCAGCGCCGGCGCGAGGCCGAAGAGCAGTCCGGTGATTACCGACAGCGCGAACGTGAACGCGAGCGCGCGCGCGTCCATCGCGACGTGCGCTTCGCGCGGAAGCGTCTGTGGCGGCAGCGCCGCGGCCAGCGCGGCCAGCAGCGCGTAGCCCAGGCCCACGCCGAGCGCGCCGCCGATGACGGCGAGCAGCACGTTCTCGGTGAGGAATTGGCGGACGAGGCGGCCGCGGCTCGCGCCGATCGACGCGCGCACGGCGACCTCGCGCTCGCGCGACATCCCCCGCGCGAGCGTCAGATTCGCGAGGTTGGCGCAGCCGATGAGCAGCAGCATGCCGACGGCCGCGAGCAGCACGTACAGCGACTGGCGCAGCCGATCGCCGACGATCTGATCCGCGTAGCGATCGACCGTCACGCTCCAGCCCTTGTTCGACGCTGGATAGGCCTCCGCGATGCGCGCGCCGATCGCGCTGAGCTCGCGCCGCGCCTGATCGATCGTGACGCCCGACTTCAGCCGCCCGATCGCCGTCAGCCAATGAAAATCGCGCGTCTTCTCGGACGAGGCGAAGGCAAGTGGTCGCCAGAGCCGCGAGGACCCGCGATCGAACGGCGTGCCGCCGGGCATCACCCCGATCACGGTGTAAGGCTCGCCGTTGAGCGTCAGGGTCTTGTTGAGGATGTTCGGGTCAGACCCGAACTGCGTTTGCCACAAAACGTGGCTGAGGACGACGACGTGATCCTTGCCGGGCTGGTCCTCGTCGGGCGCGAACGTGCGGCCGACGAGCGGCGCGACGCCCCACACGTCGAAATAGCCTGCGGACACGCGGCCCGTCCGAAGCAGCACGGGCTCGCCCAGCCCGGTCAGCGACACCGATCCGCCGCTTCCGGCGGCCACGGCGGAGAACACGGTGGACTGGGCCCGCCAGTCGAGAAAATTCTCTGTCGAGATCACGTTGCGGCCGCCGCCCGGCGGCTGCTCCCAGATCTGCACGATCTGATCGGCGTCGCGATAAGGCAGCGGCTTGAGCAAGACGCCATCGACGAAGCTGAAGATCGCGCTCGTCGCGCCAATTCCCAATGCCAACGTCAGGCTGGCCATCAGCGCGAATCCGGGATGGCGCACGAGGCCGCGCCAGCCGTACTTCAGATCTTGCAGCAGCTCACCCATCCAGACGTCCTCGCTTCCAGCGTTCGGTTAGACGGCGGGGTACAGGGCACGGTTGTCGAGCATGCGGCCGCGACACTTAGTGCGGCGCGCGGCGCCTCCGTCGCCCGCGCAGCGAACGCAAACCTCTCGCGAGGTGGGCTCTGGCCTTATTCTTGACGCCGGGGTTCCAACCATGCGGAGTCTCGAGACGGTGGTCCTGATCGCGTTGCTCGGCGGCATCGTTCTGACCGTCGTGACGCTGGGACTTGAGGCCGACTGGGAAGACACGACGACGCTGTTTCGGCAACCAGGCTTGTTCATTCGATCGATCTTTGCGATGAACGTCGTCTCGCCGGTTGTCGCCGCGCTGCTGGCGGCCGTGTTTGAGTTGCATCCCGCCGTGAAGATCGCGCTGGTGACGCTGGCGATTTCCCCGTTGCCGCCGTTCCTGCCGAGGAAAGAGATGACCGCGGGCGGCCGACGCTCGTATGTGATCGGCTTGTTGGTGGCGACGTCGCTGCTCGCGGTCGTGCTCGTGCCGCTCTCGCTTGCGGTTCTTCAGGCGATTGTGCATTCGCCGCTCCAGGTGTCGATCGCGGACATCGAACGGCCGGTCGCCATGAGCGTGCTCGCGCCGCTCGCCGTCGGCATGGTCATCCACAGCGTCGTGCCGAACGTCGCGAAGCAGCTCGTGGGGCCGGTCGCGTTTGTCGCAGCCCTGATGCTCGCGCTCGGCCTGCTCGTCATGCTCGTCAAGCTTGGACCGGCGATGTGGGAGCTGGTTGGCAACGGCACGCTCGCGGCGATGATGGCGTTCGCGATTCTCGCGCTCGTCGCCGGGCACGTGCTCGGGGGGCCGCTTCCGGGCAACCGCGCGGCGCTCGCGCTGGCGACATCGGCGCGTCATCCGGGCGTCGCGATGGCGATCGCGTCCGCGAATTTTCCCAATCAGAAATTGGTGATGCCGGCGATTCTGATGTACGCGCTCGTGAGCATGGTCGTGTCGATTCCGTACTTGAGAAAGATTAATGCGGCGCATGAAGAGGCCAACGCGGCGAGGTGATCGCATGTCGACGTCTGATCCCCACGCCAATCAGCCGGTGCTCACGGCTGGGCCGAGGCCGATCGACGCTCGGCTGACGGTCGTGCTTGTGCACGGACGCGGCGGCACGGCCGCGGGCATGCTCGATCTCACGAGTCTGCTCGAGGTGGAAGATGTAGCGTTCGTCGCGCCGGCGGCCGCGGGGCAGACGTGGTACCCGCTCTCTTTCCTCGCGCCGATTTCACAAAACGAACCGTACCTCGGTTCCGCGCTGCGCGTGCTCGGGGGGGTCGTGGCCTCGCTCGAGTCAACCGGGGTCAGCGCCGACAGAATCGGCTGGATCGGATTCTCACAGGGCGCGTGTCTCACGCTCGAGTTCGTCGCGCGCCACGCTCGACGATACGCGCTGGTCGCCGGGTTGAGCGGGGGAGTGATTGGTCCGCCGGGCACGCCGCGCGATTACGACGGCTCGCTCGACGGCACGCCAGTCTTTCTTGGCTGCAGCGACATCGACGCGCACATCCCGCTCGAGCGCGTGCATGAGACGACGCGCGTGTATCGGGCGCTCGGTGCGAACGTGGACGAGCGCATCTACCCCGGCATGGGACATCTGGTCAGCCCTGACGAGGTCCGGGCCGTGCGGGCCCTTGTCGCCAGGACTTGACGTGTTCTATTGTTCTAGTACAATAAGAAATACATGGCGTCGCTGCTCTCGGTCGACCACCGGCATCCGACGCCCCTCTACGCCCAAATCGAGCAGGGCATCCGAGGGGCGATCGCTGCCGGGCGGTTGAGCCCGGG
>CAYQRM010000243.1:0-12333 GCA_964419785.1 uncultured Solibacteraceae bacterium | reverse complement strand
CATGATTGAGCAGATCACCGAGGCCTGCATCGACAAGAGCCCGATCCATCTGCCGCTGCTCAGCACCCATCCGAAGAAGAAAGCGCTCGTGCCGCTTGTCGGCCTCGAAACCGGATCTGTGCGAATGGCGAAGCAGATCATGCCGAGCAAGGGCGTGCCGTTCCCGATCGACGAATGGCAGAGCGTCTTCATCCGCGGCCTCGAGGTGATGAACAGGAACAACTGGTTCCCGGCCGCAACGCTTATCGTTGGCAACCCAGGCGAGACCGACGACGACACGAAGGCGACGATTGACCTGATCTACGAGGTGGAGCGGCGCGGGCTGTTCGCGTTCTTCATTCCGTCGATCTTCACGCCGCTGCACGACACGCGGATGGCCGATCGCACGGGCGTCACGGAAACGCGCCAGCTCACGCCGCTGCAGTGGCAGCTGATGATGAAGTGCTGGAAGATGAACCTGCGGCCCGGTCAGATGAGCTGGTGGGGACCGATGGCATGGCGCACGGGCGCGATCGGCCTGTGGCTCTGGAAGCTCCGCAAGCTGAACGGTCCGAACTTCACCTGGCCGATGTTCATGTTCGCGAGCGCGCTCCCGGAATCGCTGATGGGCAAGATGGGGAAGATCTACTTGGGCAAGCCGCTGCGGATCAAATCGCGGAAGGAATTGCTCCGGACGGTCCGTCCGAATCAGCGCAAGTTCTTGCGCGCCGATACTGGCGACGTGCCGGAAGTCGCGCCCGATCCGCAGCCGGCGGTCGCGTAAAGAACTTCGGACCTCGGACTCCGGACTTAGGACGACGCGTTACTTCTATCCAAACCCCGTCACGACGACGTCGAGGTTGTGGCTGGTGCGGATGCCATACACGCCGTCGACTGACTCGAGCTTGCCGGGGCCGGCGAGCTCGGACTTGTCGTAGGTCGCCACGACAGTGCCGTTGATCGAGCAGGACGCTTTGCCGTCCTTGACGCCGAACTCGATGTCCTGCGTGACGCTATTATCGGCGCCGGCCTTGTGCACGGCCGCATTCGCCTGCGGCGCGCCGCCGCCCACGCGGAACGTGCCCGGCGGCGTCGGCGACAAGCCGCGCACGATGAACGTGCCGTTGCCGCTCGCCGTGTTCGCAGGATTCCAGTAGACCGCCGCCGGGCCGATCGTCAGCTGCAGCGCGCTGCCTTCCTGCGAGAACTTCGAGTCATTGATGTTGCGGCCGGCCTTGACCGACGACGCGTCGATCTTGCCCTGCCAGCCTGTGACGAAAATGCCGCCGCCCGGCACGACCCGATCTGCACCCATCTGACCGAAGACGCCCTGGATGGCGGGGACGAGACATGCGAGACCGAGGGCGGCGAATGGGCGAGCTATTGACCATACACCGGTGGACTGCGAGCGGCGGCGGGCCGGTCCGGGGCTGAATGCGCGTGCTACACTCGGACTGCCTGCCCCCAATCGAGCCGTGGTCGCATCCGGTCGCAGTCGGGCGTTCCTGATCGTTCTGACGTGCCTCACCGCCGCACTGGTCGGGGTGTCCGCGATCGCTCACGCGCAGTTGGAGCAGCGGCGGTTGGCCGCGCGCCGCGCCGGCCCGAACGCCGAGGGCTGGTTCCTGCTCACGCGCGGCTATCCGACGGGCCGCGTGCCACCGGCCGACGCGCTCGATCGCGCGATGCAGGCGATGCGTCCAGCCGGGCCTGGCGCGCATCCGGCGCTGCAGCTGCCCGGCGATCGCTGGGTGTCGATTGGTCCGCAAGGCATCCAGTCCGGCAGCTCGGTGACGTACGAGGGCCGTGTGACCGCCATCGCGCCGCATCCGACGATCGCGACGACGATCTACGCCGGCACCGATAGCGGCGGCATCTGGAAAACGACCGACGGCGGCGTGACGTGGACCTCGCTCACCGACTTCCTGCCGGTGCCCGCGATCGAGTCGCTGACGATCGATCCTGCCAACCCGCAATTGCTCTACGCGGCGACGACCAATCGCACGTACGGCCCGCGCTGGCTGTCGTCTGCCGACGGCGGCGCGACGTGGAACGTGTCGAGCATCGTCGCCGACGGACTGGCGCTCTCGCCGGCCCTGTGCTCGGTCAACGTGTTCAAAGCGTGCATTCCGCCTTCGTCAGGGCGCATCGTGATCGATCCGGTTCGGAACGGATCGCCGAACACCAGCACGATCTACTACGCGGGTGCCAGTCATCTGCTCGAATCGGACGACAGCGGACGGACGTTCCGTTCGATCTTCTCGCTGCCGACGGATCTCGATTTCAGCGGACCGAACGCGGCGGCCAGCAATCCCGAGGCGCAGTATGTGCGCGACTTTGCGGTCGATCCCGTGCGGCCCGGCCGTTTGGTCGTCGCGATCGCGCAGCCGCGCTGCCTGAACGGGCCCTGCGACATGATGGACAGCGTCGTCGCCGTCTACCGATCGTTCGACGCCGGCGCGCACTGGGCTCGCGAAGACCTGGCGACCATCACGCCGTACTCGGTGCTCGCGACGAGATACGCTGATCCGGGCGCCGTGTACGTGCCCCGGGTGCGCGTGGCGATCGCACCATCGAATCCGGACACGGTGGCCGTGGCCTTTCGCGACGAACAGCTGAATCATCCGCGCGTTTTGCTCAGCCGCGACGCCGGCGATCACTTTCTCGAGACGGCACAGCCGGCGAGCACGCTCACGTGGCCGCTTGGACTCGCGTTCTCGCGGACCGACGCCAACACGTTCTTCGTCGCGAGCGACCTCGTCTACCGCACGACCGACGGCGGCCAGACGTGGACGACGATCTCGAACAATCACTCGGACAACATCGTGATCACGTTCAACGCCAGCGGCACGATGATCTTTGGCGGCGACGGCGGCATCTTCATCAATTCGAGCGGGACGGCGGTGTCTGCGCTGCACGGCTCGATGTCGATGACGGAGTTTTATTCGATCGCGGTGCACCCGACGAACGGTCTGCTCTTTGCGGGGGGCACGCAGGATAACGGCACGGCGATCTTCCAGGGGCCGATTGGCTGGTCGGTGGTGATCGGCGGAGACGGCGGGGACGTGGTGTTCGATCCGACGTCCGCCTCGCCGGTCGTGTACGGGGAAGTGGAGTGGTACTTCAGCCAGGGCGCGAACGTGTACCTGTTCGCGCGATGCCAGGCCGGCCGGTGCACGAATCAATCGACGGGCATCGACCGGACGCTCGCGGGTCCGTTCATCCCGCGCATGGCGCTCGACAGCGCGTCGCCGACAACGTTGTGGCTGACGGCGGAGAAGCTGTTTCGCACCGACAATCGTGGCGACAGCTGGACGGCGGCATCGCCCTCGGTCGCGACGTCGCAACGGTGTTGGCAGGACCCGACGAGCGGCCACACGTGCGCGAACGCGCAGTACTTCGTGGCCGCGGCGGTCGCGCCGTCGAATTCGCAGATCGTTTATGGCGGCACGCTCAACGGCGACGTGCTCGCGACGAGCGATCGCGGCGCGACGTGGCACAGCATCGCCGGACCGAACGCCGGTCCGCTTCCCGTGCGCGCCGTCAATGACATCGTTGTCGATCCGCTCAGTCCTGCGACGGCTTACGTCTCATATTCAGGCTTCAATTCGGGCGGGTCTGGCGCGGGCCATGTCTTTCGCACGACCGACGGCGGTCAGACGTGGCAGGACCTGTCGGGCAATCTGCCGGACGTGCCGGTGAATACGCTCCTCATCGATCCGGACTCGGCCACGGCGACGTCCCCGCGTGTGCTTTACGCGGGTACCGACGTCGGCGTGTTTCGCGTGACGCTCGACGGGACGACCAACTGGCAGCCCTTCGGCACGGGCTTGCCGCCGGTGGTCGTCAATCGCCTCGCCTACAGCGCGTCGACGCACCAGTTGTTCGCAGCGACCTACGGTCGCGGCATCTGGGTGATCTCGAGCCGCTTCACGCGGTGACGTGATGACACGCCTCTCGAGATCGCTGATCGCGTTCGCGCTCGTGATCATCGCTGCGGGATGCGGCAGCAGCTCACCGTCCAATCCGAGTCCCGCGCTCTCGTTGTCCGGCACGTGGACCGGGACGTGGCAATACGTCACGGCCGGCGCGACCGTCACCGACACGGTCACCGCGACGTTGGGGCAGAGCGGCAGCACCGCATCGGGTCCGTGGACGGCCTCGAGCGGCGCGTCCGGTCAGCTGAGCCTCTCGGTGGCGTCCGCCGCGAGCGGCACGATCAGCATCAACCTCACGCTCATCTCGTCGTGTTCGTCCGGCAGCGTCGCGCTCACCGGCACCGAAACGGCGACGACGATCGATTTCACGTTGGCGCCGATTCCCGCGAACGGAGGCTGCTTCTGGCCGACCGGTAATCACTTCGTGCTGACGAAGCCGTGAGCCTGCGTGACTATTGAGGCGTGACGCGGACGTACCAGAGTCTGAAGGCGACCGACGTCGCATTCGCCAGGTCGGGAAACATCGTGACGGCCTGACCGACCGGCGAAACGTGATCGGCGACGAATTCGAAACGGGCGCGACCGCGTGGCGCATCTCGCGCCGGTAAATCGATCGTGTACGCGCCGACTCGCTGGGCGTCCCATGTGAGATCGAACGCGCCGGCCTCACGCCCGTTGATGACGACGCGAACACGCTGCACGGCCGCGGCCGTCAGCGGTACGGGATCCATCCGGAGCACGAGATGGTAGTCGCGCTGCTCCGGGAGGGGCACGACGAGCGTGGATCGTTCGCCGAGCGCGAAACGGGAAATCACCGCGCCCGCCTGCACGAGTCCGGTCCAGCCGGTCCGGAAGAAGACTTCATCGTTGTCGCCCGCGGCGATCGACGTCGATTCGCCGCGAAGCAGCGATTCGCGTGCGATGAAATAGGGCGACCAGAAACTGGCGAGCGCGCCCGCAATGACGAGCGCCGCGGTGGCGGCCACTTTCGGCAGCAGACCTGCGGCGCGCCACCCGGCGAACGTGCGAGGCCGATCGGCCGCGAGCGCGCGCGCGCCGGCGACGAGCCACACGGCGGCCGAGCACGCCGCGATCAGATAGAACGGGTACGCCGGCATCGTGAATCGCCACTCGCCGCCGCCTGGCAGCCGCCATGTCAGCATGAACGGCGCGAGCGACGTGAACAGCATCAACAGGAGAAAACGGCCAGCCGGCTGCCAGATCCACACGAGGAGTCCGACCACCGACAGCCAGCGCAACAGAGGGCCGAGCCCGCGCACCCACGGTGTGAATCCGCGCCACTTGATTTCGAACGGATACGCGAAGAGCCCGCGGGCGGCCGTGTCGATCTCGGCGATCGGATGGCCCAGAAACCTCGCGGCGACATATTGCATCGCCGTCGGCGGCGCCGCCGTGTCCTCGTGCTCCGCGGCGAGATAGAACCGCGTGTGGTAGTTCATCGCGATGAGCGGGTCGCCCATCACCCGCATGCAGTTGATCAGATAGGGCACGACGAGCACCAGCGCGAGCAGTCCGGCCGTAGCCGTGTAGCGGACCGCGGACCACCAAGCCGTGCCGGTGCGCGGCCAGCTCACCCAGATCAGGCCTGGGACGATGAACGTGAATGAGGTAATGCGCGTGAGGCACGCCAGCGCGGCGAGCACGCCCGCGACGATCGCGCGCCGCCACCCCGGCTCACGATCGAAACGAAATAGCGCCCACGCGGTGAGGACGACGAATGCCGTGGACGCCTCGTCGCGCCAGCCGTCAGGCGCCCAGCTCGCGAACTCCTGTTCAATCGCGAGCGCCGCGGCCGCGGCCAGCCCGACGCCGCGCGAGAACGTGACGCTGCCAAGCAGATACGTCGCGAGCACGCACAGAACCGAGAACGTGACCGACGCGAAGCTCACGCCGACGTCCTGATCGCCCGCGAGCCGGATGAAGAACCGCGTCACCTCCAGAAACACCGGCTCGCGCGTCGTCGCCTGATAGAAGCTCGGCAGTTCGCGCGCGAACTTGATGTAGTTGATCGGATCGCCGCCCACGTATGGCGGATCGACTTTCGGCGAGCGCCACCAGTCCGGCATCAGCCACGGCCGGGACGCATCGACGGCGCGCTCGAGGCCGGCCAGCCAGCGCGGATGATCGAACGGGCCGTAGCGATCGAAGAGCAGGCCGAGCCTGAGCCACGCGGCGTACACGACGACGAGCGCGACGGCGACGCGCCACGCCCAGCGGCGGCGCGCGTCAGGGCTCGTCGGCGTCAGCATGCGGACGCATCGTATCAGTCCGGACGACGAAGACGCTGCGTCAGTCGGCGACGAGCGCTTCAGTCGGCGCGACGCGAGACGCGCGGAGGGCGGGGATCGCGATCGCCGCTGACGCGACGACGACAAGGATTACGACGGCCGTGACGAACGTGCCGGGATCGAGGGGACCAACTTCGAACAGCAGACCGCGGATGGCGCGGTTGGCCGCGACTGAAAGCACCAGTCCCGCCGCCAATCCCATGACCATCAGCCGGCCGGCGTCGGCGAACACGAGCCGAACGACCTGCACAGGTCGCGCGCCCAGCGCGAGGCGCACGCCGATCTCACGGCGGGATTCGGAGACGATGAGCGTGAAGAGCCCGTAGAGGCCGACGGCCGCCAGCAGCATCGCGCCGCTGGCGAACGCACCGACGAGCGAGGCGTTGAGGCGCGGCGCCTCGACGGCGTCGCCGAGCGTGTCCTCGAGTGGCCGGACGGCAAAGACGGCGCGCGTCGGATCGACGCGCCGAATCAACGCGTTCAGATTCGCCGCGAACACTGCGGGATCCGCGGTCCTCACGACGTAATTGGGATCGGGCCACGTGCCGCCCGAGGCGCAGTTGTACACGTACGGGACGGCGGGTGATTGCGGGCCGTCCTCGTCGATGTCACCGATGACGCCGGTGATCGTGTACGACCCGCCGTACACGTCGACACCCATCATTTGATGGCCGACGAGGCTCATCCCCGGCGCGAATCGCTCCGCGAACTGCCGATTGACCATCGCGAATTGCGGCCCGTTGAAGTCCGTCTTGAGGGCGGGGCACCAGTCGCCGGCGAGTAGCGGGACTTTGAGCGCACGCAGGTAGCCGGCGCTGACCGTTCGCGATCCGGCTTGCAGATTGCCGGTGCCATCTGGTCCCGCGATGCCGGGAATCTTGACTTGATAACGCAACGTCGCGTTCGAGGCGGGCAGGAAGTTCACGAGACCCACGGCTTCCACGCCGGGCATCCGCATAGCCTCAGCGAAAATGGCTTCCTGCATGTGGCCGACACGGTTGCGATCCTCATCCCATCGCGCGGCCACGTGAAAAGTCAGAACGTGATCAGATGAGAAGCCGGGATCGGCGTGCGTCAGGTTGTAGTAACTGCGGAGCAGCAGCACTGCCGACGCAGAGAGCAGCAGGCTCAGTGCGACCTGCGCCGCGACGAGGCCGCGCTGCCAGCGATGCGAACCGCCGGCAATTCGTGCGCCGCTGCCCGCAAGTGACGTTTGGCGGCGTCGTGTCGCGACCACCGCCGGCACGAGTCCGCAAAGCACGGCCGCGAGCGCGCCGGTCGCCACCGCGAACGTCGCGGCACGCGCGTCGAGCGTGAGCTCGCTGATTCGCGGCAGGGTCGCGAGCGAAGAGCGCGCGATCGAGACGAGCCAGGCCGCTCCCAGGACGCCGAACGCGCTCCCGATCGCCGCGAGCACGAGGACTTCGTGGACGACGACGCCCACGACGTGTCCCCGTGACGCGCCGATTGCGAGGCGAATCGCAAGCTCGCGCGCCCGACGCCGCGTTTCGACGAGCACGAGCCCCGCGACGTTCGTCATCGCGATGAGCCACAAGAGGCCGACCGCGCCAAAGACCAGCCACAGGCTTCGCGCTTGATCGCCGATGCGGTAGCTCTTGAGGTCCCACACCTCGGCGGACCAGCCCGCGTCGGTCTTGGGGTACATCGCGCCCAGCTCGCGCTGGACGCGATCGAGATCCGCCCGCGCCTGATCGACCGTGACGCCGGCCTTGAGACGGCCCACGCCACTGAGAAATCTGGCGTCGCGTAAGCCCAGCAGCTCCGGCGACACTTGCGCAGGCAGCCAGACGTCGATCGACGTCGCCGCAAATCCGGCCGGCATCACGCCAACGATCGGATAGGCGCGCCCTCCGATCGTGAGCGTCCGTCCGAGCGCGCGGTCGCTACGCTGAAATCGTCGTGCCCAAAACCCGTCGCTGATGACCGCCGCGCCCGGCCCGCCGAATCGCTCTTCATCGTCCGTGAACGTTCGGCCGAGGACGGGCCGCGCGCCGAACACTTCGAAGTAGCGCGGCGCGACGCGCCGGCCGTCGAGTCGCTCGGGATCGGCCTGGCTCGTGTCCGTATTCGCTTCCGAGTACGCGCCAGACATCGCCGCGAACGTGCGGCTCATGCGCTGCCAGTCTTCGATGCGCACAGGCGCCATCAAGCTGATTCGCTCGCGCGCCGCGGGACTCGCCTCCATGACGGCGACCACCCGATCCGGGTCAGGGTACGGAAGCGCTTTGATGACGACCGTGTCGACGAGCGAGAAGACGGCGGTGGTGGCCGCGGTGCCCGCCGCGAGCGCGATCATCGCGGTCGCGGAAAAGCCCGGACGTCTCGACAGCGCGCGTATGGAGTTCGAGAGCCGGCTCGCGTGATAGAGATCGCGGAAGAACGCGCCGGCGCGACGAGGCTCCGGAGACGAGGGCGTCGATGCAGCCTGCATGCGGCGACTCCTGATGAGATCGAACGATTCGCGCGCGAGGAGCGCCGCGACAGCGAACACGCCCTTCGCCGCCGCTGCGTCGGCCATCACGTCGAACGTCGTGCGCATGTCGCTCGCGTACGCGCCCCGTACCTCGGGCGCGGTGACGCGAACCAGCGCGCGGTAGATTCGAGACGCGAGCCGGGCCGACCGCAGACGCGTCATGATCTCGATCGGGCGGACGCCGCCCGGTCCGCGCCGCGGACGCCGAGCCGGTGCGCGTCGCGCACCAGCGCCTCGAGGCGCGCCGTTTCGGCGACGAGCACTCGGCGACCGAGCGGCGTCAGCTTGTAATACCGCCGCCGGTCGTCTTCGCGGCCGGTGTCGGCGACGAGCTCGAGCGTCGCGAGCCGCGCGATGGCCGTGTAGAGCGTGCCCGTCCCCAGCCGAAGCGCGCCGTCGGTGCGTTTGGCGACGTCGAGGATGATGCCGTACCCGTGGGCGTCGCCGCCCTCCAGCGCGAGCAGAATATGGAACTGCTGGGGCGTGAGGGGCAGAAACGCGCGTGGGTCCGTCATAAGTCGATGCATCGAGCTTAGACGTATGGAGTGGCCGACCGGTTCGTCAGGATCAAGTCAAAAGTTGGAAGCCACAAGTTAGAAGCTCGGAGCGCGAGCGGTCACTCCGAAACTTCTAACTTCTGGCTTTGAACTTTGAGCTTGATCCGAGTCAGTACGTCACCCTGACCCGATACCGCAGCGTCGCCGTGCCGTCCGCCGCGACCGTCACCTTGAACTGCGCGGCCCAGGCGTCCGTTTTCGTCCACTGATGCGACGCCTGGAGCATCCGCCACGTGCCGCCGATCGGCTCGTTGACTTCAACTGTCACCGGCGCGCCCTTGTGGTTGCGCAGCGTGATCTCGTACTCGATGTCGTAGACGCCCGTTGCGATCTTTTCGAAGTCCGTCTGCTTCCGCTCGCAGACGACGTCGAAGGCGTTGCCGATCTTGAGGTTCAACGTCTCGTCCTTGGGCGTGTGATCGATGCGATCCTCGCCGACGAACTGGACGCCGCCCTTCGAGTCTGCCTGATACACGCGCACCGTACCCGCCGGCATCGGCATGCCCAGCCCGCCGGCCTGCTCGTTCTTGAACTGGTAGTACACCTGGACGACGTCCTTGATCGGCGACCCCGGATGCTGCGCGTTGCGGTAGTAGAACGCCTGGCCGTCGACGACGTAGCGCTTCTGGATGGGGAAGCTGGTCGCGTTGAGCATGCTGACCTGCTTCGTCTCGTTGTTGTTGATCGTCGTCTTTCGTCCGAGCGTGTAGAGGTGGTAGTCGGAGAAGGATTCCTCGGCCATCGGCGCTTGGGCCTTCGCGTTGAGCTGCATCACCGCTTCGTCCCTCATCCTGCCCAGCTGCTCTCGCACCCGGTTGAGATCGCCGGCGACGAGCTGCAGCGTCGCGTTCTTGAAGGACGTCCCGCTGCCGTTCTTGAGCGTGACCCAGCCGTCGAGGTCGGCGGCTTTGTCATCGCGCGCGACGGTGAGCACGTAGTCGGCGTTCCACGCGAGCTCGGTCGCGAGATACGACGCCTCGACGCGATGGTCGGCGCCGCCGGTGTTCTCGAGCGTCCAGATCAGCGTCGGCCGTGAGTAGAGATTGCCCGGCAGCTCGGGGAAGCGGATCGACTCGGCGCGCGCGCCGGTGACGATCTCGCCGTTGATCTGCCAGACCGGCGCGTTGTTGTAACTGAGCAAACGCGCAGTGACCGTCTCTTCGCGCGTCCGTCCCTGATCCTGGACGGTGCGCACGAGCGTGACGTCGCGGCCGACGTACTTCCGCAGCAGCTTTTCCGGCTCGAGCAGGTCGTACTCGTAGTTCTGCTCGAGCACGCTCACGCGCGCCGGTTCGGTGAGCGATCGGAAATGCACGGTCGCCGGGTTGACGGTCGCCGCGATGTCCATGAACTTCAAGTCGGACGTGCCGCGGGCGAGCCGCAGATTGCGCACGTCGCGCACGAGCGCGAGATTCGAGTTGTAGACCGTGACCGCAAGCTCCGTCTGCTGATCGAGTGTGCTCGTTTGATCCTGCTCTGCCGCGGCGACGGGCGCGTCGACGACGGCAGGCGCGTGACGGGTGAGGCTTGCGGCGCCGCCGACAAACGCGACGGCCACCGGAACCACCAGGAAGCGAAGCGACATGGAACGGCTCCTTTCAAGAACCGGGAGGCCCGATGGGGCCTCGCTCTAGTCCTTGAACGAGCCCGCGGGAGTTTCTTGCAGCAGGCGCTGGACCCAGCTCTTGCCGCCGTCCGTCGTGCCAAAACTGCGACCGTCGGCGGTCGTGATGGTGGCAGTGTCTGCACTGGTCGCCTGGACCGCCGACAAATCTGTCGTTTCAGGAAACGTCACGCGCTGGAATGTCCGGCCGTCTATGGTCCTCTCGACGAGACCTTTCCGCCCGACGAGCCAGAGGGTCGTCGAAGACGGCGCCGCGCCGGCGGTCCACGTGCCGTCCATGACCGTCACCGCGGTCGTCCACGTCGCGCCGCCGTCTGTGGATCTTTCGACCGTGCGGCTCGAGATACGCCATTTCGTCGTGCCGTCGGGCGAAACGACGTCCACGCGAAACGCGTCAGTCAGCTCGTTCGCTCGCTGGAGCGCGCTGAGGTTTCGTGATGCGGCAGCGTCCGCGTTCGCACCCGCGGCTTTCGCGTTTGCGCCCGCGGCGGCCTGCGTCTTGTCGAGGGCGCCGGAGGTTGTTGGCGGCGGAGGTGCGGCCTGGCGCGGCTGCAACGGGGCGTTCTTGGTCTCGAGCGCCCCCGCAGCTGGTTGTGCAGCCACGGCGGGCGACGCTGCGCGCGGCGTCGGCGCGGCCGGGGGCGGCGTCGCTGGCGCCGCGGGTTTTGCCGCCTCGAGTTTTTGATCACGCTCGCCGACGCGCGCTTCATCTCGCGCGTCCTTCTTCGCTTCGGCGATCGATGGCGCCGGCCGAAACGCCAAGTCCTTATTCTGATCCTGCCGTGTCGCGGTCTGCTGCGGAACGACCGGCGAAGCCGGACGCGGCGTCTCGCGTGGAAGGAGCAGGACGACGGCGAGCATCGCGGCGACAGCGCCGACCGGCACCAGCCATCGCCACCAGCGCGCCGGGGCACCGTCGGGGCGTGTCTCTCCCGTCTCGGTCTCGAGTCTTGTCAGCGTCGCCATGAGCGCCTGACATCGGGCGCACTCGGCGACATGTTCGCGCGCTTCGTCGAGCGCCGGGCCGGACAAACGGCCCGCGATCCACGCGCTGGCCGTATCGGCGTCGAGGCACGCGTCGGTCGCCGCCGGCTCGGGCGACGAGGGCAGGTGCCGCCGGAGCAACCGGTCCGTGGATGCGTCGCGATGGGGCAGGTTGGTCATCGCGCCTTCTCCTCCTGAGAACGAACGTCCACGGATTTCTTGCGATCCTCGACCAGCACCGCCACGTCGAGCGAGCCGGGGTCTTCGGTCGCATCTTTCACGCAGCGCTCGATTTCGGCGGCCGAGAGGCCCGCTTGGCCCAGGCGTCGCTCGACGTCGGCGCGAATCGTGCGTCGAGCGCGCGCAAGCTGTCGCGACACGGTGGCTTCGTGCTCGCTGAGCAGCCGGCCGGTTTCTGCGAGCGTCATCCCTTGCGCATAGTAGCAAC
>CAYQRM010000242.1:0-14194 GCA_964419785.1 uncultured Solibacteraceae bacterium | reverse complement strand
CGCGGGAGCTGGCGGCGCAGGTGCGGCGGGGGGCGGACGCGGCGGGCGCGGCTCTGGTGAGAGCACGAACTGGGACGCGCCATACATCATCAGCCCCTTCTCGCCGACGCGGCTCTACTGGGCCAGCGACAAGCTCTATCGCAGCGACGATCGCGGCGACCACTGGATGGTGATCAGCCCGAATCTCTCGCGCGCCCTCGATCCGCGCGTGATCCCGATCATGGGCAAGGTCTGGGATCCGGCGAACACCGTCGCGTACAACAACGCCACGACCCCGCTCAGCAACATCGTCACCATCGACGAGTCGCCCCTGATGGAAGGGTTGATTTACGTCGGGACCGATGACGGCCTGGTGCAGGTGACAGAGGACGGCGGCAAGACGTGGCGCAAGACCGAGAAGTTCGCCGACTTCCCGGGCGGCATCTACGTCACGAGCGTGCGCGCCTCTCCGCGCGATTCCAACGTCGTGTTCGCGACGCTCAACAACTGGCAGCGCGGCGACTTCAAGCCGTACATCGTGCGCAGCGACGATCGCGGCAAGACGTTCAAGTCGATCAACGGCGACTTCCCGTCCGATCGCATGGACGCGTTTTCGATCGCGCAGGATCACGTGAACGGCAACCTGCTGTTTGTCGGCGCCGAATTCGGACTGTTTTTCACCGTTGACGGCGGCAATCACTGGGTGCAGCTCAAGGGCGGGCTGCCGACAATCCAGGTGCGCGACCTCACAATTCAGAAGCGCGAGAGCGATCTGGTGCTCGGCACGTTCGGCCGCGGGTTCTACGTGCTCGACGACTACAGCGCGCTGCGCGAAGTCACGCCTGAGGCGATGAGCCAGGAGGCCGCGCTCTTCCCGCTGCGGCACGCCTACGCGTTTGACGAGCTTGGCTACATTCAGGCCGCCTGGGGCAACTACACAACACCGAATCCGCCAAACGGCGCGACGTTCACCTACAACGTCGCGTCCAATTTCTCCGGCAATCTCGTGATGACGATTGCGGACGAAAACGGCAGAGACGTGTGCCGTATGGACGTGCCCGAGACCGACGGCCTGCACCGAGTCACATGGAATCTACGCGTCGCGCAGCCCGCGCAGGGTGGCGGACGAGGCGGCGGTGGTGGAGGCGGCGGTGGCGGCGGCCGCGGCGGTGGCGGCAACACGATCGCCTGCGCGCCGATCGGCGCCGCAGCGAATCCGGCGCCTCCAGCCGGCCAACAGCAGCTGGCGGGCGGCGGCGGAGGCTTCGGCCGCGGCGGCACCACGCCGATGGTCGCGAACGGCCGATACACGGCGACGCTCGGCAAGCTCGATGGCGACAAGGTCACGCCGGTTGGCCGGCCGCAGAGCTTCCAGGTGGTGCCGTTGCCGGCGAAGAACTGGTAGGGCAAAGGGCAGAGGGCAGAGGGCAAAGGGCAGAGGCAGGGGAGTGCATGTTCTGCGCTGCCCGGCGCGGTCGATGTGGGAAGAAATGCGATGCCACGATCGACTTGCCCCGGATCCGTTGTACTCGGCGCGGCACAGTGCTTGCGAGGCCATGAAGAATGGCCGAACACCGACGACAGGACTTGAAGGCGCGGACGTTTGCGTTCTCGGCAACGCTGCTCGCCGCCTTCAAGGCTCTTTCGGCCGGTGGCCCGCAATATGACCACATGGCGCGCCAGCTGTTCGCCGCCGGCACGTCTATCGGCGCAATGGTCGAGGAGGCGGAAGTCGCCCTCAGCCGGCGCGACTTTGCCGCCAAGTACGTCGTCGCCCTCCGCGAGGCCCGGGAGTCGAACTATTGGCTCCGTCTCTTTGCCACCCAGCCCAGTCATGTGGAGCTGGTCCGGCCGCTCGTTAGCGAGAGCGGGGAATTCGTCGCCATTCTCACAACATCGGTCAAGAAGCTCCGAGCCTCGCCGGACTCCTAACCACTGTCCACGCCCGTCCCCTCCTAACCTCTGCCCTTTGCCCTCTGCCCTTTGCCCTCTGCCCCTTGCCCTCTGCCCTTTGCCCTTCGAACCCTTTCCCCTCCCGCGGCGTCTTGCTCATGAGCGCGAATGAATGAGCTTGTGGAGAGGCTGGCCGGCGCCCTCGTGACCGAGGCAGACGATCTCGCCCGGGAGTTCGAAGCGCGGCTGGCTGACTCGTCCACGCTTGCATTTCGGGTCGCGTTCAGCGTCCTCCGGCAGCGTCAAGATGCCGAGGACGTCGCGCAGGACGCGTTCGCCCGGGCCTACCGGCGATTCTCCGACCTTCGCGACCGCGAGCGGTTCCGCGGGTGGCTCGTCCGCGTGACGTGGCGGCTCGCGATCGACTTTCGTCGCGCTGAGCGGCGCCGCTCTGCGCGTGAGAACTCCGCGGCACGCCTCGCCGACGGCAGCGTGCATGGCGAACGGCTTGCCATCGAAGGCGAGCGGTCGTCTCGTCTCTGGCACGCGATCGACGCCCTTCCCGACAAGCTCCGCATTGTCGTCGTGCTCCAGGCGATCGAGGGGCACGGCGTTGCCGACGTCGCGCGCCTGCTCGACATCCCCGAAGGCACGGTGAAATCGCGCCTCTTCGACGCGCGAAAAAGACTCCGGGAGTCGTTTCCCCATGATTGACGAACACGTCGACCAGCTGTTGTCCGAGTTGCGGACGTCGCTCGACGTCGCGCCGTCGCCCGGTTTCGCCGCCGGTGTTCGCGGGCGCATCGCCGAGGCCCCGGCGTCGAGGCGCATGGCCTTCTGGTGGCCAGTGGTCGCGGTGGCCAGCACCGGGGCGATCGTTGCCGCCATCGTCGTGATGACGCGGGGCTCATCCGTGCCGGCCGCGCCCGGGAGTGCCCCGGCCGTGGCCGTCGCGCCGGCCGTCGGGCCCGCGCTCGTCGCGTCGTCCGCGCAACCTTCGACCGCAGTCATGCCCGTCGCGCCGCCGGCGCCGCGCATCGCGAGTCGCTCGCTCGCGCGCGCGACGGCGCCAGCGTCCGCCTCGAGCTCGTCACTCGACGTCATCACGAATCAAGGCGAGGTGTTGCAAGCGCTCTGGCGCGCTGCGCGCGCCGGAGACCGCGCATTCAAGGAAGTCGAGCCGGTGCTGGCGACCGCGACCACCGCAGGTCCGGTCACGCCGCCGACAGAGGCGATTGTGGTGCCGCCGGTTGCGATCGACCCGATTGTCGTGTCGGCCCTCGGCGGCAGTTCATCCGCTGGCGGCACCCCGCCGGGCGGTTCGACGATCCGGCGATTAGGGAGGAACCGATGAGTGTCATGACACGGGCACGTGGAGTGGTTCTCGCGATCGTGATCGGCTCGGTGCCGATGGCCGCGCTGGCGGCGCAGGAATCGGCGCCCCCGCCGCAGAAGACCGCCGCGTCGACGCCCAAGCCGCTCATACCGTTGAAGGTCACGGTCGTGATCTCGCGCTGGCAGGGAGAGAAGAAGACGGCCAGCCTGCCGTTCACCCTCTCAGTTAACTCGGACGACGCGCACGGCACGAGCCTGCGAATGTCCGAAGAGGTGCCGGTGCCGCAGGGTGCGATGAGCGCACCCAACGTGCCCGTGGCGAGTTACACCTACCGAAGCGTCGGGACGAACATCGACGCAAGCGCGGCGGCCTTGGACGACAACCGGTTCAGCTTGACGCTCGCCATCCAGGACTCGCAGATCTTCAGTGACGCGGCCAAGTCGCCCGGCCTGCCTTCGTTTCAGTCGTTTAGCTCGACCATGCGCCTCATTGCGCGGGATGGCCAGACCACGCAGTATACGACCGCGACCGACAAGATCAGCGGCGAGGTCGTGAAGGTCGAAGTGACGCTGAACGTCATTCGCTGACGAGGTGTCAGCTGAAGGTCGTACTATCAGCCGAACGCGTCGCCGAGACGCAACTGCAGGCCGGGCAGCACGTCGGACTGCACCGTCTCGTCTTGCCTGAACATCTGGCGCGTCAGTCGAGGCTTCGCGAAGCGCACGACTTCGATGGTCCGTTCCCGCGGATTGACGAGCCAGTACTCGCGCACGCCGTACTTGCGGTACCAGGTGAGCTTGATTCTGCTGTCGTAGACGAGCGTGCTCTTCGAAGAGACCTCAATCGTCAGGTCCGGGGCGCCCCAGATCTGTCCACGGATGATCCCGATCCGTTCGTTGGAAACGAAGATGATGTCGGGCTGGAGCACGAGGTCTTTCTTCTGGTCGAGGACGACATCGATCGGCGACACGCACACTCTGCCCAATCCCTCGCGCCGGACGTACACGCTGAGCTCGGCGGTCAGCCCAGTGACGACGGACTGATGCTCATAGCGCGGCGCGGCCGGCTCCCGCACCCGCCCACGCACCAGCTCTCGTCGGCGCATCGTTTCGTACGTCGCCAGGTAGTCGTCTGTGGTCATCGCGCAGCTTCTCAACCTTGACGACGACGATGCCATCGTCGTCTGGACGATGTCAACGACCACTTGGGGGAAATGTGAAAGTCGAGAAGTCGGGAAGTCGAGAAGTCGAGAAGTCGGAAGCGGAGCGATCAGTGCACGTACGCGTCTGGTGTCGCGCGTTCGACGCGTGCGACCGACTGGACTCGGGTCGTGACGACAACTTCCGACCCGACTTGAAACTCGATGCGGAAACCGCAGTAGACGCCGCGCCACTTGAGGCAGGAGCCGCCGGCCGTGCAGCCATTGAGGCGCACACGCGTGGCGGTGGGGAAGAACTGGCCGCCGGTGACGAGCACGTCGCCGTTCCGGCCGTCGAGGATTGTCAGCTCGTAGGTGCTATTGCGCGTCCGCGCCTGGATTTTCTCGAACGGCTCCAGGAGATCGATCTGCAGGCCCTCGGACCAGTCGAGCCGCGACCACGCGTCGAGCGTGACGGCGGGCCGAGGCTCGCTCGACGGACTCGTGACGTCGCGAGAGGTGGCCGCCGGCTGGATGACGGAGGTGTCGGCCATCGTCTATTTAGGCGCCAGACTCCGGATGAGCGTCATCAACATATCGATCGCCACCTGATTGTGCCCGCCCTCGGGCACGATCACGTCCGCGTACCGCTTGCTCGGCTCGACGAATTCCAGGTGCATCGGCTTGACCGTGTTCACGTACTGCTCGATCACGGAATCGACCGTGCGCCCCCGCTCCGAGACGTCGCGCTGCAGCCGCCGAATGAACCGCGTGTCCGAGTCCGTATCGACGAACACCTTCACATCCATTAACGCCCGCAGCTCGGCGTCGGCGAAGATCAGGATACCTTCAATAATAACAGCCGCGTGGGGCGTCAGCCGCTCCCGCGTGGTTTTTCGGGCGTGGCGCGCAAAATCGTAGACCGGAACGTCCACCGGACGTCCGCCTTTGAGCCCCTGCACGTGCTCCACAAGCAGGCTCGTTTCGAGCGAATCCGGATGGTCGTAATTGAGGGCCGCCCGTTCCTCGAGCCGCAGCTCGGGATGATCGCGGTAGTACCGATCGTGTTCGAGCACGGTGACGTCCGCGCCGCCGAGCGTATCGACGATGCGACGGACGACCGTGGTTTTGCCGGAGCCGGAGCCGCCGGCGACGCCGATGATCAGGGGCGCGGTCACGTTGCCGCATTGTACCCGTCCGCGCATTTGATAGATTCTTGGGGCTCCGGTCTCGTGCGAGGCCGCTTGGGAGGGTCCTGTGTTCGAAGGCGTGTATTCCGTCCTGCCGACGCCGTTTTCCGGTCAGGGCGACATCGATGTTCCCAGCATCAAGAAAGTGGTCGACCTCGTGGTCAAAGCGGGTGTGAACGGCATGACCGCGCTCGGCGTGACTGGCGAGGTCTCGCGGCTGACGGACCGCGAGCGCGGAGTGATCGTCGACGCCGTCGTCAAAGCCGCCGATGGCCGCGCCAAGGTCATCGTCGGCGCCTCGGCGGACGGCGTGCGGACGTGTATCGAGTTCACGAAGGAAGCGAAGGCACTCGGCGCGTCGGCCGTGATGGTCAGTCCGCCGCGGATGTTGAAGCTCAACACCGAGTCCGTGGTCAATCACTACAAGGCGCTGGCCGCCGCCGTCGATCTGCCGATCGTGGTGCAGGACTACCCGCCGATTTCCGGATTCGCGATGGAAGCGTCGCTGCTCGCGCGCATCGCGAAAGAAGTGCCGACGGCGCGTACGATCAAGCTCGAGGATCCGCCGACGCCGTTCAAGACGGCTCGCATCCTCGCGGCCGCCGGCGACACGAGGGTCGCGATTCTCGGTGGGCTCGGCGGCGTGTTCCTGCTCGAAGAGCTGATGGCCGGCGCCGCGGGCGTGATGACAGGCTTCGCGTTTCCGGAAGTGCTCGTCAAAATCGTCGCGCTCTATCGCGCCAACAAGATCGACGACGCGGCGAATCTCTTCTATCGCTTCGTGCCGCTGATGCGCTTTGAGTTCCAGGAAGGCATCGGGATGGCGATTCGCAAGGAAGTGTTCAAGCGGCGCGGCGTGCTCGCCGACGCCGCGACCCGCGCGCCAGGGCCGACGCTCGATCCGGGAACGAAGCAGGCGCTCGATCGCGTGCTGTCATGGACCGCAGCGCAGGAAGGCGCGTCATGGATCTTGGACTGAAGGGGAAGGTCGCCATGGTCGCCGGCGCGAGCCGCGGGCTTGGCTATGCCGTGGCGCGCGCGCTCGCGGGCGAGGGCGTCACCGTCTCGATCTCGTCGCGCAATGAGGCGTCGATTAACGACGCCGCCAGACGCATCTCCGCCGAGACGTACATGGACACGCTGGCTGCGGCGTGCGACGTCAAATCCGCCGAGTCGATCACTCAGTGGCACGCACGCACGATCGAGAAGTTCGGCGGCGTCGACCTGCTCTACGTCAACGCCGGCGGCCCGCCGGCCGGCCAGACTCTCTCGTTCGATGACGACGTCTGGAAGGCGACATTCGAGCAGCTCGTGTTGAGCGCCGTACGGATGGTGCGGTTGGCGGTGCCGTCGATGAAAGCGCGCGGCGGCGGCGCGATCGTCATCGCGACGTCGTCCACCGTGAAGGAACCGGTGCCCAATCTCGCGCTCTCGAACATCGTGCGCTCGTCGGTCGGCGCGATGTCGAAGACCCTCTCCAACGAGCTCGCTGCAGACCACATCCGCGTGAATCAGCTCTTGCCCGGACGCATCGATACCGACCGAGTGCGGGAACTCGATACGCTTCGCGGCAAAGCCACGGGCGAATCGGCCGACGCGGTGCGCGACATGTGGGCGAAGACGATCCCCATGGGACGCTACGGCACGGCCGAGGAATTCGCCGCCGGCGCGGTGTTCCTGTTGTCGAACGCCGCGAAATACATCACGGGCGCCTCACTGCAAGTCGACGGAGGCATGATCAAAGCGGTGCTCTAGTCGTCCGGGGGCCGTAGTCCGAGGTCCGGAGTTCCCCTGTCAGTGCCTGCGAATTCCTACCGCGTCGGTCCGTTCGCGCTTGACGGCGCCGCCTATCGATTGCTGAAGGGCGCCGAGGCGATCGATCTGTCGCCGAAGGCGCTCGACCTCCTGTTTCTTTTCGCGGAGCGGCCCGGGACGCTCGTGACGAAGGACCAGATGCTCGAGGCGCTCTGGCCGGGTGTCGCCGTGACCGACAACGCGATCACGCAAGTCGTGTCCGAGCTGCGGCAGGCGCTCGGCGACGAGCCGGCATCACCGCGTTACGTCGAGACTGTGCCACGCCGCGGCTATCGCTTCATCGCCATCGTCGAGCCTGCGACCGTCCTGGAAAAAACACCCGGCGTTATTTCCGGGCCGCGGACGATTGCGGTGCTCGATTTCTTGAATGTCAGTGGCGACGCCGAGGTCGCATGGCTCTCGGCGGGCATCGCGGAGACCGTGACGAACGATCTGCGCGCGATCGACGCGCTTCGCGTGATCGATCGATCGCTTCTGCCGAAAGTCGCGCCGACAAGCGGCCTCGATCAACTGCCGGCAAGCGGCGTCAATCTCGTCGTCGCGGGCGGGTTCCAGCGCGCGGGAGATCAACTCCGGATCACCGCGCGCGTCCTCGACACCGCCACGCGCGGCGTCGTTGCCCGGGCGAAGACGGACGGCGCCCTCGCGGATGTGTTTCATCTGCAGGACCGGCTCGTGCTCGAGCTGTCGTCGGCGCTGCAGATTGGCGTGACGCCTGCGGCGCGCGAGCGCATCAGCGCGCGCGAGACGGCGAGCCTCGACGCGTACCGCGCGCTCACGGAAGGGCGGCTCAAGCTCGAGAGGCTCGACGCGGCGCAGGTGCCGGCGGCGATCGCCGATTTCGAGCGGGCACTCGCGCTCGACGAACAGTACGCGCTCGCGCACGTCGGCCTGGCGCACGCGCACTTCTGGCGATTTCAGGCCTCCCGCGCGCACAATCAACCCGATCGCGACGCGCTCGTCGCGGCGATCGCACACGCACGCGCGGCGGCAGAAATCGATCCCAATCTGGCGGAGGCTCATGCAGCGCTTGCGCTGCTGCTGTCGAGCGCCGATCAGTCGGCCGAGGCGGTGGCGGCTGGCCGGCGTGCGCTCGCGCTCGAGCCCGGCAACTGGCGCCATCTGTTTCGTCTCGGCATGGCGGCGTGGGGCGAGTCGCGGCTGGTCGCGCACGAGGCCGTCATCGCACAGTTTCCGCAGCTCGCATACGCATATTTCGGCGCGGCCATGGTGCACGTCGCGCGCGGGGATCGCGCGCGCGCCGGAGACGTCCTGCGGGCAGGCGCGGCGCTGAGCGATCGGCCGTCGGTTGGCGCCGAGCGCTTCCCGGCGAATGGATTGCACTGGCTGCTTGGCCTCGTTGCGCTCTCGTCAGGCGACAGTACCTCGGCAACGACCGAGTTCGATCGCGAGCTCGCGCGTGCCGGCAGCAGCCTGTACGCCGAAGAGTTCGGGATGGACGCGTACGACGGCCACGGCTTCGTTCGCCTTCGTGCCGGCGACGCGGCGGGCGCCGCGGCGATGTTCGAACGGGCGCTTGCGGCCTTTCCGCGCCACGCGCGATCCCTCGTCGGCCTGGCGGAGAGCCTGCGTCAGGCGGGCCACGCCGATCGCGCGTCAGCGTTGCTCGCCGACGCCGAGCAGGCGGCGAGCGAGCTCGCCCGGGGCGGTCGCTCGGCCGAGTCCGTGCTCGCGCGCGCGTATTGGCACGTCGCCTCCAGTCGCCCGGACGAGGCCTGCCGCGTGCTTGCCGATCTCCTTCGTGAGGCGCCTGCGGGCTCGGCCGGCTGGACGCTGCCCGTCGAGCCGTGGTTCGAGTCACTCAAGACCACTCCCGACGGCCGCGCGATCCTCGCGCGTCTCGCCGAGCGCGCGCGGTGAAGTGAAAAGGTGAAAAGGATACGGGAATACTTTCCGCAAAAGTGGACACGGAAAGTATTCCCGGTATCCTTTTCACTCATAGATCGGCACGAGATATGTCTCGGCGAAGTCGAAGCCGCGCAGGTCGAGCGTTACCACGAGCTCCCAACAGACGGCACGTTCGCGATCGGATAGCGTCGTGGTCAGCGCGTCAGCCGGCACGTCAAACGAGAGCATGACGTCTTCGTCTGGCGCGATGTCCTGTGCCGTGTCGAAGCCGAGCGTCTCGGCCCACACTTGATCGCGTACGATCCAGACGGATTGATTGGAACCCGTCCCGCGCCGTTCGATCGATTCTTGAACGCAACGAAGCGTGAACGATCCGCGACGCGCCAGCCGCACGCCCTGCGCACCGCGCCAGTGAAGTACGGCCGTCGCGCCAGGCCGGTACGGAAACCGATCGAACGTGACGCGCGATCCATGAAACTTCAGCGCGCGTCCTATTCGCACGATCGTCTGTCCCCAGATCACGAGTGTCAGCGCGTCGAACGCGCCCGTGACCATCTTCACCAGCCACGGCCCGCCGGCGACGAACGCCCAGTAGTTGAAGATGCTCAGAAACAGCGTGAAGAACGCGGCGCCACTGATGAAGCGCACGACGCCGTGCCAGCGGGGAACGGTGAAGCCTGTGGGATCCCACTCGTAGTCGGCGAGCGCCTGCACGTCCGGCCGCGCAGCTGCCGCGGCCTGCCGTCGTTCGTCCGCCGCGTGCTGCCGCCACGCGAGGTTGACGATCGTGAGGCTCATGAACACGAGCGACGCGCCGAGCGCCGTCAGAATCCAGAGCGGCGCGTTCGTCTGCGAGACCGGCGCGAGCACGCGCGTGCCGATGAGCACGAGCGCCGCACCCGCGACGAGGAAGCCGCTGCCGATCGCGATCGCGGCGACCGGCGAGAAGCTGCCTTCACGTCCGCGCGCTTCCTCATTGTCGTCGAGACGACGACGTTCGGTGTCGATGGTGGGGGAGCGAGACAGTTGCACCACGGCAAGGTCAACGCGCGCGGGTCGAGATGAACGCGTCGACGAGATCCTTGCGTGGCCATCCGAGGCGAACTTCCTCCTGCAGCCGTGCGATGGCGGCCGAGGTCGGCAGCGCCTCACGGTCCGGTCGCGCCTTCAAGAGCTGCTCGAGCGACGGCAAGTTGGATTCGAGATCGTCGACAACGAGCACCGTGCCCGCCGAGGATGCAGCGGCGCGCGGGTCGGCGGCCATGGACGCGCATCTTACCTCAGCGCTGACGGCTGCTGCGGAGTCCGACTGCGGCCGACATAACTGTAAGCCGCGAGTCGCCCGCAGACGTCGCTCCGGGCTGTCGCGCCGGGACGCCGCCCGGTACACGATTTGCCCTTGGAGTGTCCTTGGCCATGGCCCGGTTGCCGCTGTTCCTGCTCGTGCCGCTCGTCGCGCTCGCGATTCCGCCCGCGCCGTTCGATGTCGTGGGAACAGCCACCCTCGCAGGCAAGGGCCTTCCCGACGCCGTCATCTGGCTCGACGCGCCGTCGGCGCCCAAACCCGCGCCGCCCGCGCGCGAGGTCGTGCTCGATCAACGCAATCTCAATTTCTTTCCGCACGTGCTCGTGGTGCAGGTCGGCACGCGCGTCAAGTTCCCGAACGACGATCGTGTGTTCCACGACGTCTTCGCGTATCACGACGGCAAGCGCTTCGATCTCGGGCTCTACCGGGTCGGCGCCGTCAACTACGTACCGTTCGATCAGCCCGGCCTCAGCCGGATCCTCTGCAACATTCACCCGCAGATGGCAGCGTACGTGATGGTGGTCGACACGCCGTACTTCGGCCTTTCCGATGAGACTGGCCGGTTCGAGATTGCCAGCGTGCCGCCCGGCGAGTACGCCTCGCATGCGTGGCGGCCGGGCGGCCCCATCCGCATCATCTCCGTCGTCGTCGGGCCGTCGAGCGCGCTCGACGTCCGATGGCCGTGACGCTCGCGGCGCTGGCCAGATCCGGCGTCGTCAATCCCTCGCGTTCGCCCGCTACTTCTTCACCGTCAGCTCGTTGATCACCTGCGTGACGTTCGGCACTTCAGAGGCGAGCTTGGCCGCCTCCTTGCGCGTCGCATCCGAATCGACGTTGCCCGTGAGCGTGACGACGCCAGCCTTCGAGCTGTACTTCACGGAATCGGCGACGTGATGCGCCTTGAACGAGGCTTTCAGGTTGTCTTCGATGCCGGAATCGAGCGCGTTGCTGATGCTCTTCGCATCGGATTCGTTTCCGGGCGGTTCGACGACGATCTGATCAGCCACGACCTGGCCGCCGGCCAGTCCTTTCGCGACCGACTCGGCTTGCGCCTTGTCCGCGTCGGATGGCACGTGACCGCTGAGGGTGATGACACCCTTGTCGCGATCCTGACTGACCGACACATCCTTGAAGCCGCTCTGATCGAGCGAGTCACGGATGGACTTGGAGACGTCTGGTGCCTTCGCGCTCGTCGAGCACGCCGAGACCAGCGCTGCACACATGGCTGCGAGAATGATGCGTTTCATGAAACGGATGAGAGCAACATCCGGGCCAGGGCTCGCGTGGTCGATGGGCCCATTGCACCTGGACCGTACGGCGACCTCTTACTCAGTCTGTGGAGCGCGGACCAGAAAGTGACCCGGCGATATACTTAGAAGCGTGATGCGCAAGTGCTTCGGTATCGCGTGCTTACTGGCGCTCGCAATGGTATCCGCTCGGTGCGGCAGTTCGACATCGCCGTCCACGCTCACCGGCACGTGGATGGGCACCGCGCAGTACACGGTGAACGGTCAGATCGGTACCCAGAACATCACCGTGACGCTCTCGCAGCAGGGCACCACCGTCACGGGCACGTACATGGCAACGTCAGTCGGCTATTTCGTGGCCACGGTGCAGAACATTTCCGGCACCGCGAGCGGGACGTTCACGGGCACGTTCAATTTCGCGCCAGCCGCCGGGCTCGGCTGCTCGGGCACGTTCGATGCGTCGGGTGGCAGCGGCGGCAACGCGGTCACCTGGAACATGACCGGTGTGACCTCGACGTGCGGATCCTTCACGCCATCGGCGATTCAACTCCAGCTGACGCGCTGAGAAAATAACGCCGGGTGTCTTTTTGGAGGACAGTGTCCTCCAAAAAGACACCCGGCGTTATTTTTCGATCACCAGCAGCCTGAACGTATTTGGCAACACGGGTGCGCGTCCGCGGCCGCTGGTCGGCGCCGGACCGAAATCCGCCGCGGCCATGAAGATCTTGTGTGTCGTCGGATCGAGACCCATGTTGCGCGAGCCTTGCGGCGTCTTGACCGTTTCGAGCACGTGATAGGTGTCAGGTGAGTCCTGATGAATGACCGTCAGCGTGCCGTCCGCGTTTGACGCGAACGCGTTGCTCGACGCAGCGTCGAAGCCCGCGCCGTCGACGCCCGTGCCGATCGGCAGCGTCGTGATGATTTTTCCGTTCGCGTAGTCGGACACCGCCATCACGCCGCTGCGGCAGCCGCTGAACGCGCGATGGTGCGCCGTGTCGAGCGCCATCGATACCGGTTGCCGGCAAGGTAATGTCGACCATCGTCTTGTCACCGTGGCGGTCTTGCCGTCGATCTCGACGACCTCGCTCGAGTCCGTGAGGTTCGCGTACACCTTGCCGTCGCCCGCGGCGGCGCCGTATTCCGGCTTGCCGCCGAGGTCGAGATTCTTGATGACCGTGCCCGCGTGCGGCTCGATCACGGTCGACGAGTGCGCGTCGCCGTTGAGCGTGAACACACGGTCCGAAACCGGGTCGTAGACGATCGCGTCCGCGTCGAGCGCGGCCGGAATCCGGCTGAGCGGCTTCAGCGACTCGAGATCGAACATCACGACTGACTGGTCGTTGCCGGAGGTCGCGAATCCGTGTCCGCTCGAGGCGGCGATCGCCGTGCCGTGCGCGCCCTGGATGCCCGGCACCTCGCCAATCAGCTTGCCCGTGTTCGTGTCGACGACCATGACGCGCGTCTGCCGCGCCACGAAGACGCGATGGCGCGGCGGGTCGGGGACGAGGTAGTCCCAGCTGCCGTCGCCGCCGAGCGCGTACGTTTGGGTGATTCGGTAGGACGACGTCTGTGCGGTGACGGACACCGCGGCCATGAGCGCGAGGGCCAGAGTCATGAAGCGCATGCGCGATCCTCCCTTCACAGGATCGCCGCTCAGTCTGAAAATCTCCTGAAACACGATGCCCCGGTGTTCAATTCTCCCAACCAGGCGCGCGTGGCCATCGTCCACTTGGTGCGCGTGATATATATGAGTCACACATATGTCAGTCTCACAGCCTAGCCAGGGCGGCGATGCCCGTGAACTGAAGAAGGGAAGCGCGGATCTGCTCATCCTCTCGCTCGTCGAGGAACGCGCGCGGCACGGCTACGAGATCGCCAAGCTCATCGAGACGAGGTCGAAGGGCAGCGTCACGTTCCACGCCGCGTCACTCTACCCGCTGCTCTATCGCCTCGAGCGTCGAGGGTGGATCGCCGGGCGGTGGCAGGAGCGCCCCGGCGCGCGCCGTCGCCGGCTGTACGCGATTACGCGCGAGGGCCGGAAGGTGCTCGCGGCGCGCCGAAGCGGCTGGCGGAGGTTCGTCAAGGCGATCGAGGCGATCGCAGGAGCCGAATATGCCTGAGTGGCGTGACGAGATCCGCCGTCGGCTTGCCGGTCACGGCCTGCGGCCGGAGCGCGAAGCCGAGATCGTCGAAGAAGTCGCGCAGCATCTCGACGATCGCTATCGCGATCAACTGGCGGGCGGCACCACGCCCGACGAGGCTGCCGCGGCCGCGTGGCGCGAGCTCGAGGCCTCCGACGTGCTGGGGCGCGAGATCGCGCGCGTCGAGCGCTCGGCTGGACCGGCCGTGCCCGTCGGATCGCCCGGCGGCGGATCGCTCGTCGCCTCACTCGTGCAGGATGCGCGGTTTGCGCTGCGTCGT
>CAYQRM010000241.1:0-4959 GCA_964419785.1 uncultured Solibacteraceae bacterium | reverse complement strand
CGCCGTTGATATGATGCCCCCGTAAACGGAGGGTATCGTCTATGAAGGTCTTCGACGCGACCGGCATCCGCAACGTAGCGCTCGTGGGGCACAGCGGATCGGGCAAGACGCAGCTCATCTCGGCGCTGCTCTTCGATGCCGGCGCGGTCAATCGACTTGGGAAAGTCGACGAGGGCACGACGGTCACCGATTACGACGACGAGGCGATCGCCCGCAAGCACACGCTCTCGGCGTCGCCCGCCTACCTCGAGTGGAACAAAGCGAAGATCAACATCATCGACACGCCGGGCATGGGCAACTTCCTGTCCGAGGCGCTGGCGGCGCTGCGCGTCGTCGAAGCCGCCGTGGTCGTCGTCGACGCCGTCGGCGGCGTGCAAGTGTCGACGGAAAAAGCCTGGGCCGCGGCCGACGAGCTGCAGCTGCCGCGCCTCATCGTCGTCAACCGGTTGGACCGCGAGCGAGCCAGCCTCGATCGCACGCTGGCCTCGATGCGCGAAACGCTCGGCCGGACGTGCATTCCTGTACAGCTGCCGATCGGCGCGGAGAAGGATTTCAAGGGTGTCGTCGATCTCGTCGCGATGAAAGCGTACACGTTCGCCGGCGACGAGTCCGGCAAGATGACCGAGGCCGCGATTCCCGACGCGCTGGCCGCCGAGGCGCAGGCCGCCCGCGACGCGCTGACCGAGATGGTCGCCGAAGCCGACGATGCGTTGATGGAGAAGTTCTTCGAAGCGGGCTCGCTGACGCAGGAAGAGCTCGCCGCCGGCCTGGGCCGCGCGATCCGCGCCGGCAAGCTCTTTCCCGTGTACTGCGCGTCGGGCTTGCGGAACATCGGCATGCAGCCGCTGGCCGACGCGCTCGTGACCTACGTCCCCTCACCTGCCGAGCGGGCGATGACCGGCAAGAGTGTCAAAGGCGAAGAAGTGACGCGCGCCGCGAAGGACGGCGATCCGCTCGTCCTTTGGGTCTGGAAGACGATCGCGGATCCGTTCGCGGGCCGCATCACGCTGTTTCGTGTCGTCTCGGGCGTGCTCAAGGCGGATGCGACCGTTCACAACGTCACGCGCGACGCGCCGGAGCGATTCGGACACTTGCTCGTGATGCAAGGCAAGACCCAGACGCACGCGCCCGAGATGCGCGCGGGTGATCTCGGCGCCGTCGCGAAACTCAAGGACGCGCACACGGGCGATACCCTCGGCGACCGCACGGCGGGCTTCACGATCCCGCCGATGAAATTTCCCGAGCCCGTGCTCGCGTACGCGATCGAGCCAAAGAGCCGCGGCGACGAAGACAAGATCGGCCCGGCCATGCAGCGCCTGCGCGAGGAGGACCCATCGATCAGCTACGACCGCGATCCGCAGACGCACGAGCTGCTGCTCTCGGGTCAAGGCCAATTGCATATCGAGGTGACGGTCGCGAAGCTCCGGCGGCGGTTCGGCGTCGAGGTCAACCTCAAGCCGCCGCGGATCCCGTACCGCGAGACGATCACCGCCCGAGTCGAAGCGCACGGCCGCCACAAGAAGCAGACCGGCGGCCACGGCCAGTTCGGCGACTGCAAGATCACGATGGAACCGCTCGCGCGCGGCAAGGATTTCGAGTTCGTCAACGACATTTTCGGCGGCTCGATTCCGCGGCAGTTCGTGCCGGCCGTCGAAAAGGGCATCCAGGAAGCGCGCGTGCGCGGTTACATGACGACCTACCCTGTCGTCGACTTTCGCGTGACCGTGACCGACGGGTCGTACCACGACGTCGACTCGAGCGAAATGGCGTTCAAGCTGGCGGGGCGACTCGCGTTCCGCGACGGCATGTCGCGCGCCAAGCCGACGATCCTCGAGCCGATCATGAACGTCGAGGTCTACGCGCCGTCCGATTTCGCCGGCGACCTGATGGGCGACCTCAACAGCCGCCGCGGCCGCATCGCCGGCATGGACACGCGCGGCGCGGCGACCGTCATCAAAGCGACCGTGCCGATGGCCGAGATGCTGACCTACGAACAGACGCTGACCTCGACGACCGGCGGCCGCGGGTCGTACCACATGGAGTTCTCGCACTACGACGAGGTGCCGTCGCACTTGCACGCGAAGATTGTCGCGGCGTCCAAGGCCGAGCGCGGCGAGGTGAAGGAAGAGGACGAGTAGCAGGCCTGAAGGTCGTGAAGGAAATGAAGTTCATGAAGGAACCGCCCGTCGATCTGACTGCCCGGCTTCGCCGGGCGCGGGTGTCACGATGAGCGAGAAACAAGAGCGTTGTGCATCCAAGCCGCTCTTGTTTTCTCGCTCATCGTGACACCCGCCAGGGCCGCCTCCGGCGGCTGTCAGATCGACGGGCGGTTCTTCTTGCTTCATGTCCTTCATCTCCTTCATGTCCTTCATGTTTATTCGTGAGCTTCGTAGTGCACGCCCTCGAGCCTACGGCCGATAAACAATTCAATTGCGGTTTCCTACCAGCCGCCCGAGGATTGAGTTGAGTATGCGATTTGTCACGACCGGCGCGCTGCTGGCGTGCCTCTGGACGGCCGTTCCAGCGGCGCGGCAGGATCCGCCACCGGTTCAGACGCCGCCGGTCCAGACGCCTCCGGTCTCGACAGTACCGACACCTCCACCACCACCCGTCGCGCCAGTGCCGACCGTCACGCCGACTCCCACGCCTGCAGTGCCGTTCGACGACTGGCTCACCGCGCTCAAGACTGAGGCGCTCGCCAAGGGCATCAGCCAGGCGACCGTCGATGCCGCGTTCGCGAACCTGCAGCCGGACCCGGTCATCATCGCGCGCGACCGCACGCAGCCCGAGCAGACGCAGAGCCTCGACGAGTACGTGACCGCACGGCTCAACCCGAAGACGCTCGCGCGGGCCGCCGATGCGGCGACCGAGCAGCATGACGTCGTCGCGCGCGTGGAGAAGACCTACGGCGTGCCTGGACCGATCATGATCGCGATCTGGGGGATGGAGTCGAACTTCGGACAATTCACCGGCGTGCGTCCGGTCGTCACCGCGCTGGCGACGCTCGCCTACGACTCGCGCCGCCCCGCGCTGTTTCGCGCGGAGCTCTTCCAGGCGCTCGTGATTCTCGACAAGGGCCTCGTGCAGCCGCCCGATTTCATCGGCTCCTGGGCGGGCGCGATCGGCCAGCCGCAGTTCATGCCCTCGAGCTTCCTCAAATACGCCGTCGACTTCGACGGCGACGGCAAGATCGACATCTGGGGCACGCCCGCCGACGTGCTCGGCTCGATGGCGAACTACCTCAAGACCGCGGGCTGGACCGAGGGCACGCGCTGGGGCCGCGAGGTGAGGATCTCGAAGACCGTCATGGCCAAGGTCGAGAGGGACGTGCCGATGCGATCGGCCGGATGCAAAGCGCGCCGCGAGATGACCGAGGCGCGTCCGCTCTCCGAATGGCGCAAGCTCGGCGTGCTCGAGATGGACGGCACGAAGCTCCCGCCCGCGACGATGACCGCGTCGCTCGTGCGCGGCCAGCACCGCAACTTCCTGGTCTACCAGAATTACCAGGCGATTCTCGATTACAACTGCTCGAACTCGTACGCGGTCAGCGTGGGGTTGTTGTCGGACAAGATCAAGTAGTCATCCCGACCGGAACCACTGTTCTGTTCAGTTCCAGCGAAGTCCCTTCAGCTGATCGAGATTCACGTTCCCACCCGACAGCACGCAGGCCACTTTCGATCCGGCCGGTGCCTTCACCAGGCCGTGCAGCAGCGCCGCGACAGGCGCGGCCGCCGCTCCTTCCGGCACCAGCTTCGCATGGTGCATCGTCCAGACGACCGCATCGAAAATCTGCTCGTCGGGCAGCGTGACGATTTCATCGACGTACTTCCGCACGACCTCGAGCGTCTTCTCGCCGACGCGCTTCACGCGCAGGCCGTCGATGATGCAGTCGACGCGATCGAGCGTGACCAGGTGTCCCGCGTCGACGCTGCGTTTCATCCCTGGCGCGCCAGACGACTCCACGCCAATGATCTTGATCTTCGTGTTGAGGCTCTTGGCCGCCATCGAGATCCCGGAGATCAACCCGCCACCGCCGATGGGGACGACGATGACGTCCACGTCGGGCCAATCGCGGACGAGCTCGAGGCCCACGGTGCCCTGCCCCATCATCAACTGCTCGTCGTCGAAGGGATGGATGTAGGTGTAGCCGCGCTCGGCGACGAGCTGCTTCGCGCGGTCGTTCGCCTCATCCCAGATCGTCCCATGGAGCACGACTTCCGCGCCGTAGCCTTTCGTCGCGGCGATCTTCGACGGGGTCGCGTTCGCCGCCATGCAGACGACGGCGTGAATGCCGTGAATTTTCGCGGCGAGCGCGACGCCCTGCGCGTGATTGCCCGCCGACGAGCAAATCACGCCGCGGCGCTTCTCATCGGCGCTGAGGAATGTGAACTTGTTGAGCGGCCCGCGGATCTTGTACGAGCCGGTGCGCTGGAAGAGCTCGGCCTTGAGCCGCACGTCGAAGCCGCTCGCCTCGCTCAGCTTGCGCGATGTCAAAAGCGGCGTGTGGTAGACATGCGCGCCCATGCGCGCGCGAGCTTCCTCGAATTCCCTGGTCGTGGGCAGCGTTAACACGGCGTGAGGGATCATAGCATTCGCCGCTTGCGTTCCAAGCTGAGTGCGAGCGGGCCGGGCATCCCGCACCACGAACTGCAGAGCTCACAACGTTCGTGGTGCGGGACGCCCGGACCGCTCGCACACCGGTGGGTCCAAAGACCGAGCGGGCGTGGAGGATCGCGACACGCGAGCGTTGTGAGCTCTGCAGCTCGCGTCTCGCGATTCTCCACGCCCGCTTGCGTCCCAGGCGTCGTCCGTGCGCGAGCAGTACCGGTGCCCCGGCCGCACGAGCTGCGAGCTCACAACATAGGCGCCGCTGGATGCCTCCCCGCGCGCAATGTTCTCTTCTGAGTGCGAGCGGGCCGGGCATCCCGCACCACGAACTGCAGAGCTCACAACGTTCGT
>CAYQRM010000240.1:0-11817 GCA_964419785.1 uncultured Solibacteraceae bacterium | reverse complement strand
TGGAAGCCGAGAAAATCCTGTCCGGCGACGCTGAGCGACAAGTACAACGCCCAGAGCACGACGAGACAGGGCCCGGTGAGCACGCCGAAGATCACCAGCACGGCCGCCGCTGTGCCGAGCGCGCACTGAATCGTCAGCGCGGCATCGCTGCTGCTCATCCACGCGAAGGTCGGCAGCAGCCGATACCGATCGATCCCGATCTGATGCGTGTCGAAGTACGAGCGCGCCGCGCCCATCAGATCGGACACGGGCAGGATGCCGTGGCTGCCGATCAGGCCGTGGATCTGCAGCCACAGCGAGACGAACGCGACGAGATAGATGGCGCCAAGCGCGCGCAGGAAGAGCGTGCGCACGACGACCGCCGGCCGTCTATCTTCCGCCGCCGCGCTTGACTGGCGCCGACCCGGACGGCGGCGCCGCCGTGCAGGTCGTCGGCGTTTCTGGTGCGGTCGCGCCCTGGGCGAGCGCCGGTCCGTAGAACTGACGCACGGGCGTTACGGGCACGTTGCCGCGGCCCGCGCCGCCCGCGCGCTGCGCCGGCTCAGGCGGCAGCGGCGGCATCGTCGCGGCCGAGCAACGGGGCAGCATCTGATCCGCGTTCGCGAGCATGTACGCCGTCAACGCTTCTTCGACGGCCGCTTCACGCATGTCGGGCTCGTAGATGCGCTCGTAGGTGTCGAAGCTCGTGTGGTGCGTATACGAACCGTAATCGAACGGGTCCTGACCGTAGCCGATGCCCGGCAGCCCGGCGTTGTTGAACGACGTGCTGTCGGTGCCGCCGGTGTTGCGGCCGTACGTCGGATTGGCGCGGTAGAAGCCCCAATCCTTGAAGAAGTCCATCGCCGTTTGAATCATCGCCGCGGCTTCGGGCGGACCGAACACGCTGGCGGAGCGCGGCTTGCCGGTGCCCGAGTCGATGTTGAGATACCCGTCGAACTTGAAGAACTCGGGCTTCGGATTTTCCGCGCTGCCGAAATGCTGTGCGACGTACGCGATCGATCCGTACAGCCCCTGCTCCTCGCCGCTCCAGAGCGCGACGCGAATCGTGCGATGCGGGCGCGCGCCCACGGCCTTCAACAACCGGATGGCCTCGAGCGCCATCGTCGAGCCCGCGCCGTTGTCGGTCGCGCCCGTTGCCGGATTCCACGAATCGAAGTGCCCGCCGAGCATCACGACCTCATCGGCCTTGTCGGTCCCCGGCAGCTCGCCCGTGACGTTGTAGACAGTCTTGCCGTCGGGATAGAACTCGCTGCGGATGTTCACGCGCACCGTGATCGGCAGTTTGTCGATCGTCGCCGTCCGATAGATGCGCCCGTAGTCTTCGTTGCCCATGATGAGCGTCGGCAGATTCGGGTTGTCCGGATTCTCGTTATAGCCGGACGTCGATTGCTGAACGATGATTCCGTACGCGCGACCGGCGTCGGTGATCTTCACGAGCGCGCCGTTGTCGATCAGGAACTTGTTCACCTGCGTCGCGATTTGCGCGGCGGTGAGTCCCGTGTCCTGAGCTGCCGCGCCACGCCCGCCGCCCGCCGGCGCTGGTCCGCCTCGGCCACGCCCGCGCGCCGCGTTCTGCCATTCGTCATCGGTTCGCCGGAGCGGCGCGGGCACGAAGTTCTCCGCGACGTCGACGTGCTCGCCATAGAACACGATCGAGCCGCGCACCTTCGGCTTGAGTGACGCGAGGTACGCGTCGAGGTCCGCTTGCGTCACCGGTTTGGTCGACGGCGCCGGCGGTGGGGGCATCGGTGCCGGCGACGTTCCCGCTTGTGCGATCGCGGCGAGATCGCCGCCAGGGCCCGCGCCGCGCCCACCGCCCGCTCCCGCGCCACGGCCCGCGCCTGCCGGCGGCGCTGGCGGCACGACAACGAGCACGGGCCCCTCGACCGTGCCCTTCGTGCCCGGCGTCCACGACACCGCGCGCACGTTCAGCGGCTGCTGGAACGGCTGCAGCACATTCGCGGATGTCTCGTAGTTCTGCCAACCCTGATGATTGAAGTTCCATGGCTCGAGTTTCACGTTCACGAGTCCCCACGACTTCATCGTCTCGACGGCCCAATCCTGCGCCGCGCGCAAGCCCGGCGATCCGGTGAGCCGCGGACCGTGCACGTCGCTCACCTCGTGCATGATCCACATGACCTTGGAGTTGTTGGTTTCTTCGGCGCGCAGCTTGGTATTCATGTCCGCGAGACTCGGCGACTGCGCCGAGACGACGAGCGCGAGGATGGACGCCATCGCGACAGTGAGTGCCATTCGTGTCTTCATAACAACTCCTGAAGGTCCGGGCTGAGAACGCCGGATTGTACTACCGGGCCTGCGCCAGGAGGCGCTGGCTGGCCTGATCGAGTAGAGCCTGAACGGCCGGCTGGGTCGCGGCGAATGTGATGTCCGGCGCGTAGATCTGAAGGTAATTCATCGACGCTCGCCCTTTTGCCGCGCCGAACGCCTCGCCGGCCGGCGTGCCATCGAAGTAGATCTTCAGCACATTCACGAGCGCATCTTTCGGCGTGAGGCCTTGACAGGCTGCCGAGGCCGAGTCGCAGCTCGCGGCACAACCTTCCGCCGATGGCTTCTGCGAAAACGAGGTGTCGAACTGCGCGCCGCCGAGCACCCGAGGTGAAAGCGATCCGCTGGCTGCCATTTCCTTCACGCCCACGATTCCTGGTCCGGTCTCGCGGCACGCCTTCAGGCCGCTGGTCTGCGTCGCCTTGATATTCGATCCGACTTGACGACGGCCGAACGCCGTGACGATCTCCGCCTGCGCGGCGTCACTCTGGCCATGCGTGAAATCCAACAGGCCCGATCCGCGCGTGAGCACCAATGTCACGTTGCCGAAGACCTCGCCGTACATCTTCACGGCGTTGTCCCATTCCTCGACGAACGCCTTGTCCGACCGATGGTAGGACGCGTCGCGGTACGCGCCCTGAAGCAGGCTCGCCCAGCGATCCACCGCAGCGCCGGCGTGCGGCACAATGATCTCGACCGACTCGGCCGTCGGTCCTGCGACGGCGATCGAGACAAATGCCTCGTTCGATCCGTATCGCGACGCCACCGCCGTCAGAAAGGCTTTCCAGTCGTTCTTGTAGGTCGCATTCCACGGCATCGGCAGCGGCTGCGGGGCCGCACGGGCGCCGCGACCTTCAGTATTTTCGAACGTGGCCTTGCCGCACGTCGGCGATCCGCCGGAGGACTCGCCGCTCGACGCCTCTCCGCCGCGTGATCCGCCGCGCCTCGTCTCCGCGCGTCCCCCGCGATGCCCGCTGGCTGCGCTCCCCGCCGACTGCGCCGGTGCATCGTCGCAGTTCGTGAGTTCGTCGAGCACCCACGACGGCGTGCCGAAGCCTGGCACCAGAATCAGCTGGACTGTCTTGTGTTTCGCCGCCGCCGCGGCAAACGCGGCGTCGAGCGACGAAAAATCGACGTGGTCTTTCGCTGGCTGCAGCGACGACCAGAAGACGCGCATCGCCAGTCCCGAAACCGCAGGATTGGCGAGGAGCGCGTCGAGGTCTTCTTTGCGGCCTCCTCGTGTGTCGGAGACGACGGCGTATATGCCGCGCGGCCGCCGAACTGAGGGGGGAGTATTCTGCCGAGGCAATGTGCGGACCGGCATCGCCGCGACCACAACGATCGTCGCGACGATCCCGCGCCGAATCCAGCGCGCCGGCATCTCAGCTCTGACGGGATTCTACGCCTTTTTACTTGATCCGCGCTTTGAGCGAGCTCCACTTCGTCATGAGCGCCGCGAACTCGGCCTGACGGTCCTGACAGACTTTGAGCTCCGCGGCCGTCGGGGCCATTTCCGACGATTGCAGCGGCATCACCGAAGCAACGAGCTCAGCACCGATCGACGCGAGCGTAGGACCGGCCGCGTCGGCCGCTGCGCCGCCGCCCCGACCCCCGCCGCGTCCGCCACCGCCGCCGCGTCCGCCGCCGCCCGCGCCCGTCGCTGCCGCTCCGGGCGGAGCGATCGCTTCGATGTCTTTGATCAGTGCGTCGTTGTCGGCCGACGGCGCTTTCGCGTGAAGCGTCGCCACGGCATCGCGCGCTTCCTTGAGCGCGACTTCCGCTGCCGCCGCGTTGTCTTCAGCTTGCGTCGTGAGCGTGTAGATCTGCTGCACGGCGGGCGAGTCTCCGACGCGCGGATCCATCTTCACCGTGATCGGTTGTGTCTGATTCTTGCCGTCGACGGTCAGCCGAACGGTGTAGTTGCCGGGCGCGACCCACGGCGACGCGACGCCGGGGTAGGTGCGATGCGGCACGGCCCCGCCGGCGCCCCCACCGCCGCGTCCGCCGCCACCACCGCCGGCCGGCGGGTCATAGTGAAGATCCCACGAGAAGCGATGATGACCGGCCGCGGTCGAGAGCACTTGTTGTGGCGCGGGCCAGTAGAGGGGCAGGCCGCAGTCGGGGGCCGTCGGCGTGGCCTGACAGACCTTGTTGTAGGCCGCGGGATCTTTGGCCGGATCGGGATCGCGGACGGGATCATTGCTCGAGTACGAACGAATCACGCGGTTCGCCGAGTTCAGAATCTCGAGCTTCACCTCGCCGGTCGCCTTCGCCGGCAAGTAGTAATCGATGAGCGCTCCGGGCGGCGGGTTCTCGCCGGCCGGGAGCTCCGGCGGCCACGGCGTCGGATCGTTCATGCCGAATCGCACGCGGATGCCGGTCGCGGGCTTGTACAAGAACGGCGCGCGCGCGGCGGTGAGCTCGGCCTGCTGGCGCAACGGCGTGACGTCATCGAGGATCCAGAAGCCGCGGCCGTGCGTACCGGCGACCAGGTCCGAGCACAGGCACGAGTCGTCGTCCTTGATTTGAATGTCGCGCACGGAAATCGCCGGCATGTTCAGCCGCAGCGACGACCAGTGACCGCCGTCGTCGAACGACACCCAGACTTGCGTGTCGGTTGACGCGTAAAGCAGACCGCGCGTGTGCGGATCCTCGCGAATCGAGTTCGCCACGGCGCCGCCCGCGATGCCGGTGTTGATCTCCGTCCACGTCTTGCCGGCGTCGTGCGTGCGCCAGAAGTGCGGATTCATGTCGTCCACGCGCAGCGTGTTCGCGGCCGCGTAGGCCGTCTGCGCGTCGAAGTGGCCCGCGTCCATGTTGAAGATGCGCGTCCATGGCTTGAATTGCGCCGGCGTGACGTCAGTCCACTTCCCGCCGCCGTCGGTCGTGATCTGGATGTTGCCGTCGTCAGTTCCGGCCCACAGGACGTTCAGATCGCGCGGCGACGGGGCGAGCGCGGTGATCGTGCCTTGCGGCGACGCGGTGACGCCGGCGGCGTACTTGCCGGCGCTCGCCGGCACGGCCCACGTCTGGCGCGTCAGATCGCCGCTGATGCGCGTCCAGCTGTGTCCGTGATCGATCGACTTGAAGACCGCGTTGGACGCGTAGAACAGCACGTTCGTGTCCACCGGCGACCAGACGAGCGGCATCGTGCGCACGTTGCGGCCGAAGTCGGCGCCGCGATCCGAAGCCGCGGGCCCGACCGACGCGGTCTGACCCGTCTTGCGGTTGTAGAGCGAGACGCCGGTGCGCTGGCTGCCGAAGACCAGATCCGGATCCTTCGGATCCGGTGCGGCCATGCCGTACTCCTGGATGTTCACCGGATGCCAATCGTGGAACGTGATCTCCCCGTCGTTGCCGCGACTGTCGACGCACGCCGATCCAGAATCCTGCTGACCGCTGCACAGCCGGTACGGAAACGCGTTGTCGGCGGTGACGTGATAGACGGCCGCGGTTGGCTGCGTGTACCAGTTGCTCCACGATTCGCCGCGATTGGCCGACACGACGCCGCCCTGATCGCTCACGAGCAGAATGATGTTGGGATTGTTCGGGTTGACCCAGCTTTTCTGATAGTCGTCGCCGCCCGGCGCGCCGCGCACGGCCGACCACGTGAGGCCGCCGTCTTCCGTGCGCCAGTACACCGTCGAGCAGCTGTAGACGACCTTTTCGTTCTTCGGATCGACGACGATGGTCGGCAGGTCGCCGCCGCCGATGCGGCCGAGCGGCCGCGTGTCGGGCGGATGACGCTGCGACCCCGTTTCGGCGACGCGTGGATCGTCGGTCGCGAGGAACCAGTGATCGCCGCCGTCAACGGTCTTGAAAAATCCGATCGCGCCGCCACCGCCGCCTCGTCCACCGGCGCCTCGGCCGCCACCGCCCGGCGCGCCCGCCCTGCCCGCGGGCTCCGGCGCGGGCGGCGTGCACGGACCAACGCACGCGACCGTCGCGTAGATCACTTTCGAGTTGCTCGGCGCGATTGCAAGATTGGCCTCGAGCACCGGCGGCAATCCCGTCGTGAGTGGCTTCCACGTGCCGCCGCCGTCGGTCGACTTGAAAATACCGCCGCTGTTCGACTGCGCCGTGCCGCCGAACGCGCCGTTCTCGGAGAAACCCTGCTGCTGCTGCCAGAGCGCGGCGTAGACGATGTTCGAGTCGGCCGGATCGATGCGGACGTCGTTGCCGCTCGTGTACTCATCCTTGTAGAGAGTCTTGGTGAACGTCGCGCCACCGTCGGTCGAGCGGAAGATGCCGCGCTCGGCGTTCGGCCCGTACGGATGGCCCAGAGCGGCGACGAACAGACGATTGGGATTTTTCGGATCGACGTCGACGTTGGCGATCATCGCCGTGTCGCGCAGTGCCGTCAGATGCGTCCAGGTTTTACCGGCGTCGGTCGATTTATACATGCCGTCGCCGGTCGACAGGTCCGGCCGGATGATGCCGGCGCCGCTGCCAACGTAAATCACGCTGGGATCGGACGGGGCGACGGCAATCGCGCCAATCGATCCGGTCGGCTGCGTGTCGAACAGCGGCGTCCAGGTCGAGCCGTAGTCGGTCGAGCGCCACACGCCGCCATTGTCGAAGCCGATGTAGAAGACGTTCGGCTGGCTCGCGACGCCCGAGAGCGCGCGCGCCCGGCCTGCACGCGGCGGACCGATCGATCGCCACCGCATCTCCGAAAACGTCGACGCGGTCGTGCCTTGCGCCGTCATCGATGCCACGAGCGCTCCGAGAAGCGCTACGCCCAGCACGCTACCTACGATCGAGTTCTTCGCCACGGGCCCACCCTCCGCAAACGGACAGAGTATACGACTGGAGTGCCGGGGGCGGAGTGCGGGGCCACGCCGAGGCCTGGGGCTTAGTGCCGAACGCCTCGATCCAGAATCCAGAGACGGCGCTGCGTCTTGTAGACGAGCGCGGTGAGCACGACCAGGGCCGCCCCAATGACATAGGGGACGACCTGCAGCATCTCGGCGCGGCCGACGGTGGCGAGCCAGGTATTGATCCCGACGAAGATCAGACGCATCTCAATTGGTCCGAGTCCGACGAAGCTGATATCGAGCACGCCGGTCACCGCGCGCGCGAGAAACGCGCTGACCATGAACCCGCCGGCGATCGCGAGCGCGATCGTCATCAGATATTCGAATCGATCTGGTAGAAGCAGCGAGTACGTGATCAGGATCGCGCAGAGGAACACGTAGTCGAGCAGGTGATCCATGTAGTAGCCCCACCGGACGAGCCCGGCATCGCGCAGTTGGCCAACTTTGCCGTCGACCGCGTCGGTGAGGTACTGCAGCACGATCGCCAGCGAGGCGACCGCGAGCCACCGAGGATTCGATCGCGCGGGGATCGCCGCCGCGAGGACCATCGCGCTCCAGCCGAGCGTCATGAGCGTGAGATGCTGCGACTCGAGCCAGCTCGGCACGAACTGAAGCGCCCAGCGGGCGATGCGCCGCTCGATCGGCGCGAGGATCGAGGCCGAGGTCTTGCGATCCGCCGGCGCCGCACCCTGGCCGAGCAGTCCTTCGTGGGGGTGCGTCGCCATGGCGCGATCCTACGAAGCGCCCGGGCAATTCGTCGTGAGTGGACTGTGAGAAAACCGTGAAATCGGCGTAGAGTGGCGCAGGGGAGACAACCTATGGGTGCGGTCGTCGTGCCGTACGGACAAATCGAGCAGGCGTTCAACGAGAATCCGACCGCCGTCAACGACGCGGTCGATCGCGCGGCGACCAACGCCTCGGGCGGCGACGCCGCCAAGAAAGCGCAGTACGTCGGGCGATTCAACCAGGCGCTGTCGTCGCTGCAGCAAGCCGATCAGGGCGACAAGATCCTGTCGACGCCGCAAGACGATCTCGCGTCACGGCTGCAGACGATGCTGGTCGATCGCGCGTCGGCGGCGGGAAAAGTGCTGACGGCCGTCGATCAAACCACCGTCACGACGAGCGCGGGGGACAGCACCGCGGTCGAGACCGTGCAGGTCAAGTTCAACGAGAACGATCTCATCGGCTGGCTCGGGACCGGGCTCGAAATCATCTTCGATTCCAACAAAGCGCCGTTCATGGCGCCGCCCAACGCGCCCGAAGCGATTCCCGACCAGGCGACGATTGCGCTCTTCTCCGACTGGGGCACCGGCCTCTACGGCGCGCCGGTCATCGCCGACAGCATTCGCAAACTGCCGGCGTGTGACGTCGTGCTGCACCTGGGCGACACGTACTACTCCGGCACGAAGGACGAGATCAGCGATCGACTCGTCGCGACCTGGCCCACGCGACCCAACGCGATCAGCCGCGCGCTCAACGGCAACCACGAGATGTATTCGGGCGGCATCGGGTATTTCAACGCGCTGACGTCATTCTTCAAGCAGTCATCGAGCTGTGTGGCGCTGCAGAACACGAACTGGCTGCTTCTCGGTCTCGACACGTCGTATGAAGATTTCGCGATCTCGGCGACCCAGCTCGCGTGGATCAACAAGATGGTCGCGGCGGCCGGGACGCGGAAGGTGATTCTCTGCTCGCATCATCAGCCGTTCTCGGCGCTCGACGATCAGGGCCCGAACCTGCAGACCGCGCTCGGGCCGCTGCTCGACGCCGGACGCATCGAGGCGTGGTTCTGGGGGCACGAGCATCGGCTCGTCATCTACGAGCCGCATCCGAAATGGGGCGTGAAAGGCCGCTGCATCGGCCACGGCGGCTTTCCGTCGTTTCGCGACACGGCGATCGGCGCGCACGGCGACCTCTACAACTGGATTCACCTCCACCAGCGCCCGCACGCGCCTGAGGCCATGCTCCTCGACGGCCCCAACTTCTGGGTTACGGCCGCGCCCGGTCAATACAGTCCGCATGGCTTCGTCGTCCTCGAGCTCGATGGCAAAGACGCGTGGGAGGCGTATCGCACGCCGGACAACATCGCGGTCGGGCCGAAGTCCAGGTTGTAGGCCAAGAGCGTTGACATGAAGGCCGTGAAGGCCATGAAGAACATGAAGTCAGACTGACGGAGAACAGGAAGGCTGGCCGCGGCGCGGTCGATCTGACGCCCGGCTTCGCCGGGTGCGTTGAGTGCGGCGAGCGAGAAAGCAAGAGCGTGAAGGACTTGCAGTGGCGCTCTTATTTTCTTGCTCGCCACACTCAACGCCATGGCCGCCGCAGGCGGCCGTCAGATCGACCGCGCCCCGGCCAGCCCTTCACGCTCTTCATGTGCTTCATGACCTTCACGTTCACGGTGTGGCATCCTGCGATCGAAGACGATGACCACCCCTGGACGGCTGGTCGACATCGGCGGACACCGATTGCACGTGCTGGCGCTCGGCTCGCGGGCGCCGGTCGTCGTCTTTGACGCCGCGCTCGGCGGCTCGTCGATCAGCTGGACCTTCGTGCACCCGCCGGTGGCAGAGTTTGCGCGGGCGGTTGCGTACGACCGCGCCGGATTCGGCTGGAGCGATGCCGGGCCGCTGCCGCGCACAGCCGGCCGCGCGGCGGACGAACTTCGGGTGCTGCTCGCGCGCGCGGGCGAGGCGCCGCCGTTCATCCTGGTCGGCCATTCGTTCGGCGGCCTCGTCATGCGCATCTTCGCCGCACGGTACCGACACGACGTTGCGGGTCTCGTGCTCGTCGATCCCGCGCACCCTGAGGACTGGCTGACGCCGGCGCCGAAGGAGCGGGAGCGGATCGCTCGCGGCGTGCGGCTTTGTCGTCACGGTCGCCTGGCGTCGCGGCTCGGCATCGCGCGCGTCGTATCGGAACTCGTGGGTCTCGGTGCCGTCGGTCCGGCGCGCCGCCTCGTCGACGCGATCTCGCGGGGCGATCTCGGCGCCGACACCGACTGGTTGCTCGCGCCGCTCTGGAAGTTGCCGCCGGAGGTGCGACGCCCCTTGCGCCGTTTCTGGACGAAGCCGAAGTTTTACGAGGCGCTCGGGAGCCAGATCGAATCGATCTCCCAAAGCGCGCGCGAAACGCTCGACGCCGCGTCGAGCGGCTACGGCGATCTGCCGCTCGTGACGATCTCGATGACCCATCCCGGCGATCATCGGCTCCGGCAGCAGGACGCGCTCGCGCGTCTCTCCACGCGCGGCCGTCATGTGATCGCGTCGCACAGCGGTCACTGGATTCCGCTCGACGAGCCCGAGCTCATCGTCTCCGAGGTCCGGACCATGCATGGCGCGCTCATGACCGCCATGACGCCAGCTCATTGATTGTGCACGCTCGTACAATTGGTGCGGTGCGGCCACCGTATGACGACGAAAAGGGAAAAGTTCAGTAGTACACGCACGGCGCCGATGGATCTCGAGCCGGAGCGATTCAGAGTCATCGGGCATGAGCTCGTCGATGCGATTTCAGACTGGCTCACGAGGATGCCCGGCGGCCTGGTGACAAAAGGCGAGTCGCCCGCTGACATTCGACGAGCGCTTCAGAGCGACCAGGCGCTGCCCGAGCATGGTGAAGACGCACGCGATTTGATCAAGCACGCGTCGTCTCAGCTCTTCGAACACTCCTTGTTCAACGCTCATCCGCGATTCTTCGGGTACATCACGTCCAGCCCGGCGCCGATCGGCGCGCTGGCGGATCTGCTCGCGGCGGCGATCAACCAGAACACGGGCTCGTTCAAACTCTCGCCGCTGGCGACAGAGATCGAAGCGCAGACCGTGCGCTGGATCGCGGAGCTCATCGGCTTCCCGGCGGGGGGCGACGGCGTGCTCGTGAGCGGCGGCAACATGGCGAACTTCGTCTGCTTTCTCGCGGCACGCGCGGCGAAGGCGCCGTGGGACATTCGGGCGACCGGGCTCGTCGGTCATCCGCGGCTGCGCGTGTACGCATCGACCGAGACGCACACGTGGCTGCAGAAAGCTGCCGATCTGTTCGGCCTCGGGACGGACGCGATCCGCTGGGTGCCGGTCGACGCGCGGCAGCGGATGGACGTGGCTGCGCTCGAGACGCAGATCGATCGCGATCGCGCCGACGGCGATCACCCGTTTCTCGTGGTCGCCGCGGCTGGATCGGTCAGCACCGGCGCGGTCGATCCGCTGTCGCAGATCGCCGCGACGTGCCGCGCACGCGACCTGTGGCTTCACGTCGACGGCGCGTACGGCGCGCTGGCCGCGCTCGCTCCAGGCGCGCCCGACGATCTGCGCGCGCTCTCGCTTGCCGACTCGGTCGCTGTCGATCCCCACAAGTGGTTGTACGCGCCGCTCGAGGCTGGCTGCGCGCTGGTTCGCCGGCCGGGCGATCTCACGCACGCGTTCTCGTATCACCCGGCGTATTACCACTTCGACGTCGACGAGGCGATCAACTTCGTCGATCGCGGCTTGCAGAATTCACGCGGATTCCGCGCGCTGAAGGTCTGGCTGGGGCTGCGCCAGGTCGGCCGCGCGGGGGCGATCGAGATGATCGCCGACGACATGCGGCTCGCGCGGCGGCTCGACGCCCGGGTGCGCGAGCACGCGGAGTTCGAGCCGCTTTCGCAGGACCTGAGCATTACGACGTTCCGCTATGTCCCGGCGGAGCTCCGGGCGCGCATCGGCGCGCCGGAAGTCGAGAAACG